>JANLSO010000068.1:0-2732 GCA_031362405.1 Thermoleophilia bacterium | reverse complement strand
CCGAGGGGAACGATCCAGAACAGCCCGGGTCCGCGCAGCCCCTTGAACCGACCCAGCCGGAAGAGCACGCCGCGCTGGTACTCCTGTGCGACGCGCAGTCCCGAGAGAAGGACGAGCACGAAAACGGCACCGACGATGGAGAGGGTCATGGGAACCTCAGGGTTCAGGGTAATCCGTCGATCACGATCGTGATCGACTTCCTCGGGCTCTTCTCCGCACTGAGCAGTCCGAGAATTCGCCTGCTGGTCCGGGATCGCGTGAGCCCCCGATTGTCCTTCGGCCACGTGATGGCCGCACGGGGCGGGCCGAGCCGAAACTCAGCACCGGCTTGCACGTCCGCCTCGAAGCCGTGGAGCGGATCGGAGTTCAGCCGGTAGATGAGCTGCTTGCCATCCGGGCTCCAACCGGCGATGACGCCACCTCCGGTCGTGACCTGGTACTTGCCTCCGGGTACGGGAAACGACTGCACGTAGCCTTCGATCTGCCCGGACTCGTCGGACTGGTAGGCGAGCCACCGACCGTCGGGTGAAACCTGGCCGCCGAGCTCGATGAAGCGAGTCTTCAGGTAGGGACGAGGTTTGCGATCGCCATCGAGCGGGAGTACCCAGAGGTCCCACTGGGACACGGGATCCAGCCGGGAGTAGATGAGGCTGCGGCCGTCGGGCGTCCAGCCGTGGAACTGCTTGAAGAGCGGGTCGGTGTCCAGGAACGTCGACACGGAGTCCGTCACGAGTGACCGGATCTTCAAGACCTGCAGCGAATGCTCGCTCCACTGGTAGGCGATGCGCGTTCCGTCCGGGGACCACCTTGCGGCTTCACTCGTTCCTTGCTCGTCGGTCAGGCGAGAGGCCACCCCACGCTCGAGGTCGGTGATCCAGATGTCCTTCGCGTCTGCCGACTCGAATCGCATGAGCGCGGCGCGCCGGTCGTCTGGTGAGAGCGAGACGCCGACGTAGGGCCCGGGTGCAACCGGGATGGATGCGGTCTCCTGGCCGGCGTAGTCGAACCAGGCGAGGCGCTGATTCGTCACGCGCGACGTGCCGAAGGCGATCGTGCCGGTCCGCGAAGCCGTCACGATCGGGCCGCCAGCGAACTCCGTCGCGGTGACCGCATCGCCCAGGGACGTGGGCTCGCCGCGCAAGGCGCGCGCGCGCGCATCGAACCCCTGGGACATCAGCCTGCCGTCGCGCGCGAACAGGAGGTTGCCGGGTGGCGCCCAGGTCACCCCGGTGTCCGCCGACAGCAACAGTCGGCGCTCGGGCGAATCGAGCGAGCCGACGTAGGTTTCGACCTTTCCCGCGCGCTCCGGAAGTACGGTGAACAGGAAGTGCCGTCCGTCGGGCAGGAACTGCGGGAAACGATGCGCCGTCTCTCCGCGCGTCGAGTCGAGCGTGGTCACCGGCTGCGGCTCGCCACCGTCGGCCGGAACGCGGTAGATGCAGCCATTCGAGTTGAGCGCGAGGAGGATCACGCCATCCTCGCCCCAGCTGGCACCGCGGACCGACTTGATCGGACAAACGACTTCGGCGTCCCCGCCCGCCACGGCGATCTTCCTGAGCTTCTCCTGGCTGGTGAACGCGATGTGCCGGCCGTCCGGGGACCAGACGATCAGGCGGGTCGCCCTGTCCGTGCCGGCGATCGGTTTGGCCTCGGTGGACTCGAGAGGTCTCAGCCAGATGCGTGCGACGCCAGTGGAGTCGTTCGCGAGGAAGGCCAACGTGCGGCCGTCGGGGGAGAGCGCGAACGAGGCCCCGTCCGTGTCCAGGAACACGTCTTCGGGCTGGGGAATCTCGAAGCGCGAAGGCGGCACCGTTGCGGGGCGGTTGAATGCCCGTGGCGCGAACCACGCCACTGCGGCCGCGAGCAGCGCGACGGCCGCGAGGCGCGACCACTCGATCCATCGGGGTGCTCCCGGCGCCGTCGCGGCGGCCGCCTGGATCGACGAACCGGACGCTCGCACCGACTGCACGTCTTCGATCTCCATGCGCGCGTCGCCGATGTCGCGGAGCCGGCGCCGCACGTCCTTCTCGAGACAGCGGCGCAACAGCCCGCGCACCCGCTCGGGCGTCGCGGCCGGGAGTGCGTTCCAGTCCGGCTCGCCCTGGAGGATGCGCGCGATCATGTCCGAAACGGTCTCGCCGGCGAACGCCTGGCGGCCGGTCAGGCACTCGTAGAGCACGCAGCCGAACGACCAGATGTCAGAACGCTTGTCGACGGTCTTGCCGCGGGCCTGCTCCGGGCTCATGTAGGCTGCCGTCCCGAGGATGACGCCGGCGCCGGTCGCGCTCAGGGCCATCGTGGGCGAGTGGGAAAGACCGGAGGACGACTCCGAGCCGGCCTCGCCCTTGGCGAGCCCGAAGTCCAGCACCTTGACCTCGCCCGCCGGCGTGACCTTGATGTTCGCGGGCTTCAGGTCGCGGTGCACGATGCCGCCCTCGTGCGCGGCCTCGAGCGCCGCGGCGATCTGGCGGCAGACCTCCAGCGTCTCGTCGAGCGACAGCGGCCCCCGCAGGACCCGCTCCGCCAGCGTGTCGCCCTCGACGTATTCGAGCGAGAGGAATCGATGGCCGCCCTGGTCCTCTTCGATCCCGTAGATGCCGGCGATGTTGGGGTGGTTGAGCGATGCCACCAGGCGCGCCTCGCGCTCGAAACGGGCGAGCCGTTCGGGGTCGCGCGCGAACGCCTCGGGAAGCACCTTGATCGCGACCCGTCGGTCGAGTCGCGGATCGCGT
>JANLSO010000052.1:0-25531 GCA_031362405.1 Thermoleophilia bacterium | reverse complement strand
CGCCGCGCTGGACGGCCTTCTTACCAACGTCGGGGTCGGCGATCAGCTTCTGGCGCACGTACTCGAAGAAATAGCCCTCGGCCTTTTTCTTGTAGGCGTTGCCCGGTTTGAGCTGGAGGTCCGTCTTCTTGGCCTTCGCGGCGCGCTCGGGGGTGATGTACCCCTGCTCGGCCATCTGGTCGAGCACCACGTTGCGCCGCGCGAGGGCCGCACCCGGTTCGCAGTTCTTGCTCTTCGCCGGATCGCAGAACGGGTCGTAGTCGGATGGTGCCTGCGGAAGACCGGCCAGCAGCGCGGCCTGGGGAAGGGTGATGTCCCAGACGTCCCTGTTGAAGTACGTCAGTGAGGCCGCCTGCACGCCACCCGCGTTGTTGCCGTAGAAGACGCTGTTGAGGTACGCGGCGAGAATCTCGTCTTTGGTGTTGCGGCTCTCGAACTGGAACGCGAGCCACGACTCTTCGACCTTCTTACTGAACGTGCGCCCGGCGCCCGGCTTGTAGAGGGTCTTCATCAGCTGCATCGTGATCGTGCTGCCGCCCTCGCGGGCCGATCCGGTCTGGATGTCTTTCACCGCGGCGCCAACCAGACGGCGGTAGTCGACGCCATCGTGGTCGTAAAAGCGTTTGTCCTCGATCGCCACGGTGGCGTCCTTGAGGAACTTCGGAATGCGCCTGCTGCGGACCGCCGTACGGTTGGTGGTGCCGGCGATGTAGCCGAGAATCTTGCCGTCTTTGTCGTAGATCCGAGTGTTCTGACCCTCGCGGATCGAGACGAACTCGCGTCCTTCCAGCGACTCCCCCACGGCGTGGATGGTGATCCCCGTTGCCAGTACACCGCCGGCGACGACGGCCGCACCGACGCCGGCGATGATGCGCCGTCGGCGCACCTTGGTGCGTCGATCAAAGCGCTGACGCCCGCGCCGCGTGTGACGAAGGGGGCTCATCGCGCGACCTCGCGGGTGATATCCCAGTCGAGGCGACCGGTTTCGTAATCGAGTAGGCCGATCATCCGGGGCTCACGCTCTCCGCGGACCCTGCCGAACACCGACCACCCGAACCGAGACGATGGGCTCACCGCGGATGTGGTGCCCCCGGGCAGGAGGAGCGAAAACGGGCCGTCCATGTAGGTGAGCTTCACGCTTCGCGCCGCCGGGCCGCTGTTCCAGATCGCCTGGGCCCGCGCGAGGGCGCGTGATGAGGAGCCCAGTTGTGCGCCACGAGACGCGCGAATCGCATTGACCACGAACTCCCAACCACGATCGGGGCGGGTGAGAACCCCATCGGTGCCGCCGGGGCCGCTCGCGTACCGGTCGGCGATGACCGACGGCGCCCACACCACTCCGAGCGCGCCAACACACCCTAAAACTGCGATGGCCCGTCGACGTCGCGTCACGTTGTCGACCCTCCGCCCCACAAATACGCCCGGCGAGTATAAACCGGACGCCCTGAATCGCCGAAGTCCCGAGGCCGCCGCGCGTAGCATCCCTCACCATGGCGCGCATCCGGGCTGTTCTCCTCGACGCGTACGGCACGATGTTGTCGCTCGTTCCTCCGGCGCCGATTCTGCACCGTGCGCTCGCCGAGGCCGGGTACCTCAACCCGATGGCCGCGGTTGAACGAGGCCTGACGGCGGAGATCCGCTTCTATCGCGCCCACCACGATCGCGGACGCGACGCCACGACCCTTGCCGCGCTGCGCCGCGAGTGTGCCGGCATCCTGGCGGGCGAGCTGCTCGACCCGCCGCCGCCGGGGCCACTGACCGAGATGCTCGTAGACGCCCTGCGGTTTCAGCTCTTCGATGACGTGCTCCCCGCTCTTGACGCCCTCGACGCCGCGGGATTGCCCATCGTCGTGGCCAGCAACTGGGACTACGACCTGCCGACAGAGCTCGAGCGTCTGGGAATCCTCGATCGATTCCAGGCGGTCGTCACCAGCGCCGACGTCGGCGTCGGCAAACCCGACGCCCGTGTGTTCGCCGAGGCCCTGCGGCGTGCCGGTGTGGGTGCTGGGGAGGCTGTTCACTGCGGAGACGATCCTGTCTGCGACCTGGCAGGAGCCCTCATTGCGGGCCTTGAGGCGGTCTTGATCGATCGCGACGCCCGCCATCCGTCGCTCAGCCCGCGCATCGACTCGCTCGTTGACCTTGGCGACCTGCACGGGTTCCTGTGATGCGCTAACATCAGATGCGTGCGCACGACTCTCAGCCTCGACGACGATGTTCTTCTTGCCGTGAAGGAGCGAGCGCGTCGAGAAAAGCGCAGCGCCGGAGATGTGCTGTCGGATCTTGCTCGCCAGGCATTGACGGGCCAGCATCGGATGCCGGTGGTCGGGGGCGTCGAGTTCCATGGGTTCCGTCCTCTGCCGTCACGTGGCGGCACGGTCTCGAACGCGTTGATCGACCAGCTGAGGGAAGACGAGCCTGAGTGAGGCGGGCGCTCCTCGACGTGAATGTCCTTCTTGCTCTTCTCGATCTCGACCATGTGGATCACCGGCGGGCGCGCGGCTGGCTCGAGCGGGAAATCGACGACGGCTGGGCGTCGTGCGCGATCACTGAGAATGGCTTTGTTCGAATCATCAGCCAGCCGCGTTACCCGAACGCGATCTCGACCACGCACGCAATCGCTCTTCTGCGCGGCGCCTGCGGTGGCCCATATCACGAATTCTGGGCGTGCGACGTCAGTGTGCTCGATTCATCGATCGTCGATGAATCGCGGTTGCACGGACCGCGCCAGGTAACCGACGCGTACTTGCTCGCGTTGGCGAAGGCCCGCAACGGACGGCTGGTCACGTTCGATCAATCACTGTCGCTCGCGGCAATTCCCGCTGCCACCCATGATCATCTGACCGTTCTCGCGTAGACCGGTTACTTCGCGAGGCTGGCGAACCTCAGGAAGGTGGCGACCGCGTCGTCGAACTGCTCGATGCAATCCTGGCCGCCGTCGGTGACGCACGTGCGCAGTCGCTCGCTGATGATCTGCAGACCCACCTGATCGATCGCGGCCTTCACGGCCGACAGTTGGGTGAGCACCTGCCGACACTCGGCGCCCTCATCGAGCATCCGCTGGACGCCGCGCAGCTGGCCTTCCGCCCGTTTCAGGCGGACGACCAGCTGATCGGGCGGTGATGCGGGGGTGGTGCTCATCCGCACCCGCAGGCGCCGCCGCAGCAGCCCCCGCCGAAGCTCTTCACGCTGGCCGGTCCACCATCACCCTTGCTCGGGCGGGCCGTCACGAACCCGGTGAAGCGCTGCTGCACCTTCACCGAATTGCACTGCGGGCAGACCCGGTCGACATCGCGCAAAAAGCCCTGGCGAAAACGCTCGAACTGAGTGTTGCAATCGCCGCAGACGAGGTCGTACGTTGGCATCGTAGGCCCCTCCTACTCGAGCCCGAGCTGCTTTTCGAGGGCGGCCTTCGGCATCGCCCCGACGGCCTGCTTGGCGACCTTGCCGTTCTCGAAAAGCGCTAGGAACGGGATTCCCTGCACGCCGTACTGCTGGGCGATCGCGCCGTGCGCGTCGACGTCGAGCTTGCCGACGACGAGGGTGTCGCTGCGCTCTTTGGCGATCTGCTCGACGACGGGCGCGATCATGCGGCACGGGCCGCACCACTCGGCCCAGAAGTCGATCAGCACCGGCTTCTCGCTTTCGAGTACCAGTGCCTGGAAGTTGTCTGCCGTGATCTCGAGCACGCCTTCAGCCATTTCGGATTCGTCCTTTACGCGATTGCGGAAGTAGTCGGAGCATGTGCGGCCTCTTCGAGCCACCGCTCGGCATCGATGGCGGCCATGCAGCCGCTGCCGGCGGCCGTGATCGCCTGGCGGTAGACCGTGTCTTGCACATCGCCGCAGGCGAAGACCCCGTCGATGTTGGTGCGTGTGCCATCGGTGATGAGGTACCCCTCGGATGTCATCTCGACACCGGTGTCGGCGAAGAGCGAGGTGTTCGGCGTGTGGCCGATCGCCACGAAGATCGCCTGAGCGGGGATGTCGTCGAGTTCTCCGGTCACCGTGTCGCGGACGCGCACGGCCTCGACCGCCGTCTCACCAAGAACCTCGTCGACATCGGCGTTCCAGCGCACGCGGATCTTCGGGTGGGCGATTACCCGGTCGGCCATGATCTTCGAGGCGCGAAACTCATCGCGCCGATGCACGACGATCACCTCGGAGGCCATCCGCGCGAGGAAGAGGGCCTCTTCCATGGCGGTGTCGCCACCACCGACGACCACCATCGTCTTGTCCTTGAAGAAGAAGCCGTCGCATGTGGCGCATGAGCTGACGCCGTAGCCGCGCAGACGGGTCTCGCTCTCGAGGCCCAGCCACCGGGCCGATGCCCCGGTCGAGATGATCACGCTCTTGGCGCGGTACTCGGTGTCGTCGGCCCAGACGCCGAACGGGCTGCTCGAAAAATCGACCTTGGTGACGTCGATCGACTGGAACTCCGCGCCGAAACGCTCGGCTTGGTCGCGGAACATCTGCATCAGCTCCGGCCCCTGAACACCCATCGGGAAACCCGGGTAGTTCTCGACGTCGGTGGTGATCATCAGCTGCCCGCCCGCCGCGTAGCCCTCGACGATCAGTGGGGCGACGTTCGCCCGGGCCGCATAGATGGCGGCGGTGAGGCCCGCGGGCCCGCCACCGATGATGATCAGATCACGTTCTTCCGCCACGCCGTCTCCTTCGGACACTTGTCATCGTGATACCCCGGAGGGTATCCCAACCGACGTGTTTCTCAAAGCCCGGGCGGGTCTGCGGGCCTCCACACCAGGTGGTCTGCAACTCCGAGCGGCCGCGGGCATGCCGCGAAGTACCGCCGCCCTTCGGCGGCCTCGCTGGCGGTGATGCGACGAACATCTTCGAGGGTGACGAGGCCCCACGCGGCGATGCAGCCGGCCACCACACCCTCCGCGGTACCGCCGGTGCCCAGGAGCCCCACGAGGAAAAGCAGCATGAAGGCGCTGCCGACGAACAGGAAGACCACCATATAGACGGCCCAGCGGCGCCAGTCGCGCGCTTCTGCTTCGAGGAGACGTGGCGTCCTCGGCACCGGTTTGGCCGTACCGAGGCGCGTCGAAAACAGCGCGGTCTGACGCATCCACATCCGCAGCAGAAAAAAGAACAACGCCACCGCCGTCGCGAACGCGATGCCCGCGACGACGAACCATCGGCCACCGAGGCCGTCGTCGTTGCCGGCCTGCACGAGCACCGCGACGCCCAGGACCAGCGCGGCGGCGATCACGAGTGAACGGCCCCACAGCCGGGCGAGCTGTGCGTAACCCCAGAGCTTGTCGACGCGCATTCCCCAAGGGTAGCTGTCGTCGCGCGCGGCCCCACGCGACGAGCTCGTTGACGAGTGCATAAATGGTGTCTGGCACCATTTATGCACTCGCGTCACGGGGTTCCTGCACCACCACTGTCCACGACGCCTCGCTTTCCGGACTCGCTACATCGGTGGCATCGGCGCCCCGGCGGGACCGGCCTGCGTGGTGGGTGTTCCTCGGTAGCAGCCGATGATGTACGGGAAGCCCGCCGTCGCGTGGTACCCGTACGTCCCATCGGGCTCGAGGCGCCCGTTGCACGTATCGAGGACCGTCGCCGTGCTGCTCTTCTTGTAGGTGTATGCCGACCACGAATTGCTCGTGGGGTCGCCGGTCTTCACGTAGCCGGATTTCATTGTGGCGATTCTTGTGCAGGCCTTGTTGAGGCAGCCGGCGCGGCCGTAGATCGGAAAGCCGTCGAGGGCGTATCCCACCACCGACCGCTTCTTGAGATTGCACGCGGCGACGATGTTCAGGGCATGGTTGTGGTAGTCGGATCGGGGCCCCGTGTGGCCACCGCAGGTGTCGACGATCTTGTTGTAGACCGGGTCTCCAAAGGCCTTGGTCGGGGGGAACGGCCCTTCGGTGGGCCCGTAGACCGGAAGGCCGGTGACCGTGAACCCGAGCGTGCCGAGGGTGTTCACGATGCTCGTGGTCGTCGCGGCCCTACGCGGGGTCCTCGGGACCTTCCAGGTGTAGTGCTGAGCGGCCAGCGCGTTCGGGGTCGTGGGCGCGAAGGTGTAGCCGATTATCCCGTTCGAGGTGACGATGAGCTGTGTCGAGGTGCAGCCGGCGGCGACGGCAGGCGCGGCGTAGCCGCTTCCTGCGCGCGTTCCCGTCAGATCGGGGAACGCGTCGCTCGGGCACGTGTAGATGGCGTCGGCCGGTGTCGTCGTGGTCAATGCGACGGCGAACGCGGCGACGGCCATCGCCGTGAGCAGGAGGGAGAAAGTCAGAAGTCGTCTCATGGGCCACGACCCTAAGGCGGACTGCTGTGAGTTACCTGAGAGGGCCCGGATGGCTCGACAGCGGCCGTTGCCGCAGCGCAGGCCGCGACCACGAGGGTGATCCCGATGACCTGCGTGACGCTGAGGCGCTGGCCCAGGATCGCGAGGCCGGCGAGCGCCGCAAAGGCGGGCTCGATGCTCATCAGGACACCGAAGACGCGCGAGGGCAGATGCCGAATCGCCGCCAGCTCCAGCCCGTACGGCACGACCGAACTGAGCACCGCCACCACGACGCCCGCGCTCAGCACGTGGGCACCGCTGATGCCGTCGAGACCGTGAATAATCGCGATCGGGGCGATGAGGACGGCACCCACCATGAACGCAGGGCCCAGGGCGGCGATTCCCGCGGTGCGATCGCTGACGCGGCGGATCAACAGGATGTACCCGGCCCACAGTGCACCGCTGACCACGGCGAGGCCCGCCCCGAGGGGGTCGAGCGAGCCGCCGACCGGGCGCAGCACGAGCACTCCCGCCAGGGCGATGAGGGCGACAACCACATCGGCGGGGCGGCGCGACAGGGCCAGGGCGAGGCCGAGCGGCCCGAGGAACTCGAGCGCGACGGCCGGGCCCAGGGGAATGCGGTCAGCCGCCTCATAAAGCGCGAGGTTCATCAGCGCGATATCCGTGCCGAGCAACGCGATCGGCACGGTGAGGACGAAGCCCTGCGCCCCGTGCGTCGCGGCCACCCAGACGCCCATCACCACGGCCGCGATCGCCAACCGCAAAAGAGCCACTCCGGCCGGCGACAGCTCGTCGAAGAGGCTCACCGCGATCGCGCCACCGACCTGAACCGAGACGATGGCCGCCAGAACCATCGCCACCGCGGGGCCGCGACCGGCCGGGTGAAGAGATTTCAGGAGGTCGGGCGTGGTGTCGATGCGCGGCAGTGTAGGCCCGCGGGGGACTAGTGTCCGCCGCGTGGACCGCCTCCGTGACCGGCTCATCGAGTGGTGCGAGATCCCGTCGGGTTCGGCGGACGGGGCGGGTCTCGACGCCATGGCAGCGGTTCTCCGCGACGCCTTCGGCGAGATCACACCGGCGGTCGAGCACGATGGCCTCGATGGCGCGCTCGCCCCGGTGGTTCGGGCCCGGGCACGTCCCGACGCGCCGGTACAGGTCCTGCTGGTTGGCCACTACGACACCGTCTACACCCCTGACGACGGGTTTGACCACTGCATCCTGATCGACGACGACACCCTGGGCGGCCCGGGCGTCGCCGATATGAAGGGTGGGCTTCTCGTCATGCACGAGGCGCTCGCCCGGTTCGAGGAAAGCCCCGCGCGTGAGGCGCTCGGCTGGGAGGTGCTGATCGTCCCCGACGAGGAGATCGGCTCGCCGCAGTCGTTCCACCTCGTTCGTGAGGCGGCGGCGCGGCATCATGTCGGCCTCGTGTTCGAGCCGGCCCTGCCGGATGGACGGGTTGTGAGGGCGCGGATGGGCACCGGTCAGATCGAGATCACCGCTCACGGGCGCGCCGCCCACGCGGGCAGAGACCCGGCCGCCGGGCGCAACGCCATCGTCGCCCTCGCCGACCTCATCGCCACCGCGAGACACATCGGCGACGCCGCCGACGGCGTGCTGATGAACATCGGGGTGATCTCCGGCGGGCGCGCGGTGAACGTCGTTCCCGATCACGCGACCGCCCTCATCAACCTCCGGGCGACATCCACAGAAGCTGCGCAGGCGGTGATCGGGGCTCTTCGGCTCACCGCCGACGGCGTCACGAAACGACACGAGGTTCCGTTCACCATCGCGGGCGGCCTGACCCGGCCGCCGAAGCTCATCGACGCAGCGACGAAGGAACTCTTCGCTCGCTACCGCGCTGCCGGAGTCGCGCGCGGGGTCACCCTCAGGTGGGCCGACGTCGCCGGGGGATCCGACGGCAGCAACATGGCTCACGCGGGCCTGCCCACCCTTGATGGCCTCGGCGTCGTCGGTGACGGTATTCACAGCCCCCGCGAGCGCTGCCGGATTTCCAGCATGCCCGAGCGCGCCGGTCTGGTGACCGACCTCCTCGTCGGCCTCGCCGGTGGCTGACGCACTGCACGTGCTTCGCCCGGTTGCGACGGCCGACCTCGCGGAGCTCGGCCACTTCATGGCGGCCCTGGGCGTCGGGCTGACCACCCTTCGCGCCGACCCGGAGTACCTCGAGCGGCGGATCGCCGCCTCCGAGCGAGCGTTCGACCCGCGCGTTACCGAGCCGGGTGCCGACCACTACCTGTTCGTTGTGGAGGAGCTCGGCTGGGGCGCGATCGTCGGCACCAGCGGCCTCGAGGCCCGTGTCGGCGGCTTCGACCCGTTCTATACCTACGACGTTGTCACCGAACGCGTGGCGCACGCCCCGCTCGGAGTCGACAGCGGCCTCGACGTGCTGCATCTGCGGCGCGACCACAAAGGCCCGTCGGAGCTGTGCAGCCTTGCTCTGCGACCCGACGAGCGCACCCGAGGGCTCGGGCGGCTGGCCTCGCTGGGCCGGTTGCTCTTCCTGGCCGGGCATCCCGAACGATTCGACCACCGGGTCATCGCCGAGCTGCGGGGCTACCTCGACGCGGCGGGCCAGTCGCCGTTCTGGGACGCCGTCGGGCGCCACTTCTTCCTGCGCGAGTTCGATCAGGCCGACGCGCTCAGCTCGCTCGGCGACAAAGATGTGATCGAGGACCTCATGCCCCGGCATCCGATCTACGTCGCGATGCTCCCCGAGGCGGCCCGCGCAGTGATCGGCCGGGTGCATCCCGACACCGAGGGTGCCCGGCATCTCCTCGAGCAGGAGGGCTTTGCGTGGACGCATGAGATCGACATCTTCGACGCCGGGCCGATCGTCGGCGCCGAGGTCGCGGACATCCGCACGGTGAGGGCCTGCGAGGTGTTGACCGTTGTTGCCGGCAATGACGTCACGGGAGCACCGGTTCTCCTCGCCAATGACCGGCTCGATTTTCGCGCCACCGCCGCACCGGTCGGCGCGCGAGGTGACGGCACCGTGGCACTCGATCGCGCGACCCGTGCGGCGCTCGATGTCGTCGAGGGCGAGACCGTTCGTCTGGCGCCGCTGCGATGAACACGTTCGACTCGACCGATCCCAGTACCGGAGCCGTGATCTGGAGCGGCCCGGCCGCCGATGCCGACGACGTCGATCGGGTCGTCGTGGCGGCGCGTCGGGCGTTTCCCGCCTGGCGTGACACCCCGCGCCCCGATCGCGAGGGCCTGCTTCACCGCTTCGCCGCAGAGCTCGAGGCCGACCTGCCCCGCCTGGCGAACGCGATCTCCCGTGAGGTGGGAAAGCCGCCCTGGGAGGCCACCGCGGAGGTCCGCACGATGATCGCCAAGGTGGCGATCTCGATTCAGGCCTACGGGCAGCGCTGCGCCGAGTTCGCGAACGGCCCGGCGGTCACACGCTTTCGCCCCCATGGCGTCGTGGCGGTCTTCGGGCCGTTCAACTACCCCGGCCATCTGGCGAACGGGCACATCGTTCCCGCACTGCTCGCGGGCAACTGCGTCGTCTTCAAACCGAGCGAGCAGGCCCCGTGGGTTGCCGAGATCACGCTCGAGGCATGGGCGCGCGCCGCGGTTCCTTCCGGGGTCCTTGGCCTGCTCCAGGGCGCGCGGTCGACCGGTGAGGCGCTCGTCGCCCATCCGGATCTCGACGGGCTGTTTCTCACCGGCAGCTCCGCCACCGGCCGGGCGATCCACCGCGCGTCAGCCGGGCATCCCGAGCGGATCCTTGCCCTGGAGATGGGCGGCAACAACCCGTTGTTCGTCCACGACGTCGCCGATGTGGAGGCCGCGGCGCTGTTGGTCGCCCAGTCGGCCTGGCTGACGGCCGGGCAGCGATGCACATGTGCCCGTCGACTGATCGTCGTCGGTGGGCCTGCGAGCGATGCGCTGCTGGCACGGGTTGCCGAAGTTGCGCGCGGGCTGCGCGTCGGCACGCCCGACGACGATCCCGAACCCTTTATGGGGCCGGTGATCTCCGCGGCGGCGGCCGAGGCGGTGCTCAGCGCCGAACGGGAGCTGATCGTCCGCGGCGCGCGGGCCCTCGTGCCCGTTGAGCATCTCGCTACCGGGACCGGGCTTCTGAGGCCGGGTCTTCTCGACGTCACCGCCGTCGCTGATCGTTCCGACGAGGAGATCTTCGGGCCGTTGCTCCAGGTGATCCGGGTGGCTGATGTCGACGCGGCGATCGTCGAGGCCAACGCGACGGCATACGGCCTCGCGGCGGGGTTGGTGAGCGACGACGCCGGGCTCTACGAACGGTTCACCCGCGAGGTGCGCGCCGGCATCGTCAACAGGAATCAGCAGCTCACCGGGGCCTCCAGCGCGGCGCCCTTTGGCGGGGTGGGCCTGTCGGGCAATCATCGCCCGAGCGCCTACTTCGCGGTCGATTACTGCTCGTATCCCGTTGCCTCGATCGAGGTGGCCGAGCTGAAGGTTCCCGATGCCCTGCCGCCTGGGCTCCTTCCGTGAGCGCATCCCTCGAGGCCAACTTCGACGGCCTCGTCGGCCCAACGCACAACTACGCGGGTTTGGCGACAGGAAACGTCGCCTCGCAAACCAATCGTGGGGCGATCGCCAACCCTCGCGACGCAGCGCTCGAAGGGCTTGCCAAGATGGCGACCCTGGCCGACCTCGGGTTGATGCAAGGTGTGCTGCCCCCGCACGAGCGGCCCCACCTGCCGTCGCTGCGCGCCCTGGGATTCACGGGAACCGACGCGCGGGTCCTCGAACGCGCCGCGCGCCAGGCCCCGGAGCTGCTCGCCTCCTGCGCGTCGGCGTCGGCGATGTGGGTGGCGAACGCGGCGACGGTCGTCCCAAGCGCCGACAGCGCAGACGGTCGCGTGCACGTCGTGCCGGCGAACCTCACCCATGCCCTGCATCGGTCAATCGAGGCGCCCACGACCGGACGGATTCTGCGTGCGGTATTCGCCGACCCCACCCATTTCGCCCACCACGAACCACTGCCCGCAACGGCCACGATGGGTGACGAGGGCGCCGCGAACCACACCCGCTTGGTCGCCTCTTCGGATGGCCTGGGCGTTCACCTGTTCGTCTACGGACGCGTTGCGCTCGACCCTGGCTCCGCGGGCCCTGCGCGTTTCCCGGCCCGCCAAACCGCGGAGGCGAGCGCCGCCGCCGCTCGCCTCGCGGGCCTGCCCGACGACCGGATCGTTTTCGCCCAGCAGAACCCCGAGGCGATCGATGCCGGCGTGTTCCACAACGATGTGATCTGCGTCGGCGGTGGGGACGTTCTGCTCGTCCACGAGCGCGCGTTTCTCGAGCGCGAAGGTGTGCTTTGCGCCCTGCGCGACCGCGCGGGATCGGCTTTGAAGATCGTCGAGGTGACCGAGGCCGAGGTTCCGCTCAGCGAGGCGGTCGGCACGTACCTGTTCAACAGCCAGCTTGTGCGCCTCCCCGACGGCTCCCTGGTGCTCGTGTGCCCCGTCGAATGTCGCGAAAGCCCGGCGGTATCTGCGCTGCTCGATGAGTGGGTCGCCGACCCGGCCTCGCCGATCGGCCGCGTCGTCGTCGTCGACACCCGCCAGAGCATGAGAAACGGCGGCGGCCCCGCCTGCCTGCGCCTACGGGTGGTTCTCACGCACGCCGAACGCGCCGCCGTCGCCCCGGGGACGCTGCTCGACGACGCTCTCCTGTCGCGCCTGCGCGGCTGGGTGACTCGCCACTACCGCGATCGGATCGCCCTGGTCGACCTGGCCGATCCGCAGCTACTAGTCGAGAGCCGCACCGCGTTGGACGAACTCACCGGCATGCTCGGCCTCGGCAACCTCTACGACTTCCAGATGTAGGCCCACCGACAGCCACCAGCCGGCACCGATGACGCCCCCGAGGGCCAGGCCACCGATCACATCGATCGGCAGGTGCGCTCCGACGGCCATCTGAGTGACCCCCATCGCGGCGATCCACCCGGCGCCGAGGAGTAGCCCAGGGCGACCCATCGACGCCAGAACGGTCGCCACCATGACCGCACCGAACGTGTGGCCGCTGGGGTAGCCCGAATCGGTCACCACCTTCGTGACGTGTTCAAGGCCTCCGCCGACGCCGAGGGCAAGTATCCACAGCAGAACCGCGCGCCACGACTGGCGTGCCGCGATGAGCGCGAGAACCCCGATCGTGAGCGCGATCTCCGGGTCGCCGAGGCGGCCGATCGCCGCGTACAGACCCTCGAGGTTGGCGCCAGAGAGCGGCGCGTCGGGAACGTGCCCGGCATGGCGGGCAACGAGCCCACCCCAGGCAAAGGCGAGCACCAGGGCGCTGAGCGGCGTGACCACGCCGGCGAATCGAGGCCGTTTCACTCGGGGTGCATCGGCGTCTGCGCATGCCGACTCAATCGTGCGGCGACACGAACGCTCCAATCAGCGGGCATCCGCGCGGAAGACTCGCCATCGGGTTCGGCGTCGTTGCCGCTCTGCTGGCGTGTCGCCGCGGTTGGCGTGTGGGGCAGCGCCGCCCAACGCAGCGCCGCCGCCGGTCTCTCCCAGCAGACGGGGCTGCGGTCAGCCGTGAGAGACCTCGATACGCGTGCTCCGATGTCACGCTCTGGGTGGGTGCCTACGCGATCGACGTCTGCGCGGCATCCCCGGGGCCCGCACCGACACGGGCCGCCTCGCGGCCGTCCACGCAAAGCCGTTGACCTCGGCCCGCGGGGCCGACCTCGGCCGAATCGACGCGAGCTTCCAGAAATGGACTGCGGCGACAGCCGGATCATCACCTCTTCCGCGCCGGAACCGACCGCGCGACGATCACAGCCAATGGGCTCCTGCCGGGCGCGCAGCTCGACGTGTTCGCCGAACTGTCGAAGCCTGTCGAAGGTCTGCTGACGGGGACCGGGGACGCCGCGGCGCACGCGAGCGCCCGGGCGAGTTCAGCGGCGGATCTCCTTCGCACCCTGATCTTCGGCTTTGCCATCGGCGCCCTGCTCGCCTCGATTGCGCTCTCGTGGCCAGTCTCGGTGACATCGCCTCGCAGACCGATCCGCTGACCGTCGACGCCGTTATTCGAGGCCGCACGGGCGGGCGACCCGGGCCGTGGGTTCGCCGTGGTGACCGAAAGGTCAGGGAGCCGCCGAATCGACCGAGGTTTAGGCGGGGCTCGACCGGGGGATCGTCCCCGACATCCAGACCGAAACCGAGCGTGCCGTCACCGCGATGGGCGTCTGGCAACGCGAGGTCACCGACGGCGCCGGACGCGTATCGGCCGTCACAGGAGACCACTGCGACCGCCGATCAGGTGAGCGCCGGGCCCCAGCAGCTCGGCGCCGCAGCCAGGGACTCGACGCCCCTGGTGTCACGCTTTCGGGCGACGCCCGCAACCTGACCGACGCGGGGCGATTACCCCGGGAGCCGCCTAAGCTCGTCGAGTGATTCGTCCCTTCCCCGCACGTGCCGAGCGCACCCGCGCTCGGCTGCGGGCTCACCCACGCTGGCGCTGGCTGGCGTTGTTCGTGGTCGGCGGGGGCATGATGCTCTCGGTTGTCAACATCAGCATCGTGAACATCGCGCTGCCCGCGATGGCGAAGGATCTCGACAGTGATGTCGGGTCGGTTGGCTGGGTGGTGACGGGGTTCCTGGTGACTCAGGCGACGCTGCTGCCCGTGGCAGGCCGGGCCGGGGATCTCTATGGGCGACGGCGGGTTTTCGTCGCAGGGACACTCGTTCTCTGTGTGACCTCGCTGCTGTGCGCGGTCGCCTGGAGTGTGGGCTCGCTCATCACGTTTCGGATCCTCCAGGGCGTCGGTGCGTCGGTCATGGCGCCGACGGCCTTTAGCTACGCCGCCGAGCTGTTTGCGCCCGCCGAGCGGGCCCAGGCCCTGGGTGTGCTCGGCGGGATCATGGGTCTGGCGCCGGTACTGGCACTGAACCTCGCCGGAGTGCTGGTCGCCGGCTTCGGATGGCGCAGCGTCTTCCTCTTCACGCCGGTTCTCGGAGCCCTCGTCCTTGCGGGCGCGATGCTGATCCTCATGGAAACGCCGCGACGCCCGCGGGTCCGGTTCGATCTGCCGGGGGCCGCCCTTGCCGCCGTCGGTCTGTTCGGCGTCCTCGTCGCCCTGTCACGGGGCGAGGCCTGGGGATGGACATCGGCAGCCGTCATCGGGTCGGGGCTGGTCGGCGCGTGTAGCCTCGCCGCCTTCGTGGTACGTGAACAGATCGCCGTGGCGCCGATGATCGATCTCTCACTTTTTCGCCTGCGCTCGCTGACCACGGCCAACCTCGCGGCCGCCGCGTCGTCGGCCGCCCTTTTCGGAATGCTCATCCTCCTGCCCTTCTACTTCACGGCGATCCGCGGGTTCGGTCCCGTCGCGTTGGCGATGGCGATCACCCCGATCGCCGGGTCGTTCATGCTCATCTCACCGATCTCCGGGCGCCTGGTATCGCGTGGGGTGGTCGGCTCGAGTCGGCTGGCGACCCTGGGCTTCGGGGTGTCGGCTCTCGGTGCGGTGTGGATGGCGCTGGCCGCCGACCGCCAGAGCTACTGGGCCGTGCTTCCCGGGATGATCGCGATGGCCGCCGGGCTTGCCGCGGCGACCTCCCCGGTGACGCTGACCGCGATCTCGGAGGTCCCTCTGGAACGGCTCGGCGTCGCCTCGTCGCTTCCCAACATCTCTCGCTACACCGGCGCCGCGCTCGGGGTTGCCGCGACGGGAGCCGTCCTTTACTCGGCGCTGCCCGCCGGCGTTGGCCAATCGGAAGGCCTCGTCGGCCCGGCGGCCCGTGTCGCGGTCGCCGAGGGTTTTCGCAGTGCGGCGATCCTCGCCGCGGCGTTCCTGCTGGTCGCCGCACTGTGTGCCTCCCGGATGCCGCGCCAGGCTTCGCGGCGGGCCGACGTGGTGGTCAACCCATGACGCGCGGTTCGTGGACGGCCGTCATCGGCCTTGCCATCTTCACGATGGGAACCAGCATCGTGACGCCGCTGTTTCCGCTCTATCAGCAGCGATTCGATCTCTCTGACGGCGCGATCACCCTGCTGTTCGCGACCTACACCGCGACGGTCGTGCCGACCATGCTGATCATGGGGAACCTTTCGGATCGGATCGGGCGAAAGCGCGTGATGCTGCCGGCGATGGCATCGCTGAGCGCCGCCTCGCTGGTGTTTTCGCTTGCCGATTCGGTGCCGTACCTGTTCGCCGGGCGCGTGCTGCAGGGGTTGGCGATCGGAGGCTTCCTGGGTGTCAGCACCGCCTTCGTCGTCGACCATGCTCACCCCGAGCGGAAGGCCTGGGCGGCCGCGGTCGCCGGCCTTGCATTTCGGATCGGCTTCGGCCTGGGGCCGGGGCTCGGCGGGCTGATCGCCCAGTACAGCGCGAACCCCATCCACCGACCGTTTCAGGCGCATCTGATCCTGATGATCGTCGCCTTTGCCGCGGTGCTGGCGACGGCCGAGACCGTCACGCGGCGCCCCATGCGCATCGAGATCCGCGTCGGCGTGCCGAAGGGCCAGTTCGCGGCGTTCGCCCTGTTTTTGGCCCCGGCGGCGTTTCTCATGAGCTTTCTCGACGGCACGCTCCTGTCGATCGCCCCGCTCTACATGGTCCAAGAACTGGGAGTGACGAACATCGCGGTCGTCGGTCTGGTCGGTTTCCTCGTGCTCGGTACGGGCGGCTTCACACCGTTTATCGCACGCCGAATGGCCCCCCGGACGGCGGTGATCACGGGCGTCCTGACCAGCTCCGCCTGCTCCCTTCTGGTCGTCGGTGCAGCAGGCGTCGGGTCGGCGGCGATGGTGCTCGTCGCGGCGGGCCTGATCGGCCTCTTGAACGGGCTGATCCTGCAGGGCGCCACCCAGATCTGCGGTATCTCGGTGCCGATCGCCGAGCGCGGCAAGCTGATCTCCGCCCTCTACATGTGCGCCTATTCCGGGACGATCCCCACCGTTGGGCTCGGCTACCTCTCGAACGCGGTGGGCATCACCACCGCCCTCGCGGTGTTCTCGGCCGTGGCGCTGTGCATGGCGGCCTTCGTGGTGTTCGTCGGCGGCCGGGCCTTTCGCGAGGTGGTGCCCTACGTCGAGCCTGCGGTGGTACCCGTGGTGGCCGCATGAGCCTTCAGGTCAGCGTCTTTCTGCCGCCGACCCGCGACACGTCCGATCTCATCCGGCTGGCGGAGGATCTCGGCTTCCACCGTGCGTGGGTCTACGACTCGCCATTGCTCTACCACGATCCGTTCATCACCCTGGCCCTCGCGGCGCAGAAGACCGCGCGCATCGGCCTCGGGATAGGGGTGATCGTCCCCCGTCTGCGAGCGCCCGTGGCGACCGCCGCCGCCCTGGCCACGCTCTCGGCTCTTGCCCCGCGCCGCCTCGTGGCCGCGGTCGGTGCCGGTTTCACGGGACGTTTCACGCTCGCGCTGGGGGCGGTACCGCTCGCGGATCTCGCCCGTGAGGTGAACGATCTGCGCGCTCTGTTGAGCGCTGACGAGACCCCTCACGTCGAGGGCGGAGCGCCGGTGCGACGGATCCCGGTTCCCGGCGCGGAGCAACGCGGAAACATCCCGCTGATCGTCTCATGCCGCGGCCCCAAGGCGCAGAAACTCGCCCGGAAGATCGGCGACGGCGCGATGACGGGGATTTTCTCCCCCGGCGGCCTGGACCTCGTTCGCGAGGCGATCGGCCCCGATCTGCCTCTGAGTGTTCACGCGGTCGGTGCGGTGCGCGCCGACGGCGAACCGCTCGACTCACCCCGCTTGGTCGCCTCGGTCGGTCCGGTCGTCGCCGTCGCATTCCACGCCTTCGCCGAGCAGCCCTGGCGCCTCGAAGGCCTGCCGGCCGACCTGCGCGACGAGGCCGAGCGGTACATTGCGCGGGTGAAGACACGCCTTGACCCCACCCGCCGGCACCAAGACCTCCATCGCGGCCACCTCGTGCGTCTCGAGCTCCCGGAGGATCGTGACCGCGTTACCCCGGCCAACGTCGCCCGCTTCTCGCTGACGGGAACGGTTACCGAGCTGCGCGAACGCGCCGACGGCCTGGCGCGCGATGGGGTGACCGAGCTGTGCATCCAGCCCGGCGGCGACATGCCCGTCGAGATGCGCCGCCTCGCCGGCGCCCTGGTGAGCGCGTAGTGGACCGTACCCATCTGCGCGCGGTGCTCGCGGCCGGCGGCCAACCCAAGTTCCGACTCCAGCAGGCGGTCCAGGCCCAGGTTTCCGGCGCCGACGACTGGTCGGCCGTGCTGGGTTACCCCAAGGCGCTACGCGAGCAGCTGACCGAGGAGATCGACCTGTGGGCGGTCACGCCCGAGGCGCGCCTCGTCTCTCACGACGGCACCGTGAAATGGCGGTTGCTCACCCATGACGGTCGGCGCATCGAGGCGGTGCTGATCGCGCACGCCAAGGGGCGGCGCACCCTGTGCGTCTCGAGCCAGGTTGGCTGCGCGTTGGCATGTACGTTCTGTGCGACCGGCGCTATGGGAGCGGGCCGCGACCTCACCACCTGGGAGATCGTCGATCAGGCGCTTCTTGCCCGCCGCGAAGCCGACGCGCAGGGCGCCCGGCTGACGAACGTCGTGTTCATGGGAATGGGTGAGCCGCTGCAGAACTTCGACGCGGTACTCGCCGCGTGCCACGAGATGCACGATGGTCCGAGTCTTGGCCTTTCAGCCCGCCGGATCGCGATCTCGACCGTCGGGTGGGTTCCGGGCATTGCACGCCTGGCGCGCGAGGAACTCCCCGTGCGGCTGGCAATCTCGCTGCATGCCTCCGACGACGACACCCGCTCGAAGCTGATGCCGATCAACCAGCGGTACCCCATCGCGAACCTGCTCGCCGAGTGCCTGCGCTACTGCGACCGCACCGGGCGCCGGGTCTTCATCGAGTATCTGCTGCTCGACGGTGTGAACGACTCGGCCGCCGCCGCGCGGCGCCTTGCGGGGCTCCTACGTGACGGCCGCTTTCACGTGAACCTGATCGAGTACAACCCGACCGGGGGCGAGTACCGGGGCAGCCCAATCGACCGCCGTCGAGCCTTTTGGGAGGCCCTGGCCGGAGCCGGTATCGAGGCGTCGATCCGGCACTCGCGCGGCGCCGACGTCGATGCGGCCTGCGGTCAGCTGGCGGCGAGGGCAGACGTCGAGCCCACCCCCGCCGCGCTGTAGGTCAGACCGAGCAGGTCGCTAGGGTGGCGAAGTAGGCGTCTTCGTCAGGCATGTCGGTCGGCACGGCGGTCAGGGAGGCGCCCTGGACGATGCCGGCCTTGTCGATTACGAAGGTCGCCCGGCCGGAGATGCCGGCCGCGTTGAGGTAGACGCCATAGGCCTGCGAGGTCGCGCCCTTCGGCTCGAAATCGGCGAGGAACGTCACCGAGTCGGTGGCGCCGATCGTCTCCGCGAAGGCCGCCTGGGCGTAACGGGAGTCAACCGAGATGGCGATCACTTGCGCGTCGTTGTCGGCGTACTTACCGCCGTTACCGCCCATCTGCGTGAGCTGGTCGGTGCACACCGGGCTGAACGCCAGTGGGTAGAAGGCGAGCACCACGTTCTTCTGGCCACGAAACGACGAGAGCGTGACGTCCTCGCCATCGGTGTTCTTCAGGGTGAAATCGGGGGCCTTTTGGCCGACCTCGATCGCCATGCGGCGCTCCTTGTCTGGGGAAAGTCCGCGACGACGATATCAGCGCCCGCCAGACCGGCGGCCGGGTGCCCTATGGTCTGTCGCGTGAGCGACCACACCCCCCGCGACCGTCGTCATCCCGAGTCGGGGTGGACCCTCGGCGCCGGTGGTCTGCCCAAACCGGTGTGGGCGGGTCTCGCCGGGCTGCTGCTCATCCTCGGCGTCCTGCTCTTGGTCGGCGGCTACCTTGGATACGGGGCGCTGATCGTCATCATCGCCGCCGCCGCGGCCGTCAACCTGCTGTGAGCGACCGGCTGGTCGATTCAGAGACGCTCGCCGACGCGTTGTGCGCGGCGCACCCGGACGTCGAGCCCTTCGAGGTCGACGCCGATGTCGTGGCGGGTTGGGTGGCGTCGGCCGGGGCCGACCCTGATGACGACCTCCTCGTCGCCCGCACCCTCAGCGCGTGGGAGCAACGGCGAGGCTGAGCTCGTTCAGGGCGACCTCTTCCAAGCAGAGGTCGAGCCGCTCTGAGAGGGCCTCGGCAAGAACTCGGTCGACCCGTTCGCGGTCGGGGTCGCCACCCTCACGCGCGACGGATGTCGTCTCGACGTCGGGCGCGCCGCAGGCCGTCATCAGTGAGAACCACTGCATGTCGGGGTCACGGTTCAGCGCCAGACCGTGGGTGCTGACGCCGTTCTCGACGCGGATACCCACGCTGCCGAGCTTTCGACCGCCGACGTAGAGCCCCATCGCCTCACTGCCGGCGTGCGCTCCCGCGATACCGGCGGCGTCGCGCATCGCACCAACCAAGGCCTCGATGAAGGCGCGCACCCGGCCACCACGCAGATCGCAGATCGGATACGCCACGCTCTGGCCCGGCCCGTGCCAGGTCATCTGCCCGCCCCGGTCGATCTGGTGGAACGTCGCGCCCATCTTGGCGAGAACCTCGTCAGAGAGAAAGAGGTCGGCCCGAGTGCCATGGCGGCCCACCGTGAAAACGGGTGGATGTTCGAGAATCCAGATCACGTCAGGAATCCGCCCCTCACGTCGGGCCTCCGCGATCGCCCGCTGGGTCTCCCACGCACGGGCGTAGTCCATGGATTCGGTTCGGATGAGGAGGCCAGAACGCATGGGCTCACGGTACAACGATCACGTCGCTAGCCATCGGTGGCATTTCCGCGAGGCAACCGTTCAGTGTCAGACAGAGTGATGATGCCGATCGGTGTCACAGGGAGACGTCGTGAAGGCCTTCACCGCCCCTGGACTTGCCGCGATTGCGCGCGGCCGTCGGCTCGACCTTCGCCTCTCTCAGGCGAAGGTCGCGGAGAAGGTTGGCGTCTCACGCAAGTGGGTCTACGAGTTCGAAAGTGGCAAACCGACCGCGGAGCCGGGCAGTGCGATGCGCACCCTTGACATGCTCGGCCTCGAACTCGATGTTTTCGATCCGACGACGCGCCCGCGACCGGCGTCGGAGATCGATCTCGACGAGATCCTCGCCGAGCACACCCGGCGTGATTGACGTCCTCGCAGTTGTTCTCGGCGATCGTCTCGGGGGGCATCTTCACTGTCTGCGTGGCGGTGACCTTCGGTGTGACTACGACGACGGCTACCGCGCCGCCGAGCAGGCAACGCCGTGGCTCGGAAGACCGGCCTCGGGGCAGTTCAGCCGTGCGGGCGCACAGGCGAAGACCGCCCTGCTCTGCCGCGAAGAGAGGTGGGGCGTGCCGCGCGGCGCCACGGCGACGACGCACATCCTCAAACCCGCCATTGACGGATTCGACGGTCACGACCTGCACGATTACCTCTGTATGGCGGCCGCGGGGCGTGTGGGCATCCCCGTCGCTCGCACGCGTGTTCAGCGATTCGGCGCGGAGTCGGCGATCATGATCGAACGCTACGACCGGCGGGAGGCCGAGGGGCTTCCTATCCGTGTTCATCAGGAAGATCTCTGCCAGGCCCTCGGTGTCCACCCCGGCCGCAACTACCAGGCCGACGGGGGCCCGACCCCCGGCGACATCGTCGGCCTGATGCGTCGCGCGATGCCCGCGAGCGCCGCTAACGGCGGCGTCCGCCGATCTGCCGACGCCCTCGTCTGGAACGGGATCATCGCCGAAACCGATGCTCATGCGAAGAACTACTCGCTGCTGCTTTCCGGTCAACAGGTGCGCCTCGCGCCGCTGTACGACATTGCCTCCGCGCTGCCCTACCCAGACTTCCACGAAAAGAAGCTGAAGTTCGCGATGAAGATCGGCGGCGACGACAAGGTCTTCACCTCCCGCAGCACGTGGCCGAAGGCGGCTGCCGAGTTAGGCGTCGACCCTGAGGCCCTCGTTGCACGGGCGGCAGAGCTCGCTGAGCGCGCCCCCGGTGCGTTTGCCGCGGCCGGCGGTTTGCCGCGATGGGTAGCGAGATGCCGCGTGGGCATCACGGGAACGGGTCGCGGTTCAGAGGCGGCGTTGTCAACATCCGGTGCCCGGCACCGGCTGTTGACAACGTGATCCGGTGGCACAACGTGTCGGGTGGGTGTTTACCTCGTCGCCCCCGGCCCCACCATCAGGTGCCGCTCGACGACGGTGACGTCGCGCCACGCCTGGCCGATGCGGCCGTGTGCGGCGTACGTGCCCACCACGCGAAAGCCACTTCCGGTGGCAAGAGCGAGCCCCGCGTGGTTGTCGGCGAGGATCATGCCCACGAGCTTCCAGTAGTCGACCTCCGGAGCGACGCCGACGAGATGCTCGAGAAGGCGTCGGCCGACACCGGTGCCGCGCGCGTCGTGTGCAACGTAGGCGGTGTACTCGGCGACCCCGTCGTACCATGGGCGCTGCGAGAACGGGGCGAGAGCCGACCAGCCCACGACGCGGCCGTCGGCGGTGGCGCAGAACACGGGTGCGCGCGGCGCCCGTTCGGCTAGCCACACACGCCGTTCCTCGGCGCCGTGTGGTCCGGTCGCAAAGGTCGCGGCCCCGCCCGAGATGCCCTCGTCGTAGATCGCCCCGATCCTTTCGGCGTCGTTGAGCGTGGCGGGGCGGATCGCGAAAGGGAGGGCCACGGCCGCGGAGGATACGTCGCGCGTGGCGACGAGGTAGGGTGGCACCACTTGATGAGATCAATTATCGTTACTGGAGTGCGTCGTCTCCTTCTTCAGCACCGCCTCCGTGGCGCGATGCTTTGCATTCTTGCCGTAGTGGTCGTGGCGAGCGGGTGTGGCTCGTCGAGCCAGTCGCCCGCGCCGGGTCTGCGGATTCTCGTCACGACCCCCATTCTTGGAACGCTTGTCACAGAGCTCGTTGGCGATGCCGCCCAGGTGGACGTCCTGATGCCGAACGGCGTCGATCCCCACGACTTCCAGCCCTCCGCCAAAGACGCGCAACGCCTCCAGGAGGCCGACCTGATCGTCGTCAACGGCACGAACCTCGAAGAGAGCCTCAAGGACCCCCTCGCCCAGGCACAGGCCTCCGGTCGACCGATCTTCGTGGCGACCGACCACGTCGACATCCGCGAGTTCGCTGCTGGTGAACTCGCCGACGAGGGTCCGCTCGACCCGCACATCTGGCTCGACCCCGCGCGGATGTCGCAGGTCACGGCCGCCCTGGCGCTCGAGCTACGGTCGCAACTCGGGATCGACCTCACCGACCGGGCCTCCGCCCTCGGGCGCCGGCTGCGCGACCTCAACGTCGCGATCGCCGCGGAGGTCGAGACCATCCCGGGTGCCCAGCGCGAGCTCGTCACCGGACACGAATCCATGGGCTACTTCTCGGAGCGCTACGGGTTTCGGCTGGTCGGAGCGATCATTCCGTCGCTGTCGTCACAGGCCGAGCCCTCTGCCGGACAACTCGCCGACCTGGCCACGCTCGTCGACGCGGAGAAGGTGCCCGCGATCTTCACCGAGATCGGCACCCCGACCGCGGTTGCGAATGCGATCGCCGATCAGACGGGCGTGAAGGTGGTCGCGGTCGGCTCGCACACCCTGCCCGCCGACGGCTCGTACTTCACGTTCATGCGCGAGGTGACCCGCGCGATCGTCTCCGGGCTTGGTGGCACCCCATCGACGCCCTGATCACGCCGTTTATCGACAACGAGTTCCTACTTCGGGCGCTCGTAGCAGGGATCCTTGTTGCGCTGGCCGCATCCGTTGTGGGTACCTTCGTGGTGCTGCGCGGGTTGGCATTCGTGGGCGATGCGCTGGCGCACGGCGTTCTGCCCGGTATCGCCACGGCGCTGATCCTCGGGCTTCCCGGGATCGTCGGAGCGGTCGTCGGCGCGGCGCTGATGATCGGCGGGGTTGGCCTTGTCACCCGTGCGACGCGCCTGTCGAGCGACACGGCCATCGGTCTTCTGTTCGTCGGGATGCTCGCGCTCGGCGTGGCGATCGTCTCGCGTTCGCAGACGTTCACGGGCGACCTCACCCGTATCCTGTTCGGAGACGTGCTCGGATCGAGCTGGAGTGACATCGGCTGGCAGGCGGTGACTTCACTTGCCGTGATCGCGATCGCGGGGGGCTGCGCCCGACCATTTCTGCTGCTGTGTATCGACCCGGAGGCCGCGACCACGGCTGGCTTTCGGGCGGGCCGTTACCACGCCTTCATGCTGATCCTCGTGGCCGTAACCGTCGTTGCCTCATTCCAAACCGTCGGGACGCTCCTGGTCTTCGGGATGATCGTCGCTCCCCCGGCGACCGCGGCGCTCGTGGCCCGACGGGTCGGGGCGATGATCGCGATCTCCGCCACGATCGGGGTGCTGTCGGTGTGGATCGGACTGTCCACCTCGTACGCCTTCGATCTCGCGGCCGGTGCGTCGATCGTGCTGGTGCAGGTTGGTGCCTTTGCCCTCACCCTGGTGGCGGTTGAGTTGGCGGGGCGGCGGGCGCCCGCGGTAGGAACGGCATGAGCCGCCCTGCCCTCCGTGCGCGTGATCTGGTGGTCGGTTGGAACGATCACCCTGCCGTGTCCGGCATCGACGTCGAGCTGGCGCCCGGGACATCGCTCGCGGTCGTTGGTACGAACGGATCCGGTAAGTCCACGTTCGTCCGCACGGTGGTAGGTCTTCTGGATGCGATCGACGGCCGGATCGAGGTGCTCGGCGGTGAGCCCGGTGCCCATCCCTCCCGAGTCGCCTACCTCGGCCAGTTCCATCCCCGCGAGTTCGTCCTACCCGTGCGGGTGAGAGACGTCGTCGCGATGGGGCGTTTCGCGGCCCGCGGCCTTCTGGGGCGGGTTCGTCCGGGCGAACGTGATCTCATCGACTCGGCCATGGAACGGATGCAGATCTCCGACCTGGCCGAGCGCCCCCTGCGGGCGTTGTCAGGTGGACAGCAACAGCGGGTCTACGTGGCTCAGGTACTCGCGGCGCAGGCCGATCTCGTTGTGCTCGATGAGCCCGCCGCGGGTCTCGATGTCGCCGCCCAGCAGCTTCTTCGTGAGGTGATCACCGACGAGTGCACCCGTGGTGCCGCGGTGATCCTCGCCACCCATGACATCCGCGATGCCGCAGCCGCCGACATGGCCATGCTACTGGCCGGTCGAGTTGTCGCCTATGGTCCGGCGGCGGCAACGCTGACCCGGGAGGCGGTGCTCGAAACGTTCGGGCTCGTCCTCGGAGATCTGCCGTCGGCGGATGGGGGCTGCGGGGACCACGCCCCCGGGCATGGCGCCTATGCGCCGCCAGTACGGTTCCCGCGCCGTGGCTCCGGGGAGCGGGCCCGATGAGCCACGACCGCGCGCACGGCCACTCCGCCGCAGCAACCGCCGAGTGGCGCGATCACGCCAACCAGGCCCTCGCGCAGGCCGGGCATCGAGCGGGCGGAGCCCGCGCTGCCGTGATCGGAGCTTTGGCCACTCAAGACTGCTGCCGCACCGCCCAAGACCTTTTCGACGGTATTCGGGCACATGGCAAAGCCGTCGGCATCGCCAGCGTCTACCGCATCCTCGACCTGTTGGTCGGCCAACGCCTCGTGCTGCGGCTTGATCTCGGCGACGGGGTCTCCCGCTTCGAGCCGGCCCTGCCTGACGGTCACCACCACCACCACTTGGTGTGCGTCGGCTGCAACCTCGTTACGCCGTTCGAGGACCCGGCTCTGGAGCAGGCGATCCACGCCACCGGCGAACGGTCGAGCTTCGCCGTCTCCGAGCACGACGTCGTGCTGCGCGGCCGCTGCCCCGACTGCCGGGAGAGCTAGCCGCGGTTCACGACGCACAGGTCGGTGCCCGGCACCGATCTGTGCGCAATGCCGAGTCGCGCGGCGCGCTGTGCCTCGGCCTGTCAGCCTGTGCGACAGGCCGGGTGAGGGTTGATCATTTGAATCTCGAGGGAGACGTATGACCACGGATATCGATGAACGGGTGCCGGTCACGGTGCTCACCGGATTCCTCGGAGCGGGCAAGACCACCCTTCTCAACCGGATCCTCACCGAGAACCACGGTCTGCGGATCGCGGTGATCGAGAACGAGTTCGGCGAGGTCGGCATCGACAATGAGATCGTCGTGGATGCCGAAGAAGAGATCTTCGAGATGAATAACGGTTGCCTGTGCTGCACGGTGCGCGGCGACCTCATTCGTATCCTCGGGCGGCTGATGAAACGGCGCGATCGCTTCGATCGCGTTCTGATCGAGACCACTGGCCTCGCCGACCCCGGCCCCGTTGCCCAGACGTTCTTCATG
>JANLSO010000045.1:0-7163 GCA_031362405.1 Thermoleophilia bacterium | reverse complement strand
CTGGCCGCCGTGCCGTCGGTCGTCTACGGATTCTGGGGCGTGGCGATCCTCGTGCCCGCGGCGCGCCCGCTGCTCGAATGGATCTCGACCCATAACGTCGCGACGGCGGGTGTAGCGGCCCTCGTGGCCGCGTTGCTGACGGCCGTCGTGCCCTCGCTGATCCTCAGGATCGTCGTCGGTCTCGTCGCGGGAGCCCTCGGCCTGGTGTGGCTGCTGGCGATCACCGGCGTAAGCGACGGGGAGTTCAGCCTGCTCGAAGGGCCCGTCACCGCCGGTTCGTACATCATGGCCGGCCTCGTGCTCGCGGTGATGGTGGTGCCGATTACCACCGCGATCACCCGCGAGGTGCTCGCGACCGTGCCCGTCGATCAGCGGGAAGCCGCGTACGCGCTCGGGGCGACACAATGGGAGATGGTGCGTGGCGCCATGCTCCCGTGGTCGCGGTCGGGCATCGTCGGCGCAGCGGCCCTTGGCCTCGGCCGTGCCGTCGGCGAGACGATCGCCGTGATCCTGCTGCTGAGCAACACCTACAACATCCTCGGCTCGCTGCTCGGTCCGGGCTCGTCACTCGCCGGCGTGATCGCACTCGAGCTCGGCGAGGCGACAGAGCTGCAGCTGTCTGCGCTGACCACGCTGGCCGTCGTGCTGTTCGTCATCGCCTTCCTGATCAACGTCGGTGCGCGGGCGCTGGTGTCCCGCGGGGCGGCGGAACCGGGTCGGCTGAGACGCCGCCTTTCGCGTCGCGCGGACGGGGCCGCCCGGGCAGCCCAGCCGGACGACGACACCGGCGCCAACGTGGGCCTCATCGAGCGGCCCGCGCCGATTGCGCTGACCGAGCCACGCCTCCCGCGCCGACGACGCGTCCGTTCGCAGGCCGCCGCCGGGCTGATCTACGCCTCGGTCGTCATCGCGTTGATTCCGCTCGGGGCGATCCTCGGAGAAATGCTCATCCAGGGAGTACCGATGCTCTCGTGGAGCTTCTTCACCGAACTGCCGCCGACCGATCCCAACAATGTCGAGGGCGCTGGGATCTCGAATGCGCTGGTCGGCACGCTCATCCTGATGGGAATCGCCACCCTGATCGCGGCGCCGCTCGGAGTCCTCACGGCGCTTTTCATGAACGAGATGTGGCTCCTCGGCCGGCTTCCACGACGTATCGCGAATGCCATCGGCTTCTTCGTCGATGTCCTTCTGGGCGTGCCGTCGATCGTCGCCGGGCTCACGATCTATCTGGGCGTCGTCCTGTTCACGAATCCCGGACACTTCTCGGCCCTGGCGGGGGGGGCGGCGCTGTCGATCATCATGTTCCCAATCGTGGTGAGGTCAGCCGATGAGATTCTGCGCCTGGTTCCCGCCGCCCAACGAGAAGCCGCGCTGGCCCTGGGCGCTCCGCGCTGGCGCACCGCCTGGAGCGTTGTCCTGCCGGCGGCCGCCCCGGGAATCCTCACGGGCATCATGCTCGCGCTCGCGCGAGCGTCGGGGGAAACTGCGCCACTGCTGGTGACGTCCCTTGGCAACCAATTCAACTCCACCGACGTCACCGAGCCGATCGCTGCCCTACCCCAGCTGATCTTCGACTTGGTCATCGGTACGCGAACCGATCAGACCGTCCAGTTCGCGTGGGGAGTGGCCCTTGTCCTTGTCTCGATCATCCTCATCCTCAACCTCGTCGCGCGTCTGATCGGACGTCTTGCGACGGCAACGGAGCGCCGATGAACACCCCCGTCGAACCGACGTCACCGACCTCCGACTCCGAGCTGAAGCGGGCCACAGCGGCCCCACCCCGGACGGTCGAGCCGCCCATGAGGACCGAAAAGTTGTCGTGCTTTTTTGGGTCACACAACGCCGTCGATGGCGTGACGCTGGAGTTTCCGGCCAACTCGGTGACGGCGATCATCGGCCCCTCCGGGTGCGGAAAGTCGACCTACATCCGCTCGCTCAACCGTATGCACGAGCTGGTGCCGAACGCCTACACGCAGGGCGAGGTTCTGCTCGGCGGCCGGGATATTTACGACCGCAGCGCCGATGCCGTCGCCATCCGTCGCGCCATCGGCATGGTGTTCCAGCGCCCGAACCCATTCCCGACCAAGTCGATCGCCGACAACGTCCTGTCCGGCCCGTCGTTCAATCGGATGAAGCTCTCAAAAGGCGAGCGCGACGGGCTGGTCGAGCACACCCTGAAGGGAGCCGGCCTGTGGGGCGAGGTCCGAAACCGCCTTTCATCACCGGCCGGTGGCTTGTCGGGCGGCCAGCAGCAACGGCTGTGCATCGCCCGGGCTCTGGCCATCGAGCCGCAGGTCCTGCTCATGGATGAGCCCTGCTCGGCGCTCGATCCCCAGTCGACCCTGCGGATCGAAGAGCTGATCACCGAACTCAAGCAACGCCTGGCCATCGTGATCGTTACCCACAACATGCAGCAGGCCGCACGCGTCTCCGACGCCACCGCGTTCTTCACGATCACCAACGAGGGCGAGCCCGGCCGGCTGATCGAAACCGGCCCGACTGCCGAGATCTTCGGCTCCCCCAAGAACCCCCAAACAGAGGCCTACGTCTCCGGCCGCTTCGGCTGAGCCGCCGAGCAGCAGATTGATTCTGGTGCCGGACACCAGACACCAGACTTAACGTCGCGGGGATGGCTGAGACGCGGGCCGCCCGGATGTCATCACCGGGGATGTCACCACCGGTGCCAGGCACCGGTGGTGACAGACGCGCAACGACGCGTGGCAATTCTCCGGTGACCAAGGGATCGAGACGGGCCCGAGATCGTCGTTACCTACCGTGTTTTCCCGGTTGATGTCACCACTGGTGCCTGGCACCGGGAGTGACATCAACGGCAACATCTGCGGCCGCTTCGGCTGAGCAGCGGACATCACGGTGTCACCACGGGTGCCAGGCACCAGCGGTGACATGGGTGGTCATGACATTGGCTGCACCCGTGGTGCGGGGGCGCGGGCTGCAGGTGGGAGAAGGATCCCGACGACCCTCTCCCACCGCGCCTCGCGGACGTCGTCGAAGCCGGCCGTGGGGGCGGTGGTCCCGGCTGGGGCGACGTCGTGCTGGAGCATCGCCGACCGGTGTGCACCACGGGTTACCGCCGGGTACCCGTGATGTGAACAATCGTGAACCTAGTTCGCGGCGTCGCCAATGCCCTCTGCCTCGGCCTCGCGCCGCAGCTGACCGAACGACATGCCCTCCGACATCAGGAACAGGAAGCCGATCGCGACGCCCACGATCGCCTCGGTGAACTGCAGCACGACCGAAAACCCCAAGGCCTGGCCGGCGCCGACGCCGTACGACTGGGTCAGCGGGAGGACCGCCGCCACCTGGAAGACCACGAGGTTCCCCGGAAGAACGGGAAACGCTTGGGCAAGGGTGACCGTGACCAGCAGAAGGCCGGCACCACCCCACCCGACCCTTTCGAGGCCGAAGGCGTTCAGCGTCGCGTAGATGCCGGCCCACTGGGCCAGCCAGGTGGCGATGCACGCGGAGCCGACGATGAGCATCTGGCGAGGATTACGCAATGCCCGGTGGCTTTCGCGCACCGCCTCCCAGAGGCGGGCGATTGCCCGGCCGATGCGCGCGCCAAGGCGACTGCGTGTGACCCACGACGGCAAAGATCCGCTGGATGCGCGCTGCGACAGGGCGGCGATGATGATGCCCAGACAAACCACGCCAAGCCCGATGCTGGCCAGCCATGCGTACGTGGGCAGCGGCAGGAAGATGCCGATGCCCACGACCAGCGCGACCCAGGCGATCGTGGCCACGAGGTTCTCGGCGAGGACCGTTCCCAGCAGCGTCGTCGCGCGGATGTCGTGTCCGTCGCTCTTCAAGCGCCGCCGCACGAGCAGCACCTTCACCACCTCGCCGAGTCGCGCGGCAAGCACCGTGTTAAACAGGAAGCCGACGAACAGAGGGCTGATGAGGTCGCGGAATCGGCTCCGCTTCTCGAGGCCCGGCAGGCCGTCGACGATGCCCTTCCAGGCGAAACCCTTCATCACGACAGAGATGAAGTTCGCCCCGATCGCGACGAACAGGAAGGCCCACGAGGCGGGGTGAACGACCCGATCGAGGGTCGCCCAGTCGAGCTTCCATGCCACCAGCGCACCGACGGCGGCGATCACCGCGAGCCGAATCGCCAGCGGACCGAACCGCCGCGCGAGGCGTCGCGACGTGGCTGCGCGTGTCGTCACCCGGCAACCAGCGCGTCGATCGTGACCGCGGTGATTCCGGACTCGACCAGGTGGTCGCAGATGCCCTCCAGCGCCGCCACCGTTTGAGGACGAGAGCGGGATGGGTCCCACCCGTCGGCGTCGTGCAGCAGCAGAATCGCTCCGGGGGAAAGGGCGCGCGCCGAACGGCGCACGATGGTCTCGACGCCCGGCTCGGCAGAATCGAAGACGCCGCGGGTCCACCCGGCCAGGCGATAGCCGAGCCGGTGCGCGGTGGGTGAAACCCACGGCCCCCGAAACCCGTGCGGCGTCCGAAAGAGCTTGCTGAGCGCCGCATCGCCGGCGGCTGCCGCCACGGCGCGTTCGGTACGTCGAAGCTGATCGGCGACGTGGCGCGGGCCGCGAAAGACCAGGATCCCATGGTCGAATCCGTGGCTGGCGATCTGGTGCCCATCGGCGCGCATCCGCGCGATGACCTCCGGGTACCGCTCGACCTGACGGCCCAACACGAAAAACGTCGCGGTGACTCCACGCCGGGCGAGAACATCGAGAACGGCCATGGTCGACGGACCCGGCCCGTCGTCGAACGTGACGGCGACCTGCCGCGACCCGGTGGGGCCACGGTGGATCACTCGTCCGAACAACGGCGCCGACGGAGCGAAGGTTGCCCACCCAACGGCGGCCCCGGCGGCGGCGGCGAGGGCGGCGGCGCCGGTGTTCCCGCGCCGGGCGAGGGTGGCGGCACATGCGGCCACGCCGACTCCCGCGAGAGCTGCCCGCCGAACCACGTCGCTCTTTCGCATCGGGTCAGTCATCGGTTCGGTTGCGGGCGTCCTGAGAGCCGCTGTTTCGAGCGTAGCAGCGACGGCCTCTGGCACACTCTGGGTGAGAGTGCCAGGTCGGGTGCGCCCGTCGTTTATACTTCGCCGTCGCAGGTTGTCGACTCCCCGAGGTGTTTGTGCCGGTCTACGTGTATCGCTGTGCCGACTGCGGAGATCAAACCGAGGTCATGCAGCGGATGTCTGATGATCCGCTGACCGTGTGTTCGGCATGCGAAGGCCAGATCACGAGAGTGCTGTTCGCCCCGGCGATCCACTTCAAGGGGACCGGCTTCCACAACACCGACTACGCCAGCAAGAAACGGCCGGGCGCGGGTGAGGGCAGCGGCGACGGCGCGGCGAAGTCCGACGGCGGCGATGGCGCGGTCACGTCGGACAACGGATCATCCCGCAGCGACAACGGTTCCGGCGGTGGCGGCGACTCCACGTTGGCGACGAAGACAGAGGCTGCTCCGGCGAAGAAGACCGTGGGGCTCGACAAAGCCTGATCCGCCGCGCGGCCTACGAACCCCCGGTGAAGCGTGCGATCTGAGGTTCGTTCTGGCCGGGATCGCCCACGACGAAGCTCTGACCTCCGATCGTGGCTGCCGAGCCGGCGAGGACGATCCGGTCGGCGGGGTCCTGCTTCAGGCGCCCCTGGAGCCATCCCAGCTTCGCCATATCGAGGGTGCCGATATCCGTGTTGAGCGTGCGTACGAGGGCGGCGCCCTGCCAAGGTGCCTTCCACAGATGCCCGAACGACAGGATCTCCGACTTGATGCCGGCGACCAGCGCCTGCTGCCGGGCGGCGCGCTGGAAGTCGGAGTCGCATTTACGCACTCGCGCGAACGCCAACGCATTGGCACCGTTGAGGCGCTGGCTACCCCTCGGAAAACTCACGCTCTTGCCGTTCTCGTAGTAGCAGTCGACCAGACGCGTCGGGTTGACGACGTCAACCCCGCCGAGCTCGTTCACCAGGCGCGGGAAGCCACGGAAGTTGATCACCATGATGTGGTGGATCGGCAGGCCCGTCAGCTGGGTGACCGCCCGGATGATTCCTCCCTGCCCGGCAATGGCGAACGCGGAGTTGATCTTTTCTTGTCCGTAGCCGGGGATCTCGACCCGGAAATCGCGCGGAATCGACAGGTACTTGACCCGACCCGAATCGGGATCGGTGCGCATGATGAGGATCGTGTCGGCGCGCCCACCCTTTCCGGTGCGCGCGTCAGAGCCGATGAGCAGGGTGTTGGTGGGCGCAGTCAGAAAACCCCCGCCCTGCGGTGCCAGCGCCTTCCTCGCCGAGGCGGTGACCCGGGAGTTCGCATCGGAGACGGCGCCCCGCAAAGCCACGTAGCCGGCACCCAGCCAGAACGCGAAGCCGACCACGAGAACCAGAACGACCCGACCGATCCAGCCCCCGGGGCCAAGGCCGCGCAGCGACCACCAGCGCCTGCCGGCCCGCTCCAGCGCCCGACGCCGCTCGCGGTCGGGGGCGCTCGACGGCCGGGGCTGCGGGGCCGGGGCCAGCTCGGGTCGGTCGGCATCGCGGTGCGGCGGCGGGCCCGGGGTGTCCTCGGGCCGGTTGAGCTGACGCAGCGCGTCGAGGCCGCCATCGTCACGGCGGGCCTTCGCCCGAAAACGGCGGTATGGCGGCTTGGTGGGAGAGCTCACGGGCGGATCACGGTAGCAGCGGGTTCCGCCCGCACATGTCAACGCAGGTGCCGGGCACGGTGATGACTTCGACGGCCGCCGCCGGGCGCCTTGTCGTGATCGCGACCCCGATCGGGAACCTCGGTGATCTCTCGCCGCGCGCGGCGGAGGCGTTGAGCAGCGCCGACGTGGTGGCGTGCGAAGACACCCGCCGCACCGCGACCCTGATGCGCCACTGCGACGCCGATACGCCGATGATCGCCGTCCACACCCACAACGAGGCCGCGCGCGCGCGGCAAATCGTCGAACGGTTGTCGCGGGGCGAGGTGGTGGCCTTGGTGAGCGACGCCGGCATGCCGTTGGTGAGCGACCCGGGCCAGCGGGTCGTGGAGGCCGTCCGGGAGGCCGGGCTGCTGGTCGAGGTGATTCCGGGGCCGAGCGCGGTCACCGCGGCTCTGGCGCTGGCAGGGTTTCCCGCCGACCGCTTCCTGTTCGTGGGCTTCTTCCCGCGAAAGGCCACCGAGCG
>JANLSO010000132.1:0-6516 GCA_031362405.1 Thermoleophilia bacterium | reverse complement strand
TGGCGGTGCTACCCGATCTGGTCGACCTGCCACCCGCTCGGCTGGTCTTCGGATCGGACCGGCCGTACGGCGAGTACGCGACAGCCTTGGATCTCGTTGATCGCGTCGCGCGGATCGCCGAATGGAGTGACGACGAGGTCGCCGGAGTTCTCGGCGCTAACCTGCGCGCGCTCCTGTCGCCCGAATGAGCGTGGTCGACGACATCCGGCTCGTCGCGATGCTGGCGGCCTGCGAGATGGCGCTCGTGCGTCGCGATGCGGTCGCCGGGCCTCTGCTGCGCCAGGCCGCACGGGCTGCCGCCGGTCGTGCCGAGGAGCCCTTCATCACCGCCGCCGCCCAGATCGCTCGCGACATCAACCTCGCCGACCCAAATACGGCGAGCGCCGCGGCGCGAAAAGTCGCCCAAGCATTGTGTCGGTGGGCAGCACAGAGCAGCCAACACGCCGCGCTGGCGACGTCTGGGAGAACATGAGCGCCGCGAACCGCGCTCGTTTTGCCGAGTTGGTTCGCTCGGGCGACCCCGACCTTGCCGAGCTGTCACTCCTCGTCGCCAATGAGGCGTATCCCGATCTCGACGTCGGCCACTACCTCGGATGCATCGATGCGCTGGCAGAGTCGGCCCGTTCACTCGGCGCAACGGCTGACGCGGTCGTCGTGGCGTTACGCGCAAGCGGGCTGCGGGGCGATGCCGAGACCTACGACGACCCGCGCAACTCGTTCCTGAACGACGTTCTCGACCGGCGTCGTGGCCTCCCGATCACGCTGTCGGCCGTTACCCTGGCGACCGCTCGGCGGGTCGGCGTACCGATGATCGGGGTGGCGCTTCCCGGTCACTTCCTGGTTGCCGACACGAGTACCGCGACGCCGCGGTACTTCGATCCGTTTCACGGATGGGCGGCGATCTCCGCAGACGACTGCGCTCAGATGGTGTTGCGCACGGCGGGCGTCCCGTTTGAGGCGCGCTATCTGGCTCCCGTCGGGGCCGAGGCGATGTTACGCCGGATGCTTGCGAACCTGCGCACATCGCTTCTGCGCCGCCGTCGACTTCGCGACGCGCTGTGGACGGTCGAACTTGCGCTGATTCTCGACCCCGGCGACCGAGCCCTCGTGCGCCAGCTCGCCGTGCTGCTCGGTGCCGTCGGTCGCCATGACGAGGCCGTTGCGATCAGCGCCGCAGCCATCAGCGACGACCCTGCGTCACCGCACGCCGCCGCCCACGCCGCCCAGATCGCGGCGGTGCGGGATCTTATGAGGAGGATGAGTTGAGCTCCGAAGCAATGCAGCAGCAGGTGCGGGAGATGAACCAGCGCTTCTACGATGCCATCGAAGCGCTCGACGTCGACGCGATGGACGGGATCTGGGACACCGGATCCGGTGCGTCGTGCGTTCATCCGGGTGGGCCGTGGCTGCGCGGGTGGGCCGAAGTGCGCGACGCGTGGGAGGCCATCATGGCCAACACCGGCTACATCGAGTTCGATGTCGAGGTCATCGACGTGCGGATCGTCGACCCGGTCGCCTGGGTGGTGTGCGTCGAACGTATTCGCGCAAGTGGCCAGGGGGGTGGGGGTGTGGCCGAGGCGGCCGCCACGAACATATTCGTGCTCGGCAATGACGGTTGGCGGCTGAGCATCCACCACGCCTCGCCGATCGTCCGCCACGCCCTACTCGAAGATGACGATTAGAGGTGGGACCGGCCGTCTCAAGCACTGGCCGTCACGGGTCGATACCTGATGCATGCAGGCGCCACCCGAGCCGACCGGCGAGACCTCTGGCTGCGCCGACAACGCGCGCGCGATGCCGCTTCTCGACGGCATTGCCAAAGGCATCCTCGATCGCCTGACCCGCCTTGGCGCGTCGGTGCTCGACGTGCCGACCGCCTTGGTCTCGGTGACCGACGACGACCGCCATTTCGTCGCCAGCTCGAATGGCCTGGCGGAACCCTGGGCGAGCCGCCGCGAGATCCCGTTCACGCATTCGATCTGCCGGCAGGTGATCGCACACGGCGCGGCGATCTGCGTCACCGACGGCCGCACGGATCAGCGCTTCAGCGCCCACCCGGCGGTCGTCGAAGAGTTCGTCGTCGCCTACCTCGGCGTCCCGCTCGTCGGCGCAGAGAACGAGGTCGTGGGATCGGTATGCGTGATCGATGTCAGGCCCCGCATCTGGACGGCCGACCAGATCGCACTGCTCGAGGATCTCGCCGCCGCCGCAATGACCGAGCTCCTGCTGCGCCAAGCCCTTCGCGAGGAGGAACGTCGGTCTCGCACCGATACCCTCACCGGCCTTGCGAATCGGCGGGCGATGGATGAGGCGATCGAGCTCGAGATCGCGCGCAGTCGTCGCGAGAACCGTCCGCTCGGGTTTCTGCTCGTCGACATCGATCGCTTCAAGACGGTCAACGACACCTTCGGTCATACGGCCGGTGATCTCGCACTCATCGAGGTGGCACGCCGACTGCGGTCGGGCGTGCGCGGCTACGATCTCGTGGCTCGCTGGGGTGGGGAAGAGTTCGCCGTGCTGATGCCGGGCATCCCCGACGAGTCGAGCCTCGGGCGGGCCGGAGACGCGCTGCGACGCGCGGTGTCGTTGGGAGACCCGATCGATCTGGGTCCTGACGGTTCGACCAAGCTACGCGTGTCGGTCGGTGGTGCGCACGCCCGTCCGGGTGGGGCCACGACGCAGCAGCTCGCCGATGAGGCCGATACGGCCCTCTACGCGGCGAAGCGACGCGGACGCGACCAGTGCGTGATCGCCGGCCAGCTCACACCCGCCGACCGAGCGGCCGAGGCTCCCGACTCAGTGCGGGTCGCGATGGCCTTGGCGCGGGCGTCGTGCCTGCGTGAAGGGGTTTCGGATATCCACTGCCTGCAGGTCGCATCGCTCTCAGAAGCGACGGCCCGCCAGCTCAAACTCGACGAGGATCTGATTCTGCGCTGCCGCCTCGGTGGCTGGCTGCATGATGTCGGCAAGGTGGCGATGCCGGAGTCGGTACTCGCCAAGCCGGGTCCGCTCGACGAGGCTGAGCGGTTGATGATCCAGGCGCACCCGGAGATCGGGGCCCACATCGTCGGCGACTCACCCGGCATCTGCGACGCCGCCGCAGCGATTCGCCACCATCACGAGCGTTTCGACGGCTCCGGGTATCCCGGTGGCCTTGCGGGGTTCGACATACCCATCGAAGCGCGGATCGTCGCGGCCGCCGACGCGTTCTCGGCGATGACCTCCGATCGTGTCTACCGGCGACAGATGACCATCGAGGATGCCCTCGACGAGCTGCGCAACGTGGCGGGCTCCCACCTGGATCCCGACGTTGTCGACGCCCTCATCGCCGCACTCGCTGCGCGCGACGCCAAGAGCGCAACGAGTTGCGCGACGGCGATCGACGAGGCCTCGATCTCTCGACGCTGACACGACGTGCGACGGGGTTGCCCGTCGCGCACGACCCAACGGGATGGATCACCGCAGGCGGGACGTCTTGGTGACCCTCTCGCCGGGCCCGACCGCCACCACCACCAGCCGCAGGGGCGCCTTCGCCTTGGTCGAGATCTTCAGCTGGGAGAAGGTGACGCCGGCCGTGACCTTGCGCATTTTCGCGGCGACGGTCGTGCCTTTGGCGTCGGTCACTGAGACGGTCAAAGACGCGCCGCGGGCAATCGACACCTGGGTGCTGACAAGGATCGTCTTACCGGCCTTCTTCGTCACCTTGGTCGGCCCAACCGTGAGCGTCACGCAGGTGGATGCCGCGGTCAGTTTTTCTTTCGGCATCGTGACTTTGAGTGCGCGCTTCGACTTCGACGCTCTGTCGAACGGGATCTCGACCCGTGTGCGGAGAGGCAGTGCCTCCCTGATGACCGAGGTGGCGCCGATCGTGACGAGGGCTTTCGCCTTGCGTGTCGGCGGCTTTCCGGGGTAGGTGAGGGTTGCTTTGTTCAGACCCTTCTTCAGCGAGACCGAGGCGATGCTGACCTTCTTGCCGCCACCGACGATCTGGATGCTTGCTCGAACGGCCACCGAGGAACGGATCTTCACAACGACCGTGGCGGGGCCCTTGGGGCCCGAGGCCACCGTGGCGCCGGCGATGCTCATCGTGAGGCAGGCTTTTTGCGCATAGACCAGGCCGAACAGCGACGTCGTGCGCGAAAGGATGTGAACGCCGTCGCCCGCGATGAAGTAGCCCTCGGTCCAGTCGTCGGGAAGAACACCCGGCTGAGCAAGTGCCCGGATTGCCGTCGGCCGTCCGGCCTCGACCCTCGCCGCGGTGACCGTGCCGGTCAGTGTCGGATGGATGAGGATGTCGAGAGGGCGGTCGAACCGGCCGATTGACTGCCTGCTCTTCGCCCAGCTCGCGCTGACATCGACGAGGTCGTGCAGCACGCCGCCGGGGGTGATCCGCGGGTAGGCGTGGGCCGCGGGCGGGTCGGGCTGCACCCGCAGCACCACCCAGTCACCGCTCGGGCTCTTCCAGGCGCCGCCGGGCATCGTCACGCGCGCCTCGCCGCCCGGGGTATCGATGATCGTCGCCTCGTCCGGTGACGTGTTGCGTTCGACCGGCGGCACATCGAACGAGTCGGCCGCTGGGTCGAGAACCGTGAAGTGCACGAGGATGAGCTGGGCGTTGCCGTCGGCATCCACCAATTCGACGCTCAGCGTGTAGAGGGCGGGGGCCAGGGCCCCGGTGGGGAAGGAGACGGTGCCGCCCGTGATCGTCGGGGCCGAGATCGGCGCGCCGTTGAGCGTGGCGGTGCGGGTCGTCGCGACCGGCTTAGTCGCCGTGATCGTGACGCCGTTCGCCGAGGTCACGGCGGAACCGTCGCGCGGGGTGGACGATCCGAGGCCCGGCCCCTGGGCAGGAGCGGCAGGTGGAGCCGGGGGTGCGGGCGGAGCGGGGCGCGCGGTGTTGTCGATCGTGGCGTTCACGCTGGCCGACGACGCGGTATTGCCTGCTGTGTCGGTGACCACTGCGCGAAGCGTGTACGTGCTGTTCGGGAGCCCGGACGTATCGAACGCGCCCTCGAACGGTGACGTCGTGTCGGTGGTGATCGTGATCCAGGTGGCGCCCCCGTCACTCGAGTACTGGAAGGCCACCGACGCCACGCCGGCTCCGGTGTCGCTGGCCGTAGCGCTGAGGCTCACGGAACCCGTGAGCGTCGCCGGCGGGGTGAAGACCACCGTCGGGGCGGCATTGTCGACGGTGATGGAGCGGACGACCGAGGTGCGGGCGTTGCCCGCGCCATCGGTCGCGATCACACGCAGGTCGTACGCGCCGTCGGCAAGGGCGGGCGTGTCGAGGCTCGCGGTGTACGGGGAGGTCGTGTCCGACGTGATCGTTGTCCACGTCGCGCCGTTGTCGGCGGAACGCTGGAAGACGACCGATGCCACTCCCGAAGCCACGTCGGCCGCATCGGCCTGCAGGGTCACGGAGCCGGACACCGCGGCGCCCGGTGCGGGCGAGGTCAGCGACGCCGTCGGAGCGGTCCGCTCGACGACGACGGTGGAGGTCGGCGAGGAGGTGCTGTTTCCGGCGGCATCGGTCGCGACGGCGCGCACCTGGTAACTGCCGGCCGCGAGGACCGTGGTGTCGAGTGTTCCGGCGAAGGGCGCGGCGGTGTCGGCGACGAAGGTCGTCCAGGTGACGCCGCCGTCGAAGGAGTACTGGAAGGCCACCTGCGCAACCGAGGAACCGGCATCCGACGCCGTCGCCGTGAGGGAGAGGGCACCCGAGGTCGCGGCCGCTGGCGCGCCGAGGTTCACGGCCGGAGCCCCGTTGTCGACGATCACCGTGCGCACGGCGGAGACCGCCTGGTTGCCGGTGTCGCTCGTCGCGACGGCACGCAGCTTCAGGTTGCCCCCGGCCAGGGCCGTGGTGTCGAGGCTGGCCGCGTATGGGCTCGTGGTGTCGGTGAAGATCGTCGTCCAGGTTGCTCCGCCATCCACCGAGCGTTGGAACGCCACCTGGGCGATGCCGGTCGAGGTGTCGCTCGCCGTCGCGGTGAGGTTCGCGACACCCGAGAGCGCCGCTCCCGGATCGACGAGGGAGACCGTCGTCACCGTGGGATCAACCGTGATCGTGCGCGCCGTCGAGGTGGACGCGTTGCCCGCCGCATCGGTGGTCACCGCACGCAGCGAGTAGAGGCCGGGCGCGAGGGCTCCCGTGGTGAGGCTGCCGGCGTACGGGCTGGTGGTGTCGGTGGTGAACGTCGTCCACGTGGCCCCGCCGTCCGCCGACCGTTGGAAGGCGACCTGGGCCACGCCCGCGCCTCCGGTGTCGGCGGAGTTCGTCGTGACGGAGATCGTGCCGGCGAGAGTCGCCGCATTGGCGGGGGAGGTCAGGGATCCGGTCGGTGCGGTGTTGTCAGCGGTGACCGCGCGGGTGGGGGAGGTGAACGTGTTGCCGGCCGTGTCGGTGGTGATGGCGCGTATGTCGTAGTCGCCGTTGGGTAGCCCTGATGTGTCGAGCAAGGCGCTGTAGGGGCTGGTGGTGTCGGTGGTGATCGTCGTCCACGTGCCTGCTCCGGT
>JANLSO010000089.1:0-62478 GCA_031362405.1 Thermoleophilia bacterium | reverse complement strand
CGTAGGGTCGTCGATCGGATGCGATGCCCGCCGACGGGTTGTGCCCCAGCCATTCATGCACCACCACTCACGGAGGAGGGAGCAGTCGTGACCCGCGCACCCGCCACATTCTTGGCCGCCGCTCTCGCTGCAGGCGGCGTTGTCGCATTGGGGTACGCCGGAGCGCTTCCGAGCGGGGTGACCGACGCCGTCGGTGCCAAGAGCACCCTGATCACGAGTGCCAAGATCAAGAACGGCACGGTCAAGCTCGAAGACCTCTCGACCTCCGTACGCAAGAGCCTGAAGCAGAGAGCCTCGGCGGCCGCCGCGCCGGCGGGGACGACGGGTAACGCCGGTCCGGCCGGGCCCCAGGGCCCCGCCGGACCCGCCGGACCGTTCACGAGCGTCCTGCCGAGCGGCGCCACCGTTCGCGGGAGCTTTGCCGCAGGCGGCAAGGCGGCCGCTGCCGGAGACTACTTCCTGGATTCGATCTCCTTCGGCTTCACACTTTCCGCCGCCCCGATAATCCGGTTCATTCCCTTGGAGGGCGCCCCCCCGCCGGAATGCCCCGGCACCAAGGCGCAGCCCGAAGCGCGTCCTGGTTTCTTGTGCGTCTTCGAGGCGGTCCGCTACTCGAGCAATGTGCCTCCGACTATCGGCACCCGGAAGGTGCTGGCGCCAACCTCCCAGGGGGATTCGGACCGGGCGGCTCCGTTTGGTGCGACGTTCAAAGTGAACGCTTCCGGGCCGTTCCAGATTGAGGTCACGGGCACCTGGGCGGTAACCGCGCCCTAACGCCCGGGGCGGCTTCGTCGCTGACGCCCTGCCGGGCGTGCATGCCATCGCGAGTTGCCGCCAGACGATGCGCTCTTTCCCTGAATTGGGGCTCGACCGGTGGGGCTCGGTGGTCTCGATCTCAATCATCGAGAATTGGTCGATTGAGCGTGCGCTGACCCGTATTCACGCGGGTGAGCGGCCCCGTCGATGTCGAGAGCGAAACCCTCGACTGCAAAGAGGATCCGAGCCGGCGGGCACCGGATGGGGCCATGACGGCAGACGATGCCCGGTCTGAGGCGGCGGGCTCCTGATGAGCCCCCTCGCTCCATCGGCCGGGGCACTACCCCACCGGGCTTCCCTATGTAGCTTCACCCCACCAACGGCTACGAGCTACACCACGTCCCGGGACCTAACTCTCGACCAGTGGCAGGCCAGGGGGCTGACGGCGTAGCCGCCGGAGTGAAAGAGACGACGCCACGACGCCCCAGGGGTGTCTCGTTGTCGGACTCAGTCCACGGATGCGCCGCGGCAAGCGCCTGACCAGAGGCTCCGCGGTCGTGCCCCCTTCGAATAGGGCGATCACCTGGAACTCTCCGCCCATCGCCTCGACGTGGCGTCTGAGGGTGGCGTCTACAGGTCATCCTCACGTTCGATCTTGGAGACCCGTGACTCGGTGATCTCGGTGCGCTCGGCGATCGCGCTTTGAGCAGGCCCACGATCTTTCCGCAGATCGGCGAGCGACATCTCGATCGAACCTTCGCGCGTAAGCGCATAGCCGGTGCCAGGCACCGGCTATGCGCGAGCGATTTCAGGGCCGGCCCACTGCTCTTCCCGGGGGTGGTCAGCCGACCGCCCCCGGGCGGGCGTGGCTGTTAGCCGAGCAGTTCGGCGACGGTCTCACGTTCGGAGACCAGTTCGTCGTTGGTGACCTTGATCTTTCCGACGGCGAACTCGTCGTGGGTGAAGCTGGTGTCGACTGTGTACTCGCCGACGGCGGTGGTGCGCACGGGAACCGAGACCCAGATGCCCTCGGCAAAGCCGTACGAACCATCACTGGGCACGGCGATCGAGTGGAGCGTGTCGCCCGGAGTCGTCAGCGCCTTCACGTGATCGATCAGGGCGTTGGCGGCCGATGCGGCGCTCGACAGGCCACGGGCGGCGATGATCTCGGCGCCGCGCTTGCCGACCTTCGGCAGGAACTCTTCCTTGAGCCAGGTGTGGTCGGTGATGACCTCGGTCGCCGGGCGGCCACCGATCGTGGCGTTCGTGAAGTCGGCGAACATCGTCGGCGAGTGGTTGCCGTAGATGATGATGTTCGCGACGTCGGTCACCGGAACGCCGGCCTTCTGGGCCAACTGCGTCGCGGCGCGGTTCTGATCGAGCCGGGTCATCGCGGTGATCGAACCCGGGCTCAGCCGACGGAACTTGCTGGCGGCGATCATCGCGTTGGTGTTGCAGGGGTTACCGACGACGACGGCCTTGGCGTTTGCCGCGGCGACCGCGTCGATGGTTGCGCCCTGGGCGGTGAAGATCGCACCGTTGTCCTTCAGCAGGTCGGCGCGCTCCATGCCCGGGCCACGCGGCTTCGAGCCGACCAGCAGGCACCAGTCGGCGTCACCGAACGCGGCCTCGGGGCTGTCGGTGCAGACGATTTTGGTCAGCAGCGGGAACGCGCAGTCGTCGAGCTCCATCGCCACACCTGAGAGCGCCTTTTGGGCGGCCTCGACGGGGATCTCCAGAAGCCGCAGCTCGATCTCCTGACCGGCGCCGAACATCTCGCCGGCGGCGATGCGCGGAAGCAGGCTGTAGCCGATCTGCCCGGCGGCACCGGTGACGGCAACCTTCAGCGCCGCCATCAGGAGGCACCCATCTTGGCGATGATCGCGTCGGCGACTCCGGAGGTGCCGACCGCCGTGGGGTCGTCGCGGTGGGCCTTCATGTCGTAAGTCACGTCTTTCCCTTCGCGGATGATTGTCGCCATCGCGTTCTCCATGCGGTCGGCTGCGTCCATCTCTTTGAGGTACCGCAGCATCATTACGCCGGAGAACATCATCGCCATCGGGTTGACCTTGTTCAGGCCGGCGTACTTCGGCGCGCTGCCGTGGGTGGGCTCAAAGAGCGCCGCCTCCGTGCCGATGTTCGCGCCCGGGGCCACCCCGAGGCCGCCGATCAGGCCGGCGCCGAGATCGGAGAGAATGTCGCCGTACAGGTTCGGCAGGCACAGCACGTCGTACAGCTCGGGCTTCTGCACGAGCTGCATGCACATGTTGTCGACGATCCGCTCTTCGAATTCGATATCGGGGTAATCCTTCGATACCTCCTCGGCGGTCGCGAGCCACAGACCATCAGTGAACTTCATGATGTTGGCCTTATGCACGACCGTGACCTTCTTGCGGTTGTTCTCGCGGGCGTACTGGAAGGCGTAGTTCACGATCTGCTTGGTGCCTCCGACCGAGATCGGCTTAATCGAGATACCCGAGTGCTCGGCGATCGTCGCCGTCGGGTCGAGTCGCTCGATGACCGCCTTGAGCTCGAGCTCGGCCGGGCTGTCGGCCTCGAACTCGATGCCGGCGTACAGGTCTTCGGTGTTTTCGCGCACGATGACAAGGTCGATGTCGTCGTAGCGCGAACGTACGCCCTCGTAGGTCTTGCAGGGGCGTACACACGCGTACAGGTTGCAGACCTTCCGTAGAGCCACGTTCACGCTACGAAAACCGGTTCCGACCGGAGTGGTGATGGGCCCCTTGATGCCGACCTTGTTGGTGAGGATCGACTGGATGGTGGCGTCGGGCAACGGTGTACCGGCCGAAGCCATGATGTCGACGCCGGCGTGCTGGATGTCCCAGTCGAAGTCGACACCGGTTGCGTCGAGGACGCGTTTGGTGGCTTCGGCGATCTCGGGTCCCGTGCCGTCGCCGGGAATGAAGGTGACGCGGTGTGCCACGGAGCCGGCTCCTTGTGAGTATCTGAGCGAAACGCGGCCGTCTACCGGCGGCCGCCAACCGGGCAGACTATACGCCCAACGCCAGAAATCCTTGTCGCGTCACAAAGAGCGTTAATAGGCACGTGGTGCGGTCGGTTCCATACCGCGCGAGCCGAACAATCGGGCCGACGAGGCCGTCGGAATAGGGCGCATGTCCCCCGGCGCCGGGGGGATCGTCCGATAGTGTTCTCCCGGCAAAGAACGTGCATTTTCACTGCATTACGAGGGGGGCGGAGGATTGCAGAGCCATGACGTCGTTGTGGTCGGCGCGGGCCTCGCAGGTATGCGAGCCGCCATCGCCGCGCATGAGGCGGGCGTCGACGTCGCGTTGGTCACGAAAGTGCACCCGGTACGCAGCCACAGTGGCGCGGCCCAGGGTGGCATCAACGCGGCCCTCGGAAACGCGACCGACGACTCGACCGACAACCACACCTTTGACACGGTCAAAGGGTCGGACTACCTCGGCGACCAGGACGCCATCGAGATCCTCTGCGCCGATGCGCCGGGCGAGATCATCCAGCTCGAGCACTGGGGCGCGGTGTTCAGTCGCCACGAGACGACGGGCAAGATCGCCCAGCGGCCGTTCGGTGGCGCTGGCTTCCCGCGTACCTGTTACGCCGCCGACCTCACCGGTCTGGTCATCCTCCACACGCTCTACACGGTGTGTGTGAAGTACGACATCCCGACCTACGAGGAGTACTTCGTCACCGACCTGGTGCGCGACGACCACGGCGCCTGCTGCGGTGTGGTGGCGTACGACATGGTCCACGGCACCGTCGAGACGATCGGCGCCAAGTCGGTCGTGCTCGCCACCGGTGGCGCGGGTCGCGTCTACCGCCCGTCCACCAACTCGCACAGCTCGACGGGTGACGGCATGAGCCTTGCGCTGCGTGCCGGTGTTCCCCTGAAGGACATGGAGTTCATGCAGTTTCACCCGACGACGCTCAACCCCAGCGGCGTCTTGGTGACCGAGGGCGCGCGCGGAGAGGGCGGCATCCTTTTGAACTCCGAGGGCGAGCGCTTCATGAGCAAGTACGCCCCGAACAAGCTCGAGCTGGCATCGCGCGACGTCGTGTCGCGCGCAGAGGCCACCGAGATCATGGAAGGCCGCGGTATCAACGGCTCCGTGATGCTCGACCTGCGCCACCTCGGCCGCGAGAAGATCATGGAGCGGCTGCCGCAGATCCGCGAGCTGGCGATGGCCTTCGCCGGGGTCGACCCGATCGACGCGCCCATCCCGATTCGACCCGGCGCCCACTACCACATGGGTGGCGTGCACGTCGATTCGTGGGGAGCTGCCCCGCACATGCCGGGCCTGTTCGCCGCCGGCGAATGCGCCTGCGTGTCGGTGCACGGAGCCAACCGCCTCGGCGGCAACTCCCTACTCGAGGCCGTTGTCTTCGGCGCTCGTACCGGTGGTGCCGCCGCCCGTGCCGCGCAGGAGTTCAACGGCAAGGGAATCCAGGCGAGGCCCGAAGCCGCGACCCGTTACGAGAACGAGCTGCGTGAGCTGCTCGAGCGCGAGAACGGACCGAAGCAGCACGAGATCCGCGACCAGCTCGCGGAGACCATGCAGGAGAAGGTCGGCGTCTTCCGCACCGATGCCGAGCTGCGCGACGCCAAGGCCGTCGTCGACGACCTGCGCGACCGCTTCAAGGGCGTCGTCGTCACCGACAAGGGCCGTACGTTCAACCAGTCGCTGATCCACGCGATCGAGACGGGCTACCTGCTCGACCTCGCCGACACGATGGTGACCGGGGCGATCGCCCGCACCGAGAGCCGGGGCGCACACTCGCGCACCGACTTCACCGAGCGTGACGACGAGAACTGGATGAAGCACACCCTTGCCTACCTCGAAGACGATCAGGTCCGCCTCGACTACTCCGAGGTCACGTTCACCACGTTCGAACCCCAGGTCAGGAGCTACTAGTGCCGGCGACCACGTTCGACATCTTCCGGTACCAGCCGGATTCCTCGCCGGATGCCTATCGGCAGGCGTTCACGATGGAGCACGAGGCCGACCTCACGGTCCTCGATGCCATCCTGCGGCTGCAAGACGAGCAGGATGGCACCCTTGCCGTTCGGTATTCGTGCCGCTCGGCGATCTGTGGCTCATGTGCCTGCAAGGCCGACGGTAAGACGGTCCTTGCCTGCATGACCCAGGTCGAAGACGTCAAGGCTCAAAGCGGCAACGGCAGCGTGGCGATCGATCCAATCGGCAACTTCGCGCCGATCAAGGACCTCGTCGTCGATATGGACCCCTTCTGGGAGAAGTTCAAGTCGGTCAAGCCGTACCTGATCCCCGACGGGGCGGCTCCTGAGAAGGAGCGGATCGTCTCGAAGGAGGCGATGCAGAAGATCTACAACGAGTCGAAGTGCATCCTCTGTGCCGCCTGCTACAGCGAGTGCAACTCGCTGTCGGCCGACCCGGAGTTTGTCGGGCCCGCGGCGTTTGCCTGGGGTTACCGCTTCGCCGCCGACGAGCGTGACGGCGAGCGCAAGAGCCGCGCCAAGCTGTACTCCGGCGACCACGGTGTGTGGGATTGCACCCGCTGCATGTACTGCAACGAACGCTGCCCGAAGGGCGTCGACCCGCGCGACGCGATCGAGAAGCTGGGTGGCATCGCCTTCGCAGAGGGCGTCAGCTGGGCCGACGCGGGCGCCCGCCACGCCAAGGCGTTCCTGATCTCGATGCGCACCGGCGGCAAGCTCAACGAAACGCTGCTCGTGCCGTTCACCCAGCCGATCAAGGCGCAGCTCGACATCCCGTTTGCGTTGAAGATGCTGCGCAAGGGCAAGGCGCCGTCGCCGATCCCGCACCGCATCAAGAAGCTCGGCGAGGTCCAGAAGCTCATGAAGAACGTCAAGGAGACCATCTAGTGCGCCAGTTCGCCTACTACCCGGGCTGCGTCGCCGAGTTCAGCTCAAAAGAACTCAACGCAACCACCAAGGCCCTGGCGCCGATGCTCGACATCGAGCTCTTGCCGATGCCCGCCGCCACGTGCTGCGGCGCCGGTGACATCGCCGAGGCCAAGCCGAATCTGTACCTCACGCTCAACGTGCGCATTCTCTCCCAGGCCGAGGAGATGGGCGTCGACATCATGACCATCTGCAACGTCTGCACGCTGAACCTGCGGCGTGCGAACAAGATGGTCAAGGAAGACCCGCGCCTCTTGGAGAACGTCAACGAAGAGCTCGTGAAGGCCGGCGCCCGGCCGTACGAGGGCACCAAAGAGGTCACCCACCTGCTCTGGTACCTGGCGACCGAAGAGGGCCTGGCCCTCCTCGAAAAGCAGGGTCCGCGGGGCCTCAATGGTCTGCGGGTGGCGCCGTACTACGGCTGCCAGTTGCTTCGCCCCAGCTCGGTCATGGGCTTCGAAGACCCCGACCAGCCGCAGTCGCTCGAGCGCCTCATCCGCGCCTTGGGCGGCGAGGTCGCCGACTACGAGGCCAAGAGCAAATGCTGTGGCTTCCCGATCATCCTCGCCCGCGAGGCGGTCGCTTTGAAGGAGTCGCACGTCGCTCTGTCGCAGGCCCGCGACGCGGGTGCAGAGTGCATGGTCACCCCATGCCCCCTGTGCCACCTGGCGATGGATGCCTACCAGCGCAAGGCCGAGGCGGCCAACGGCACCGAGTACAACATGCCGGTGCTGCACCTTCCCCAGCTGATTGGTCTGGCTCTGGGTCTCGATCGCAAGATCATGGACTTCAAGCGCCACATGGTCCCGGTCGACCGCGTGCTCGAGACCGTCGGCGTGTGACCGAGCTCCTGTGATGTGAGCAGCGGCGCCGGCCTTCGGGTCGGCGCCACGGTCGGTTTGCGGAGACCGTGGCCTCGACACCGGTCCCGTTAAGCGATTACCGACACGGCGCCCGCCGCGGTCAAAAGATCCTGCATCGTGAATTGGCTGTTGACGCCGTATGTCGGCGTCCAGTCAGGGTCTTGGTGGAGATACGACTGGCTGTCTCCCTCGAGCAGCCCGATCATGACCTCGGCGACGATGCGTCCACCGACGGGTCCGAGACGGGTGCCGCCGGCCATGACAGCGGCCTCTCTCAGCACGTAAAACCAGAGGGGGGTGCGCAGGTGCAACTGGAGGTTCTGCAGGTCGGTCAGATCGCCGGGGGCCAGCTCCGGCAGAGTCATCGCACGAGCTACCCGCTGGCCGGAGGGAAGGCCCATGGCCAGGGCACGCAGCAGGTTGCGGCTGGCCAACGATGTCGGCGTGGCCGGCGGCTGCCCAAGGAGGTGCATGAGCGGGGTCGACAGGGTGGTGTCGATCTTCTTGTTCGGTCGGGCCCTGCCATCACCGAAGTCGAAGAAAGTCTGCCAATCGATGAATCTGCGAGGGGCCCGATGCCCGCCGCGCATGTCCGCCGGGTCTGTGGGGTCCGTTGCCGCAGGGTCGAAGATAAGAGCGAAGAACTGCTGGGTGGGGTCGGTGGCGCTGGTCCCGAAGTTGGCTCGGTAGCTCGGGCGCACCTGCGAGTGTCCGAACCGGTAGGCGGCGACGGAGAACTCGACGGGGATATAGGGGTCGTTGCGCCAGCTGTAGAACGTGCGCCCATGAGTCAGAACATCGTCGACGGTCGGTTGCCCGACGGTGGTCGGTAAGAACTGGTGCACGATCAACCACTGGTAGTGCCAGCGCACCGTGCGCTGGGCCTCGGCGAAGACCTCGTCGTCGGCGAAGCCGGGTCCCAGCTCCGACCGGACGTCCGCCAGGACCGTGTTGTGAAAGCGCAGGAAGGCGAGCTGGAGCTGGCTAACGACGAGGTTCTCGTCGTTACGCGGGTCGGCGACCAAGGCGACGCTCTGGCTGTTGCGGGGCAGGTCGCGGCGCACTGTCGCATCAATCGAAACCACTGCTGAGCCGGGGATTTCCTCGATCAGCAGCGTCGTGCGACCGCCGTCGACGGTCTGGTCGTAGAGATGGGGCGAAACGCCCGGGCCGCCGCCGTAGACGCTGTCGAGATCGAAGGCCGGGATCCGGAAGTTGCGGATGGATTCGGGGTCCTGCCGACGCGCCAGGCTCGAAGTTGGGTCGAAGGTCATATCGTGGTCGAGGAACTGCCCGAGAAAGGTGAACCCGGCCGTCATCGTCGGATTGTTGGGGTTGTTCACGCTCTTGGCCGGGTCGGTGATCAGCGCGATCGGGTCGGAGAGGTCGTCGCCGGCATCCATGGGCCCGCCCGGGGCTCCGAGTTCGATCAAGGCGTCCCTGATCAGCGGTGTGTCGGCGGCAAAGGGAGGCAGGGTGGGAAATAGCCGGCCGAAGCGGCCCTGCTCGTAGAAGGTGGACCGAGGAGTTAGTTGGCCGAGGTCCGCGTTGCCGTGGCCCATGACGAAGATCTCCTTTCGGGTGTCAACTCTTGCGAACTTAACCCGGGTAGTGGGGCCGGGCAACTCGCAGCAGGTGTCGCGGCCAGGCGAGGGGCCGATTCAACGTGCCATCATTCGTGTGTGTCCGAGCTCACCCGAACACCGGCACGATGAGTCGGGTGGCCCCCCTCATCGGTGCCACGCGTGGCGACCTGCCGCCGTGTTGCGTCGACTGTGTTTTCTGGCAGAACACTCGGGCCGTCGAGGACGGCCGCGGCAAGGATCGTTGGAGCCATGCCCTCGAGCGCGACTTCGGGGCATGGGGGCGCATGCTCTTCGACAAGGACGAGTTCCGGGGGATGATCCAGTACGGCCCCTCCGAGGCGTTTGCGCGTTCCCGGGCGATGCCGGCCGGTCCTCCGAGCGCCGATGCGGCTCTGATGACGTGCGTCTTTCTCGAGGGCGAGGATCTCCCCGGCGCGTGCGAGCGCCTGGTGCTTGAAGCGCTCGCCGACCTGAAGGCACGTGAGCTCGCAGCGGTGGAGGCCTTCGCCGTGAACTATCCGGAGGAGGTTTCCGTTCGCGATCGCTTCGCCGGCCACCACACCCTTTTCGACCGCACGTTCCTCACCCGCTTTGGTTTCGTGCCGGTGCGCAGCGTCGGCCAGGTCTCATTGATGCGGTTGCCGCTCGGCGGGCTCGAGCGTCCGTCCTCGGGAGTCCTTTCCCGCGTGCTCGCCCGATTCGGGGGTGCCCAGCCGGCGGTCAGCCCCGGCGCCGCCTGATTCCCGTGCGGTCGTTGCGAGCGAGCGCAGTCAGGTGGGCGCTCTGCATGCTGGCCCTCGTGCCGTGTGGCGCTGCGGCGGCGGCCGTTCCGCTCGACGCGAAGGTGACCGCAGCGCTACGGGCCCGCCACGCATACGCCAGCCCATCGGTGCTGGGCGCGGCGGCGCCGAAAGTCGAGGCTCAGCTCGCTGCGCATGCCGCGGAGCTGAACGGCCAAGGCCAGCCCGTGAAGCTGGCTCTCGTGCCGTCGTTCGGGCGCGATAACGCCTTCGCGTACGCCGAGCGGCTGCGAGAGGATATCGACTGGGACGGAACGCTGGTCGTCGCAACTGTTTCGGGCCCGACGGCAGCCGCCGGGCCGAGGACCCGCGAATCGATGGCGGCAGCTTTCCTTGCGCAGCGTATTGACGCCATCAAGAATCCGACGCGGCGGATCATCGCTGCGGCAGACGTCGCCGTGCCGCCACCGCCCCGGGGCGATAGCGGTATTCGCGGCCTGTTCGTGCTGCTCGGTCTCACCCTCTTCGGCGGTGCGTGGGCGATCGGGTGGGGGGTGCGCCGCGAGCAGCGCCGCACGCGGGCCGGGTTTGGCGAGTCGCGTGCGGCCCTGCGTGTGAGCCTCGATGCGCTGCAGGCACGCGCGACGGCGATGAAGCACCGAACCGGGCTCTCGGTGGAGGCGCGATCGCTGGTCGATGGTGCGCTCACCGACTACGGCGCCGCGGACGCCGGCCTCGCACGGGCCGTCGCCCAACCGCACCTCGACGCCTGCCTGGTCGATCTGCGCCGCGGCCTCGCCCAGCTGGAACGCGCCGGAGCATTGATCGGTGAACCGCAGCTCATGTCGGATCCATTTGCGGGCCTGTGCTCGGCTGACCCCGCCCACGGCCCGGCGGTCGCCGCGGCCCGCCTGAGCGACCGTGATCTGCTGGTTCCCGTCTGTGCCGCGTGTCGCGACGCGGCCGATTCCGGGTCGCCGCCCGCCCGCCGCCTGATTCCCGTCGGCGGTAGATCGGTGCCGTTCGACGAGGGCGGCCTGAGGTTTTCGCCGATCCCGGAGGACTGAGTCGCCCCATGGCGCCCAACCCCGAGCCATTCGACGTCGTCTTCCTCGGCGCACCGGGTGTGTCGTACACCGAGCGTGCTCCACTGCCAGAGCTCGCGCCCTGGATCGCGGCCCACTGGAGCCTTCACGCATCGCATGCAACCTCGCTGCGGGTTCTTCCCGACGGTTGTATCGACATCATCGGGCAGGACGTTGTCGGGCCGTTTACCCGCGCCGTGGTCGTCGATCTGGAGCCCGGTGATGCGGCGCGCGGGATACGCCTACGCCCCGGCGCGTTCTCGGCACTCTTCGGTATCCCGGCGAGCGAGTTGATCGACATGCGTGTGCCGCTGCGCGACCTCATTGGTCATCCACGCTCGCTGCGGGATCTCGCCGCGGTTGCGGCGAGACCAGACCCGCTGGCGGAGGCCGTGATGCGAACCGCCGATCCGAACCAGTTGCGCCGCGACAGCGGCTACAGCGAGCGCCACCTTCGCCGGCGCCTGATCGCTGCGACCGGGCACGGAGCCAAGCGCCTCGCGCGAATCGGGCGGATGCAGGCACTTCTACGGGCCGGACGCGGTGAGAGCTGGGCACGTACCGCCGTTGAGTTCGGCTTCTTCGACGAAGCGCACATGGTGAACGACATCCGTCAGCTCGCGGGTGCGACGCCCCACAGCCTTGCCATGGCCGATTCTTCCAAGGCCGTCTCGGAGACCGCGGTAAGAATGCACGCATGAGATACGCATCCACGATCCTCTACGTCGATGATGTTCTGACCATCGTCGAGTTCTACGAGCGCGCGTTCGGTTTCGAGCGGGCCTTCGTCACGCCTGACGCCAGCTACGCAACGCTCGCCAACGAGGGCGGCACCCTGGCGTTCGCCACCCGCGACGGCGCCCCCGCGGGCGTCGCCCGCGCTCACGAGACGCCGGCGGGCTTTGAGATCTGGGTCGAGACGGACGACGTCCCCGCGATGTTCCGGCGTGCGGTCGAGGCGGGCGCGACGGCGGTCGCGGAACCGGTCACCAAGCCGTGGGGCCAAATGGTCGCCTACGTCACCGACCCGAACGGAACCCTCGTGGAGATCGGCGCACCCGTCGGCAATTGACCAGGTTGTCACCACCGGCGCCATGCGGGCCTGTGCTCGGCCGACCCCGCCCGCGGTCCGGCGGTCGCCGCGCCCGCCTGAGTGACCGCGACGCATGAACCGGGCGGGCTGGGGCGGTCTCCAAGTGGCGCCCCGCCCCGCCCTACCCTAGGGTCACGCTGCTCAGGTGACAGAACGAGGGAGACGGTCGTGAGGCATTCATCTCGGGTGGCTCTTCTTTGCGTGCTGATCACCGCTGTGCTCGTCGGGCCGGGGACCGCTCTCGGGCAGGATTTCGCCTTCGAGTTCGGCGGCCCCGAGCTCGACGGCTCGGCTCGGCTCGAGATCGCAGCCAGCAGCATCGCCGTCGACGCCGACGGGAATCCCTGGGTCGCCGACCCCAGTAACGATCGGATCGTCAAGTACACCTACGACGGGACGTTCGTCGCCGAGTTCAAAACGATGGGCGACATCCCGCTTACGGGCGTTACCAGCATTGCGGCCGACGACCAGGGTCTTCTCTACTTGGCCCAGAGCGGCGACCCGCGCGTGATCAAGCTCGATACCGGCGGGCGGCCCCGCGGAACCGTGTCGCTGCGCGACCCGAGCGGAAGCCCACTCCAACCGGACAAGCTGGCCGTTGACGGCGGGGGGCGCCTGTATGTCACGAACGCTTCCAACGACGTCAACGTCTACGCTCCGACCGGCGGCGCGCTGCAAGGCCGGGTGTTCCTGCCGATCTCCTCCGTCGCGCGGGATGTCACGGTCAACGCCAGCGGGATCTTCGTCACCTACAACACCGGTGTTCCCGACATCGATACCGTCGCACAGTACGGTCTCGACCGCCGTTTGATCTCTGCCCGCGAGCCATTCCCCGCCGCCCGTTTCCAGGAGCTTGCGGTCGATGGTTCGGGCCGGCCCTACGTCGCCGACTACCGCAACAGCGTGGTTCTCCAGTTCGATTTCGCCGCGTCGAGGTTCGATAGGCTCGGCACCGCCGGCATCGAACGTGGGCAGATGAACGGCCCCACCGGCATGGCCATCGACTGCCGCGGCAACGTCTACGTACTCGACTCCGCCGCACGCTTCGACGGCGCGGAGAGTGGTCCGCGAGGCGGCTCGAAGGTGCTCAAGTTTGCGGTCGCTGCGGAGCCGCCGCCATGCGCGCCCCGCCCACTGCCCGAAGGGGCAATCGAGACGCAGATCAACGACATCGACGTCACCCAGGCGGTGCAGCCGGCACTCTCGACGACGGTGGCCGACGGCGGTCAAGCGCGCTCGCGCGTCTTCGGGCAGGCAGTCGGCGGGGCCGCCTCCGGCGAGCTGGGTCTCAAGGCCGGCCTGCGCACCATCGTGCGCGCGTACGCGAACCTGAGCGGTGGCCCCGCGGGGGGCCTTGCCAACATCCCCGCCACCCTCGAAGTGACCGCCGGAAATGGCGCGCGCCTCGGTGAGCTCCAGCCGGTCGGTCGGCCCGCGTTGCTCCTGATCGGATCGCGCACCGTCGATGCCACCCAGCGGACCAATGCCAACGCGGCCTACGCCTTCGAGCTGCCCGACGACTGGACGACGCGTGGCCCGCTCACGCTGACCGCCCGCGTGAACCCCGCGAACCTCGGCTGCGACCCGGCGTGTGCGAGCCGCTCGACGTTCCGCCTCACCGGCGTTGGCTTTGGGGCGACGAGGGTCGCGCCGATCGCGCCGATCGCCCTCACTGAGGGAGGGCGCCGGCCGTTCACCGACCCGGCGCGGGCCTTCACACTGGCCCAGGCGGTCACCCCGCTCAAGCTCGAGGTCGCCGGCTGGCAGGCCGACGTCGAAGCGCAGGACATCCTGCGTGCCACCGATATCAAGGTCGAGGACTGCTTTCTCGGGATCTTTCCGTGCAGCGAAGACACCTACACGGCGGACCAGCCCGAGTTCCGGGAGGTCCTCCAGGGCCAGCTGATGGACCGCATCACACGTGCGGCAGAAGATCGTGGCATCGACGAGTGCGACCGCGTCCCGATCGCTCTCGCCCGCCAGACGGGCCCCCTGGCCGGTGCGATGTCCGGTGAGATGCTCGCCGAGGGCTTCTTGCCCTGTGCGCTGGGATATGCAACCGTCGATCGCCCGTTGACCTCGGTCGCCCACGAACTGCAGCACGCGTTCGGGCGTCCTCACGCCGGCCGGGCCTGCCCCGGAACCGGCGAGGGAGAGGATCAGGAGGGGGAGCCCTGGCCGCCGGACGACCGCGGGCTCTTCGACGGCGTCGGGCTGAACACGAGTCGTCGCAGCACGGCAGGCCGAGGGCCGTTCGAGGTGATCGTTCCCGGTGTTGCGCCCACCCCGGCCGAGGTCTTCGACCTCATGAGCTACTGCGCCGGAGGTGAAGAGTCGGCGTGGATTTCCCCGCGCGGCTGGGGGGCGCTCTACAGCTGGCGCGTCCCGACCGGGGGTAGCGCCGCCGTCACCGCGACCAGTCTGCAGGGCGGGAGCCGCGCGCTGCGGGTGTCCGGGGTCCAGTTCGCGAGCGGGAAGCTCGGCATCGCCGGCGTCTCGCCGACCCGCCAGCCCGCCGATCCCGTCGATCCGTCCTCGCCGTACGTCCTCGAGGCGATGGACGAGGCCGGAACCGTTCTGGCGAGCGCCCCGGCCGCCGCGACCCCCCTTCCGGACGCCGGCGGGATACTGATCAGCGGGACGGTGCCCGCACCCGAGGGCACGCGGCAGGTCTTCCTGCGCCGGGGGACCGAAATCGGAACGCGACGGGTCGGCACGCCGAACGCTCCCACGCTCAGGCTGCTCGCGCCGCGCGGCGGCGAGCGGGTGGCTTCGGGCGATGTCACGGTCCGCTGGAGCGCAAACGATGCCGACGGCGGGGAGACCATCGCCACCGTCGAGTACTCCGCCGACGGCGGGCGTACGTGGAAGGCGATCAGCGTCGGCCCATCGACCGGGCGGGCCAGGTTGGCGCGGACGATGGTCGCGGGCTCCGGGCGTGCGCGCGTCCGGGTGCGGGTGGATGACGGATTCAACGAGGCCGTCGCCACGTCGAAGCCGTTCACGGTTGTCCCTGCGGCGCCGGCTGTGTCGATCACGACGCCGGAGACGAACCTCACCATCGACGCCGACTCGCCGCTCACCCTGCGCGGTGGGGCGACGGCCGCGTTCGGAGCGCCGGTCGCCAAAGGCGCGCTTCGGTGGACCGACGGTCAGCGGCGGCTCGGCACGGGCGAATCGATCACCGTGAAGGGCCTTGCCCCCGGCCGGCACCGGATCACGCTGAGTGTGACGCGCTCGGGCGTGACGGGGCAGGCCACGCGAACGGTCACCGTGCGAGGTGTGAAACCGGCGTTCCTCGTTCTCGAGGCACCCGCGCAGATCGCCCGTGGGGCGCGGTCGGTGCGCCTTCGCGTGGCCAGCACGGTGGATGCCACGCTGTCGGCAGGAGGCAAGCGCGCGACCGTCACCCCGAAGGCCACGGGCGTCACCCTGCCGATCAAGGCCGGCGCGACGACGCTGACGCTCACCCTCCAGTCCGGACGGCTGAAGACGAAGCAGACGATCACGATCACACGCTCATGAGCGGCGGTCGAGCCTCCACCGTCGTGAGATCCGTCGCTGCCGCCGTGGTGTGCATCGTCCTCGCCCTTGCGGGGTGCGGCGGCGACGATGAAGCTGGCCCAGCGGCCATATCGCCGTCGGCGACAGAGCAGGTGTTCATCAGCGGTCCGGCCGCGCCGTCGGGAAACCCCGTGAGGGGCATCCCGTGCGAGTCGAGCGAAGGGGTGGCGACGCATATCCACCCTGGCCTCGCGATCGTGCTCGACGGCAAGAAGCTGACCATTCCGTCGGACATCGGAATCGACACGCGACGAGCGTGCCTCTACTGGCTGCACACCCACCGCGACCGGGGTGTCCTTCATATCGAATCACCGCGCACCGGCCGCACTTTCGCGCTCGGTGACTTCTTTGCGGTCTGGGGCTACCCCGTCGGGACGGATGGCGTGCTCAACTACCGCGGCCCGGTGAAGGCCTGGGTCGACGGGAAACCCTGGACGGACGACCCGGCGAACATCCCTTTGAGCGATCGGCAGACGATCGTTCTCTCCGACGCGCAGACCACCGCGATGCCGACGGTCGACTTCTCCGAGCTCGACGGGTAGCGTCGGGCTCTAGAGCCAGCCGTTGGTCACGAGGGCCTCCGCGATCTGAACCGCGTTCGTGGCGGCACCCTTGCGCAGGTTGTCGCTGCTGAACCACAGGGCGAGGCCCCGAGGGTGCGAGAGATCTTCGCGGATCCGCCCGACGAGGACGTCGTCGCGGCCCGAGGCCAGGCGTGGCAGCGGGTAGATACCGAGAGCCGGTTCGTCCATCAGCGCGATGCCGGGGGCGACCATCAGAAGTTCGCGGGCCTGGTCGGCGGTGAGCTTGTCGGTGGTCTCGATCTGCACCGAGGCCGAGTGGGCGTTCAGGACGGGCACGCGGACACACGTCGCGCTGATCGCGAGGTCCGCCATGCCGAGCATCTTGCGGGTCTCGGCAATGACCTTGAGCTCTTCTCCGGTGTAGCCGTTGTCATCGAAGACGTCGATGTGCGGCAGCACGTTGAAGGCAATGGGGTGGGGGTAGACCTCGGGCTCGGGCTCGTCACCCGAAAGGTGCCCCGCGCTTTGGGCGCGTAGTTCGGCGACGGCCGCGACGCCGGTGCCGCTGACCGACTGGTAGCTCGAGATGATCACGCGCTCCAGGCCGACCGCGTCGGCGATCGGCTTCAGCGCCACCACCAGCGGTGCGGCAACGCAGTTCGGATTCGCGATGATCCCGGAATGGCCCTGGATGGCCGCGGCGTTCACCTCGGGCACCACCAGCGGAACATTGGGGTCCATTCGGTAGGCCGACGAGTTGTCGATCACCACGGCACCGGCCTCGACCGCGGCGGGCGCGAACTCGCGCGAGCGCGGTCCACCGGCTGAAAACAAGGCGATGTGGATGCCCTCAAACGAATCGACCGTGAGCTCGCGCACGATGCGCGGGATGCCGAGGTAGTCGACCTCGCGGCCGGCACTGCGGGCACTGGCAAGCGGGCGCAGCTCGGTGACGGGGAAGCCTCGCTCCTCGAGCACGCGCATCATGGTGCCGCCGACGGCGCCGGTCGCGCCAACCACCGCGACGTTAAACATCCTGCCGCCTCGCGGCTTCCGACTGCAGATCGAAGGCGTCGTGGAGGGCGCGCACGGCGCGCTCGACCTCGCGGCGGTCCATCACGACGGTGATCCGAATCGTTGAGGTGTCGATCATCTTCATGTTGATGCCCTGCTCGGCGAGCACGCGGAACATCTTGGCCGCCACACCGGGGTTGGACTTCATGCCGGCGCCGACGAGGGTGACCTTGCCGATCTGGTCGTCATGGGTGATCTCACCGAAGTCGAGGTTGCCCCGGGCGCCTTCCAGCGCATCGAGCGCCTGCTTCAGCTCATCGAGCGGAACCGTGAACGAGACATCGGCCAGCCCGTCTGCGCCGACGTTCTGGATGATCGTGTCGACGTTGATCAGGGCATCGGCAAGCGCCGTCATGATCGCCGCCGCCACGCCGGGCTGGTCCCGGACGCCCGTGAGGGTGATCTTGGCCTCGTCGCTCTTGTGGGCGATGCCTGAGACGATCGCCTGCTCCATATCCGGTGTCTCCTTGATGATCCAGGTGCCCTCTTCCAACAGGAAAGAGGAGCGCACGTGCAGCGGCACGTCGTAGTTACGGGCGAACTCCACCGAGCGTAGCGCGAGGACCTTCGAGCCCGAGGCCGCCATCTCGAGCATCTCCTCGTGGGTGATGCGCGGAAGCTTGACGGCCGCGGGCTCGACGCGAGGGTCAGCGGTGAAAACGCCGGTCACGTCGGTATAGATCTCACAGACGTCGGCGTCGAGGGCGGCGGCCAGCGCGACGGCCGTGGTGTCGCTTCCCCCGCGGCCGAGCGTGGTGACGTTGCGGTCGGTCGACATCCCCTGAAAGCCGGCGACGAGGACGATATGCCCCTCGCCGATGCTCTCTCGCAGGCGGTCGCCTTTGATCTCGACGATCCGGGCCTTGGTGTGGGCGGTGTCGGTGACGATGCCGGCCTGCGAGCCGGTGTACGAAACAGCGTGGTGCCCGAGGTCGTGCAGGGCCATCGCCATCAGGGCGCAGCTGATCCGCTCGCCGGTGGAGAGCAGCATGTCCATCTCGCGCGGATCGGGCGCCGCGGAAATCTCGTTGGCGAGCGCGACGAGCCCGTCCGTCGTCTTCCCACGCGCCGAGACCACGGCGACGACGCTGTCGCCACTTTCCTTGACGGCCGCGATACGCGACGCGACGTTCCTGATCTTGTCGGCATCCGCCACGGAGCTCCCGCCGAACTTCATTACCCGCAAACCGATCGCCGCTCTCCCTCGTTCTCAGGCCGTGACCGACTGGCGATGATAGCGGCACCTTCTTCGGCGGGAAGCTCCCCCCGGCAAACACCGCCGGGCAATATGAAACGACAGGACGTCGGCCGGAGGGCGACTCCCAACTACGACGGCAGCCGCGGCGGCCCTTTCGACGTCGGAGCCGGAACGGGTTCGCCAGGTTTACCGCCGCCTCGCGGATCTGCGACCCGGTGGGGAGTCGCGCGCCGTACGCCGCTGTTCTCTATGTATGGGTGGTACGACTCTTGGTCGGGGCCCCATCAAAGTAGAGCCCCCCGCTCGATGCCCAAGCGCGGCAGCATGAGCGGACATCTGGCACCGCCGAGGCGCCGCGGATGATGGATCGATCTACGCGGTCGCGGTCCGCTGAGGACACGGGAGGTGAGGCTGGTGCCGGGCACGTGACATGAAGGGTCGCGATGTTTGATACTCCGTCGCATGGACCTCTCGGGTCTTCCTCTCCCGCGTGCGAATCTCGGCGATCAGTCGCAACGCGTGACGCGCCATATCGAACGCGTCGTGCTGGTTGTCGGGACGTCGATCGGCATCCTCGCCTGGATCGTCGGCGGCCTATTGCTCACCGCGTACTACCGCGGCCTACCGGCAGACGGCTTTAAGGGGCCCGGCTACCGGATCGACCTTCTCCTGCTGGTTGCCGGAGCATCGCTGGTCGGGGCCCTGGGTGGCCTCACCATCGCCAGTGCCGCTGCGCGGCGCCGGGGTATGCCGATAGGAACGGCTCGGCGCGTGGCGATGCTCGTTGCGGGCGTCGTGATCGCTGCGCTCGCCGCTTGGCATCGTCTTCATCCCGGCGATCCTTTTCGGGCCGTTCATCAGTGGCCCCCTCGGAGCGATCGTGCCGGCGATCGGGGTTGCCCTTGGTTCTCGCTTCGGCTTCAGGTCAGCGCGTTGAGTCACCGCCGGTGCTCGCAGACCGACCGCCCGCGCCCGTAGGGGGCAGATGAGCCAGGGCGAGATGTCACCACCGGTGCCTGGCACCGGTGGTGACATCTCGCCAACGAACACCTCCCCCACGATGGGCACATCGACGCTCGAACGCCGTTCTGAGGTGGGCATCGGTTGCGGAAAGCTCTGAGCGGATGCCGTTTTGTCACACCCGGTGCCTGGCACCGGGTGTGACATTGCTCGCCCCGGGGACGGGGCTAGACCTGGCGGCGTCCGAGGAGGGCTCGGCCGAGGGTGAGTTCGTCGGCGTGTTCGAGGTCGGCGCCGACGGGTAGGCCGCTTGCCAGTCGGGTGACGGTGACCTTGCCGCGAAGGAGATCGGCGAGATACATCGCGGTCGCCTCACCGGTCATCGTCGGGTTGGTGGCGATCACCAGCTCGGTGACGCCGTCGGTGGTCACCCGGGCTTCGAGCTCGCCGATCCTCAGATCTTCTGGGTCGACGCCGTCGATCGGCGACAGGGCTCCACCGAGAACGTGGTAGTAGCCACGGTACTCGTGAGTGCGTTCGATCGGGAGGATCGCCGAGGGCTCCTCGACGACGCACAGAAGGCCTCGGTCCCGGCGCTTGTCGGCGCAGATCGGGCAGAGGTCGTCCTCGGCGAAGCTGAAGCACTGCGAACAGGGGCGCAGGCGTTCGGCCATCTGGGCGAGCGCATCCGAGAGGGCCACGCTGCGCTCACGTGGGGCGCGCAGCAGGTGGAACGCCAAGCGCTGGGCGCTGCGCGGGCCGATGCCCGGCAGCCGCGCCAGCTCGACGACCAGCCGTTCGAGGGACGGAGTGAGAATTAGAGGCCGGGGATGCCGAGCCCGGCGAGGCCGCCCGTGATCGCGCCAATGCGCTTCTCGGCGAGCTGCTGGGCCTGGCGCATGGCCTCGTTCATCGCCGCGACGATCGTGTCTTCGAGCATCTCGACGTCTTCGGGGTCGACCACCTTCGGGTCGATCTTCACCGACACGATCTCCAGGCCGCCGCTGACGGTTGCGGTCACGGCCCCGCCCCCGGCGGTCGCCGAGACGGTCTCGGTCTGCAGCTCGGTCTGCACACGGGTCATGTCTTCCTGCATCTTTTGCATCTGTTTCATCATCTTGTTCGGGTTCATCCCCTGGGGCACCGTGGCTCCTTCGCGATCGGCGTGGTTTACGGCTCTTCGGTGGCGTCGAAGGTGGCGATCAACTCTTTGCGCAGGCTTTCCAGATCAACGGCCGTCGTCGCGGGCGTTGGGCCGGTGGGTGTCACACGCCGCGGCGCGGGCGCGGCCTCGATGAGCACCAGATCAAGGCGCATGGGCCGGCCCATGATCGCCGCGATGACGGTCTCGACCTTCTGTCGGTGGTCGGGCCGGCCGAGCATCTGAAAGCGCATCTTCGAGGAAACCGTGAGCCCGAGAACCTCGCCCTCGACTCGGTCGACCGTTGCCCCTTCGAGCCAGCCGAACTCGGGTGGGCAGTCGCGTTCGAGCTGGGCCATTACCTGCGGCCACACCCGGCTGACGTGCTCGAGATCGAGTGCGACGGTGGGGTGCGGAATGACAACCGGCGCCGCGACGGGAGCCGGGGCGTCGACCACGGCGACGGGCTGCGTGGGTTCGTCGGCCGGCACCACGGGCTCAGGCACGACCGTCAGTGCGGGGGGCGAAGTCGGTGCGGGCGCGGGTGCGGGAACCGCAGCGGGCGGGGCGACGGCCCGCGTGCCGCCAGACTCCAACGCCTCGATGCGGGCGAGTAGGGCCGCGGAGTTGCCGTCGAGCGCCGGGCGGGCCAGCTTGGCGGCGACCACCTCCAACTGCACACGCGGATCGGCACCTCCGTGGCGAATCCTCATCTGCGCGTCGGCCATGAGATCCAGCGCCCGGATCACCTGGTTCGGCCCCAACTGGTTCGCCTGGGCCCGCAGGCGCGTGATCTCGTCGGGCGAGAACGCCCACTCCTCACGCGCCCCCGCCCCCTGCTGCAGCAGACACACGTAACGCAGCTGAGTGACCAGCCCGCGCATCAGCTGCTCGGGGTCGCTGCCGGAATCAAGGATGTCTTCAAGCAGCGTGAACGCGCCCCGGGCATCCCCACCGGCCAGCATGTCGACGAGCTCGAACAGGGTTTCCCGCGCCACGGCGCCGAGCAGCTCCAGCACCTCGTTGAGCTCAACTCGTCCGCCGGAATATGAGGAGATCATCTCCAACAGTCCGAGGGCGTCGCGGTACGAGCCATCCGCGGCCCGAGCGAGCGCATCAAGAGCGGTCTCGGAGGCCTCGATCTTCTCGGCCGCAGCGACGCGATCGAGTACTGACACGAGGCCCGGAACGCCGGGCTTGCGCAGCACGAAGTGCTGAACCCGCGAGCGGATCGTCGGAAGAATGTCCCACGGGTGCGTGGTGCACATGATCACCACCAGATGCGGCGGCGGTTCTTCCAGCGTCTTCAGCAGGGCGCTTGCCGCCCCCTCCTGGATCTGGTGGGCCTCATCCATGATCGTCACCCGGTAGCGGCAGGTCACCGGGGCGTAGCGAACGGTTTCGAGCCAGTCGCGCATCTCGTCGATACGGCGCGCGCTCGATGCCGCGTCGACCTCGACGACATCGAGCCAGTCGTCGTGGCCGGTACGCAGGCACGAGTCGCAGGTACCGCACGGCGTCGCCGTCGGCGCGGGGAAGCTCAGGCAGTTCAGACAGCGCGCGAGGATGCGAGCCGTCGTGGTTTTGCCGGTTCCCCGCGGCCCCGAGAACAAGTAGCCACGCGCCGGCCGGCCGCTGCCCAGAGCGTTTCCGAGGGCGCGGGCCACATGTTCTTGCCCGACGAGATCCTCGAAGCGGAACGGTCGGTGCCGGTTGTAGAGGCTGCCTGAGCCCTCCGTGGTCACAGCTTCTCCCCTGCCTGCTTGTCCCGGGCCCAGCGCACCCGGGACCGTCCGCCGTACATCACGAAAGCGTGACCGTGCACCCACCGTCGAAACGAGATTCGAGAGCGGTACCCGTGCCGCCGGCTCCGGCGAGGCACTCCCACTGCGCGTGAGCGGATCCGTTTAAGGCTGCTTCCTTCCGGACCTGACCTGGTTCACGGTCGCCCACCGAATGGGACCTCACCATCAACACCACATTGCACGGGCCCGACCCTCTCGGATCTGCCCCTCGGGCGGGAATTAAGCCCCGCTGTAGCGGATTGCGGGTACAGGGCACCGCTAGCTCCCCGCCTAGCACGGTCACCGTTGGAGCTTAGAGGACGGGCCCCCCGGGTGCGAGCGGGGAACCGGTGTCGAGCGGGGCACCGGGCCTGACCGGTGGCGCGGCGCGGCCCGTGGCCGGGTTGCTGCCTGACGCGCCAGCTCGTGTCACCTGGGCTCGGGCGGCCATCGCCATCATCAGCGATGCGGTGTTCGTGACGTCGATACGTGTGGCCGACGTCAGGGGCGTGTTGGTCGGATCGAGGCTCACGAGGCGCCGCGACGTCTCGACTTCGCCCAACCAGAACGGCGCCACGGCGCCTATGCGCCGTTCCCGTACTGACGGGGATGCGTTCTGCGTCGTCCTCGCGCGGTATGTGCCGAAGCTGCACCGATGGTTTGCCCGCCAGGCGCGAGATACGGCCGCCGACATGACGGCTGAGGGGTTCGCCCAGCCCTGGCTCTCGCGAAAACGGTTCCGCGATAGCGCCGGCGGATCGGCCGGGCCGTGGTGTCTGGCATCGCCCAGAACATCCTGCGCGAGTCGGTCCGTCGCCTGGTCTTCAGGTGGAGTCGCCGACGACGAGCGCGACGCCGAGGTCGACGAGCGGCTCTCCACCCCGGCGACGACCCGGAGTCCGTCAAACCGTCGGACTGGCCCGACGCGGGCCAGCGGAGTCAGGGCTCGCCGGGCCACCGCGCCGGACTGCGCGACGCAGAGCAAAGTGCCCGGCACCGATCTATGCGTCGGGCAGCGGGGCCTCACTCAACGACGGAGGGCGTTGGCAACTTCGAGGAGGTCGGCGCCTACCGCGTCCGGTGCGGGAAGTAGCGCGCTGAGCGTGCCTTCTCCGCGGCCGACCCAGGCGACGCCCATGCCGACTTCGCGGGCTCCGCGGAGGTCCCACCAGTGGGCGGCGACCATCGTCGTCTGGTCCGGCTCGGCATCGATCGTCGCCAGGCCGTGGCGGTAGACCCGGGCATCGGGCTTGAAGATGCCGACCTGATCGGTTCCGATCACGTGCGCGAAGTGATCGCGTAGGCCGGCCGCGTGGAGGCCTCTCTCAGCGGTGTCGGTCGGGCTGTTGGTGAGGACGGCCAGGCGGTAGCCGGCGGTCGAAAGCACTTCGAGCGCTTCGGCAGCTTCGGGGAAGGCGGGCATCTCGGCGGCGGCCTGCATCACCTTGTCGACCTCGTCGGGCCGCTCGACGGCGATCGCCGCGCGCAGTAGTTCGGGTAAGGGGCGGTACTCGCCGACGTGGTTCAACGTGAGCGCGGAGAGGATCGCCCGATCCAGGGCTGCTGAACCTACGGCAGCGGGGTCGAGCAGGGTGCCGTTGAGGTCGAAGACGGCCCAGCGGGTCATGCGCGCGGAATGACCTCGACGATCGCGTTGTAGTCGGGCACGCCGCTCTCGTCACGGCGCCCGGCGGCGATCAACGGGTTGCACTCGGGGAAGAACATCTGGACGTTGCCGGGGCGCATCTTGGCGAGGTGGACGTGGGCGGCGACCTCGCCGAGTGGCGATCGCACGATCACCGGGTCGCGCTCGGACAGCCCCAGCCGCTGGGCGTCGTCGGCCGCGAGAAACAGCGCGTCGCGGTGGGCGCCGGTCAGCGGGTCGCGCTCGCGGAAGACCATCGAGTTGAACTGCTTTCCGCGTCGGGTCGAGAGCATGAAGTGGCCCTCGGGAACGTTCCGCTCCGGGGGGTGCACCGCCAGGAAGTGGGCGCGCCCATCGGGCGTGTCGAACTCCCATCCGTCGCACAGACGCGGACCACCCCACTGCACCTGGTCGCCGGTCTTGGCGAGCGTCTCGATGCCCGCGTAGAGGGGAACGACCCGCGCGATCTCCTCGCGGATCGCCTGCCCTGATTCCTGGTCGATCAGGTGCGCGCGGGCGGGGTCGACCCGCTGGGCGAGGTCGATGAAGATCTCCCACTCGGTGCGTGCTTCGCCGACCTTCGGACCCTTTATCTGTGGGCTGAAGGCGATCCGCCGTTCGGTGGTGGTCTCCGTGCCCCCATCGCGCTGCTCGTAGCGGGTGGCGGCGGGCAGCAGCACGACCACCTCGCCCGGGTCGACGAGCATCTGTTGGGTGACCACGATGTCCTGGTGCACGCGCACCGGGGCGCGGGCGAGGCGCTGGCCCACCAGGCCCGGGTCGGGAAGCGTGTCGAGGAAGTTGCCGCCGCTGGAATAGAGCACCTCCAGCCGTCCGTCGGCGGCGGCCTCCACCATCTGCTCGGTGGTCAGGCCGGGAGTCTCGGGCACCGCGAAGCCCCAGTGTTCGGCGACCGCGGCGGCCGACTGCGGGGTGATCGAGATGCCGCCGGGAAGGGCGGTGGCGTAGGCCCCCATCTCGGCCCCACCCTGAACGCCGGAGTGCCCCCGAATGGGCATGAGCCCTGCCCCCGGGCGCCCGACGTTGCCGCGTGCCAGGGCCAGGTTGATGACGGCCCGCACGTTGTCGGATCCGAATGAGTGCTGGGTGAGGCCCATCGACCAGACGAAGACCGCCGATTCGGAGGCCGCGTACATGTCGGCGAAGCGCTGCATATCGGCGACGTTCGCCCCCGACAGACGCTCCAATTCATCCACATCGAGTGTGTCGAGTGCGGCGGTGAGTTCGTCGAAGCCGGTCGTGCGATCGGCGATGAATGCTTCATCGAGACCGCCGCTGGAGGCGAGGCACTTCATGACCCCGGCGATGAAGGCGATGTCGCCACCGATGTTCACCGCGAAGAACTCGTCGGTCATCTTGGTGCCGAGAAGGGCGCTCTCGGCGTTCGACGGCACCCAGTACTTCTCGAGCCCGGGCTCGCGGTACGGGTTGATCACCGCAACCTTGGTCCCCTCGCGGCGGGCGAGGTACAGGTACTTCATCACCACCGGCTGGGCGTTGGCGACGTCGGCTCCGAACAGTACGACCAGATCCGAGGCCATCAGGTCGGAGTACGAGATCGTCGTCGCGCCCGCGCCGACCATGGTCTTCAGCGCAGCCGTCGAGGGGGCGTGGCAGATGCGCGCGGCGTTGTCGATGTTGTTCGATCCGAGAAAGCGCGTCACCTTGCCGGCGGTGTAGTAGACCTCGTTGGTGATGCCCCGGGCGGTGAGGAACAGGGCGAACTTCTCGCCTCCGGCCGTTCGGATGCGCCCCGCGACCAGATCGAGCGCCTGGTCCCAGGTGATACGCGAGAAGCCGGGCTCCCCCGCGCGGCGCACCATCGGGTACGCCAGTCGACCGAGGTCGCGCAGCTCGGCGCCTGACTTCGCTCGCAGTGAGGCGACGTCGGCGAGCAGACCATGATCCATCTCGCCCATCGTGTTGACCTTCAGCAGGCTGAGGCGGGTAGTGCACAGATGGACGCCGTCGATGGTCCAGTCGTGCAGGCCGGCGACCCCCAGCGCGCAGCCGTCACACACCCCTTTGCGGATGATCCGCGACGCGTAGGGAAGCGCGCGACGGTTCTCCCACACCACCTTCAGCATGTCGAGGTAGTGGTTCGGCTTGGTGAGCCCGACCCCGTTGGGGCGAAGGCTCACCCAGAGGTCACGTCGGCGTGGGCGGGTTCGGGCGATGACCCGAGGTTAGCGCTCCCCGCGGACCCTGATGATCCTGCGCAGATCCTCCTCGTCGATATCGCGATCACCGCTGACGAGGATGGCCATGTCGTAGGCACCTCGTTCGGCCAATCGAACCATGTCGAGGACGACCAGGGTGTCGACGCCTTTCTGTTGGACTCCCTGGCTGAACGTGAAATGGCGTTCAAAGACCGAGAGGTCATATCCGCTCGCTTCGAGGGCACGCTTTACTGCGCGCTGCCAACCAGCGGGTCGTGGCTGCAGATGCCCGAGCCTGAGCTGCACGCCAAGGGTTGCCGCGATCCTGTTGAAGTAAGCGCGCTGCGCAGCAAACGTGTCATGGGCGGGATCGTAGGCGCCGTCCTATCAGTAGACCCGAAGGAGATCTCGCCGAAAACCTTCGACGTCGGCACTGCGCACCGGCGTACCCAGTTGACCAACTCACCTGGATCAACGCGGGTGATCTGGACATGACTGTTGATCGCTCTGGCTCCCTCGGCGTGGAGGTACCCGACATCAACGAAGCCGATGGTGACCTGGTTCGGCCGGTAAGGACCCGGCGTCAGGGAGCCCATGGAGCTCTCCGAAAATGAAACGGGGCCCAACGGGCCCCGAATGGTTGCCGCCGGGATAACGGCGACAGAAGACGTATCGGCATACGGCGAGGAGGAGTCAAATCGACGAACATAGAGAAACTGTAGAAATATCCTCGGATGCACGGGTCCCCCGCACGACAGTCGTCTGTCTACCGCCAGCAGTCGCGCACCCGGTCGATCACAAACGCGAGGTCTTCGTCGGTCATCGCCGTGCCGCTCGGGAGACACAGACCGCGCTCGAACATCTCGGCAGAAACGCCCGACAGGCGTGAGGGCGTGTCGGCGAACACGGGCTGTAGGTGCATGGGTTTCCAGAGCGGACGACACTCGATGTCGTCGCGCTCGAGGGCCACGCGGACCGCGTCGGGAGAGACTCCCGCGGCGGGGTCGAGCAGTACCGTCGTCAGCCAGCAGTTCGATCGACCGGCGACATCGCGCGGACCGAACGACACGCCCGGCAGGTCGCCGAGCGCCGCCCGGTAGGCGTCGTTGACGGCGCGTCGCCGCGCCACGCGCTCGTCGAGCACGCGCAACTGGCCGCGGCCAAGGGCGGCGAGCAGATTGCTGAGGCGGTAGTTGAAGCCGATGTCGATGTGCTCGTAGTGCGGTACCGGTTGGCGCGCTTGAGTCGACAGGTACCGAACGCGGTCGACCAGGGCGGCGTCGTTGGCCGCGAGCATCCCGCCGCCGCTTGTCGTGATGATCTTATTCCCGTTGAACGAGAACGCCGCCGCCGCACCGAAGCTGCCGGCCGCTCGCCCCCGATAGTCGGCGCCGAGCGACTCCGCGGCGTCTTCGATCAGAGGAACCTCATAGCGGGCGCAGATCGGCAGGATCGCGTCGTAGTCGGCACACTGTCCGTAGAGATCGACACAGATCACGGCGGCCGGAAGCGCGTTGCGTTTCGCGCGCTCTGAGAGCTCGGCCTCGAGCAGCTGCGGGTCCATGTTCCAGGTCTCATGCTCGGAGTCGATCAGCACCGGACGCGCGCCGACGTAGGCGACCACGTTCGCGGTCGCCGCAAACGTGAAGTCCGATACGAGCACGTCGTCGCCGGGCCCGACGGCGAGCACGATCAACGCCAGATGCAGAGCGGCCGATCCGCTGGAGAGCGCCACCGTCGCGAGCCCATCGACATGCGCCGAGAACTCCGCCTCGAAGGCATTCAGATCTGGCCCGACGGGCGCGATCCAGTTCGAGTCGAAGGCCGCGAGGAGCAGCTCGCGTTCGTCCGGGCCCATATGCGGAGGCGAAAGAAAGATCCGAGCCACGCGCGGAAGGCTAGAGCAGGATGCGCTCGGGGTGCGTGTAGATGTTGAAGCCGTCGCCGCGCAGGAAGCCGACGAGGGTCACGCCGAGGCGCTCGGCCGCGTCGGCGGCAAGGCTCGACGGAGCCGAGACGCAGGCCATGATCGGGATCCCGGCGACGGCGGCCTTTTGGACGATCTCAAATCCGGCGCGGCCGGAGACCATCAGGACGTGGTTCGATAGCGGCAGCTCACCCGCCAGGGCCAGAGCACCGATCACCGCATCGACGGCGTTGTGGCGCCCGATGTCCTCGCGCAGCAGCCGCAGCCGCCCGTCGGTGGTGAAGAGCCCGGCGGCATGCAGCCCGCCCGTCGAATCGAAGATGTCCTGCCCACCGCGAAGGGTGTCGGGAAGACCGAGCAGTGTCGTCCGGTGGACGACCGTGCCATCGGCCAGGGGCCGACAACGGACCTCGATTGCATCAAGGCTCGATTTGCCACAGATGCCGCAGGCGGAGGTCATCGCAATCTGGCGATCCTGGCCGAGGGACGCCGTGCCGGATGTCGTGACCGTAACGGCGTTGTAGCGCTGCTCAGGTTTGGCGTCGTCGCAGTACGCCACGCGGGATACGCTGCCGGCCTCGAGCACCCCTTCGGTGATGAGAAAGCCAACTGCGAGATCGAAGTCGTGGCCGGGTGTGCGCATCGTCACGGCAACCGGGATCGTGTGCCCGGCCGCGTCGCACACCCGAATCTCCATCGGCTCCTCTCCGGCCAGACGGTCGCGCCGGCGGGTCTCCCGGTCGCCGTGAACGGTCACGATCGATCGCCGGGGTGCGGTGGAACTCATGCCAGACTCCCGGCATGGCGGGGGTACACAACATCAGCGTCGACCGGGCGATCGAGTTGGCGATCACTGCGGCCTTCGTGGGCGACGTCGAGTCGGTGCCGGTCGCCGAATCGAGCGGGCGCCTCCTGGCGGCCGACGTACGCGCAACCCGCGACCTGCCCGCGGTGAACAGTTCGGCGATGGACGGATGGGCGGTGCGGGCCGCCGAGACCCCGGGCGAGTTTCGGGTCGTCTCCGAAAGCGCCGCGGGTCGCGCCACGGACATCCCCGTCGCTGCCGGCGAGGCGATCGCGATCTCCACGGGAGCGGTGCTTCCGACGGATGCCGACGCCGTCGCGCGGCGTGAGATCGTCGACGTCGACGGAGCGACCGTGCGGGTGCGGGAGGCGGTCGCCCCAGGGCGCGATGTCCGCCAGGCGGGAGAGGTGATCCGCGCCGGCGAGATGCTGCTTCCCGACGGGCACCGCGTCATGCCGCACGAGGTGGGGGCGATCGGCGCCGTCGGTCAGGCCGCGGTGTTGTGTACCGCCCGGCCAACGATCGCGATCCTCTCCACGGGAGCCGAGCTGATACCCCTTGGTGCACCGGCGCGCGACGGCGACGTCTACGACTCGAGCCGCTTCGGCCTGGCCGCCCAGGCACACGCCGTCGGCGTGACGGTCGCCAAGACGAGCTCGATCGGGGACGATCTCACCGCCACCATCGAGGCACTCGCCGCCATGCTTGCCGGCCCCGCCCGGGTCCTCGTTACCAACGGAGGCATGGGCGGCGGCGCCCACGATCACGTCCGCAAAGCTTTTGAGGCGCTGGGCGTTGAGACGATCTTCCTGGGGGTCCGCGCGAAACCGATCCGACCGACGTTCCTCGGTCGGCACGGGAAACGCCTCGTTCTCGGATTGCCGGGGAACCCGGTCTCGGCGGCCGTCGCCTTTCACCTGTTCGCGCGGCCGCTGCTCGGCCTCGTCCATCGCTGGTGGCGGGCGCCGATCCTCGCTGATGTTCCGAGCCGCCCTGGGCGTGCCGAGCTGGTGCTCTGCACCGAGACCCCCGAGGGACTGGTTCCCACGCCCCATCAGGCCGCCCACGCCGTCACGTCGTTGGTCGACGCGACCGCCGTTGCCTGTTTGCCGGAAGACGGCGACCGCACGCCCGCCGGCACCGTCGTTCGGTTCACGCGCCTGACCTGAGACGTGAATAACTGGTGCCTGGCACCAGCTATTCATGGCACCGGCTCTTCACGGACGGCCGCGGCATATTCGGCGGGGGTGTTGAGGTTCCGCAGCACCGAGGGGTCGTCGACGTCGATCAGGCGCAGGCGGCATCGGTCCAGCAGTGCGTGCATGCTTTTGAGGTTCTCGTCGCCGAGGGCTGCGAGGTCCGACCGGTAGGCGGCGGCCAACGGTTGCCGGCGACCTTCCGCGACCGGCACGGCGGCGTCTACCTCGTCGGTCAGGGCGTCGAGGGTCGTGGTGACGAACCCCGTGGTCAAAAACGGCATGTCGGTGGCGGTCACAAAGACCGACCATCCGGGCCCGAGGTGCTCGCACCCCGTGCGCAGGCCCTCGACGGGGCCTCGACCGGGGCGCGCGTCGTCCACGACCTCGACCGCGGCGGGCAGATCGGGCAGCGTGGCGCCGGGAGACCTCACCACGACGATGCGATCGACGGCCTCCGCAACGGTTTCCACGACCGTCGCCAGCAGCGTCGAGCCACGCCACGCGAGGCCGGCTTTCGCCATTCCCATACGCAACGACTCTCCACCGGCGAGCACGATCGCCGCAGTGGCCATCAGCCGCCGATCATGCTCATGGGTCGGCCGGTGTAGGTCCACTTCGGGTCGGCCATCCCGTGGCCGGCCTGCTTTCGCGAAACGGCCTCGGTCGCGATCGCGGCGAGCTCACCGTCGGAGGCTCCGGCGCGAAGCGGGCCGCGCAGGTCGGTCTCGGTCTCGGCGAAAAGGCACGTGCGCAGCTGGCCGTCGGCGGTCAGGCGCAGGCGGTCGCAGCTCGCGCAAAACGGTTCGGTCACCGAGGCGACGAACTGCAGCTCGCCCGCACCGTCGGAAAAGCGCCAGTGAGTTCCTGTGGCCGAAACGCGCTCGGGCGCGCACGCCTCCAGCGGCCATTTGGCGCCGATCATCGCGCGGAGTTCCTCGCCCGAGAGCACGGCGTCGCGGGTCCACGAGCGCGGTGCATCCAGGGGCATGACCTCGATGAACCGGACCACATATGGCCGCCGCCGCGCGAGCTCGGCAAGTGGCAGCACGTCGGGCTCGCTCACCCCGCGTAGCGCAACAGCGTTGACCTTGATCGGCCGCAGGCGTTCGTGCCGCTCGCACGCCGCGAGCCCGGCCAGCACACGGTCGAGGTCGTTGCGGCGGGTGATCGCGGCGAAACGCTCGGGATCGAGCGAATCGATGCTGACGTTCACCCGATGCAGGCCGTTGGCGACGAGGTCGTCGATCATCCCTTCGAGAAGGACACCGTTGGTGGTCATCGCGACCTCACGCACACCTTCGGTCGCGGCGAATCGTCCGATGAGGCTGGGCAATCCGGGCCGCACCGTCGGCTCACCCCCGGTGACGCGGATCTCTCTGATCCCTATTCGCGCGAACAGGGTGACCATTCGGACCAGTTCGTCGTCGGTGAGCAGGTCCTCACGAGCGAGCCAGTCCATGCCCTCGGCAGGCATGCAGTATCGGCAGCGCAGATTGCATCGGTCGGTGACCGACACCCGCAGTGAGCGGTGGTGTCGGCCGAAGCCATCGACGAGCACGGAGTCGCTCACGCCCTCGATGCTACGCCTACGTCCCCACCGGGCCCAATCCAGGGCCCGGTGGGATCTGCTTCAGCGCGACAGCGCCTCTTCCACTGCCCGCTTCGTCAGCACCTTGACCAGGTGACGACGGAAGTCCGAGCTGGCCCACGTGTCGGCGGGCGGATCCGTGCCCTCGTCGGCCTTGTCGGCGGCCTGCTTCACGGCATCGCGCGGGGCGCCCGAAAGCGCGGCCTCGGTGGCCGACGCCCGCAACGGAGTTTGGCCCATATTGGTGAGCGCAATCCGTGCGGTGCCGACGGTCCCGTTACTGCCCTCGACGACCGCCGCGACACCTACCGTCGCCCAGTCGAGTGCCCGCTGGCGGAATTTCAGGTAGCTCCAACCGGCCGCGCCGTTCTTCGCCACGCGAATCTCAGTGATGATTTCGTCGTCACCCAGAGCCGTGTCGAAGAAGCCGTTGAAGAAAGCTGACGCGGGAATGCTGCGCTCCCCGTTCGGCCCCTGGGCGACGATCGTCGCGTCGAGGGCAAGACACGCGGTGGGAAGGTCGGAGGCCGGGTCGCCGTGGGCGAGCGATCCACCGATCGTGCCGCGGTGGCGCACCTGAGGGTCGCCGACCAAACCCGCTGCGTACGCGAGCAGCGGGCAGTGCTGGTTGGCCAGAGGGTCCCGGTTCAGGTCGTTGTGCCGGGTGAGCGCCCCGATCGCCAGGTGATCGCCCCCGTCGCGCACGCCCCGAAGGCCCTTCAGGCGGCCGACATCGATCAGCGTCGCCGGGCTTGCCAGCCGCAGCTTCATCAGCGGCAGCAGGCTGTGACCCCCGGCGATCAGCTTCGCGTCGTCACGCGTGCGAAGCAACTCGAGGGCGTGGTCGACCGATTCGGCGACCTCATAGTCGAACTTTGCCGGAATCATCGCTTCGCCCCCTGGATCGCGCTCCAGACTCTCTCGGGCGTCGCGGGCCTTTCGACGTTTGTGACCCCCAGGTGCGAGAGTGCGTCGACGATCGCGTTGATGACCGCCGGCGGGGCGGCGATGGTGCCGGCCTCTCCGACGCCCTTCACGCCGAGCGGGTTGGTTGGGCTCGGGGTGACCGTGTGCCCCAGCTCGAACGTCGGAAGCTCGGGCGCGCCGGGAACCATGTAGGTGGTCATCGTGCCCTGCTGCAGGTTGCCTTCTTCGTCGTAGGTGGCCTCCTCGTACAGCGCCTCGGCGATGCCCTGGGCGATGCCGCCGTGCAGCTGGCCTTCGATGATGTTCGGGTTGATCCGCACGCCGCAGTCGTCGACGGCGACGAAGCGCAGGATCTTCACCGCGCCGGTCTCGGTGTCGACCTCGACGACGCAGGCGTGCGCGCCGTTCGGCCACGAGAAGTTCGGCGGGTCATACAGCGCCGTGGCGGTGAGGCCCGGCTCCATCCCGTCGGGCAGGTTGTGGGCGCTCCAGGCACTGAACCCGAGGGCTTTGATGTTGGCCGACTTGTCGGTGCCCTTCACCGTGAAGTTGCCACCGGCGAACTCGAGGTCGTCTTCCGAGCACTCCAGCTCGTGGGCGGCGATGGTGCGGGCCTTGGCGAGAACTTTCTCCCCCGCCTTGAAGAGCGCCACGCCGCCGACCGAAAGGCCGCGGCTGCCGTAAGTGTCGAGCCCGAGCGGCACCACCTGGGTATCGCCGTGCAGCACCTCGACGTCCTCGAAGTCGACGCCGAGCTGGTCGGCGACGATCTGGGCAAAGGTGGTGACCTCGCCCTGGCCGTGGGGGGAAACGCCGGTCAGCACGCGAACCGTGCCGGTCGGCATGAACTCCACCGTCGCCGCGTCCCAGCCGCCGGCGATGTACTTCAGCGCGGCGAGCACCCGGGAGGGCGCGATGCCGCACATCTCGAGCCAGGTCGAGAAGCCAACGCCGATGACCTTCGTGTCGCCACTCGCCCGGTTGGCGACCTGGTCGGCGCGGAAACCCTCGTAGTCGAGCATCTCCAAGCACTTGTCCAGGGTGCCGTGGTAGTTCGCCGAGTCGATCGTCAGACCCGAGGCGATCGTGTAGTTCGGAAACCTTTCGGTCGCGATGAAGTTCTTACGGCGAAGGGCGACCGGATCCATGTCGAGTGTGCGGGCCAGGGCGTCCATGGCGCGCTCGATCGCGTAAGTCGCCTCGGGTCGGCCGGCGCCGCGGTAGGCGTCGGTAAACGTATTGTTGGTGAAGACGTTCGTGTACTCGAAGTCGTATCCCTCGACGTCGTAACAGCCCTGGTAGAGCCAGGCACCGAGCATCGGGATGCCCGGGGTGATGATCCGCATGTGTGCGCCCATCGAGGCCCACAGCTTTACGCGGACGGCCTTCAGCACGCCGTCCTTGGTCGCCGCCAGCTCGATCTGCTGGTACATCTCGCGGCCGTGGAGCGTGGCGACGTACCCCTCCGAGCGCTCCTCGGTCCACTTGATCGGCCGGCCATGCAGCTTGGCCAGGCCCAGGCAGATGGCGTCCTCAGGGTAGGCCTCGAGCTTTGAGCCGAAGCCACCCCCGACATCCGGGGCGACGACCCGCAGCTTGGCCTCAGGCACGCCGCAGGTAATCGCCAGCGTGGTCCGCAGGATGTGCGGGATCTGGGTGGAGGAGAACACCGTGTACTCGCCCATCGACGCGTTCACGTCGACCACCACGCCGCGGGGTTCCATGGCGTTGGGGATCAGGCGGGCGAGGTAGTACTCCTCCTTGATCTTCACCAGCTCCGGATCGTCGAAGTATGGACCCGACGGGTTCCGCACCGGGGCCGGAGAGTCGCGCGACATGATCCAGCTACCGGCGTCGTTGGTCCCGAGATCATCGTGGATGATCGGCGCCCCGGGCTCGAGGGCCTTCTTGATGTCGGTGACCGCTGGCAGGGGCTGCCAATCGACAACGACCATCTCGGCGGCGTCGATGGCGTGCTCTTTGGTGTCGGCGACGACCACGGCGACCGGGTCGCCGACGTAGCGCGCCTTGTCGCTGGTGAGCGGGTTATGCGGCGGCGCCTTGCACTCGTCGTTGATCGGCCACGCCATCACCAGCGCGCCGAGCTCCAAGGTCGCTGCGGTGTGGACGGCGAAAACGCCCTCGGCTGATTCGGCGGCCGAGGTGTCGATGCCACCGATCGTCGCGTGCGCGAAGGGGCTTCTGACCATTACGGCCCAGAGCATCCCCGGAACGGTGATGTCATCGACGTAGCGCGAGCTGCCGGTGAGCAGCTCGGGGTCTTCCTTGCGCAGCTTGCGCTGGCCGATCGAGGGGGCGGGTCGTTCGGTGGTCGCCATTCAGCTCACCTCTCCGGCCGCGACCGCGGCGACGGCTTTAACGATGTTGTGGTAGCCGGTGCATCGGCACAGGTTGCCCTCGAGGCCGTGGCGGATCTCGTCGTCACTGGGTGAGGGGTTCTCGTTCAGGAAGCTCACCGCGGCCATCACCATCCCGGGCGTGCAGTACCCGCACTGCAGGCCGTGGTGCTGCTGGAAGGCGGTCTGCATCGGATGCATCGACCCGTTCGCGAGGCCCTCGATGGTCGTCACCTCGGCACCGTCGGCCTGAACGGCCAGCAGCGTGCACGACTTCACCGACTCGCCGTCGAGATGGATGGTGCAGGCGCCGCACGACGACGTATCGCAGCCGACGTTCGTGCCGGTGAGGCCCAGGGCATCACGCAGGAAGTAGACCAGGAGTTCGCGTTCCTCGACATTCTTTTCATGCGCGACGCCGTTGACCGTGACCGTGATGCGTTTCACGCGGACCCCCCTTGCTGGCGACCGCGACCGCGGCCGAACAGTCGTTTGATGGACGAAACGAGGGCGGTGGCCATCAGCGAAAAGCCCGAGAGCGGCTTTTGGGCCTCGACCACCGCGGCGGCGGCGGCCTCAGGTTCCGCCGAGAGCTGGGCCTTGATGCACGCCGCGAACTGATCGACGAGCTTGTTGGAGACGTCCTGCACGACGCCGGGTCGCCCGAGCTGGGCGACCTGGCCGGAGAACCGCAGGTCGGTCTCCATGGCCACCCGGGTGCCCGTGCCCTCGGGCGTCAGCACCGAGACGACGGTGCCGTCGGCGCCGCCCTTTCCGCGGGTGTCGCGACCGCTGACCCCAAGTGTCACGGTGTTCGAGCTCTCGTCGCGCTCCAGCAACTTCACATCAACGAGGAACTGCAGCGAGACCGGCCCGAGCTTGACGCCCATTGCCGCCTTCCAGGTCGACTCATCGACGACTTCGACGAGCTTGGCACCCGGCATGCAGGGCACCACCCGCTCGGCGTCGAGCATCAGCTCTAGCGTCTGCTTCGGTGAGGCGGGAACCTCAAACGCGTGCTCGAGCTTCACTGGTCTCCTTCGTCGTTGCGCCGTTGGCGACGGCGATGATCTGGGCGCCGATCGCGACGGCGACCTCCTCGGGGGTCTGCGATTTGATCGGCAGGCCGATGGGGGCGTGGATACGAGCCATGCTCTCGTCGCTGACACCCATCTCGAGAAGTCGCTCGCGGCGTCGCTCGGTCGTGCGGCGACTGCCCATCGCGCCGATGAAACCCGCCGGGGTCTCCAGAGCGGCGCGCAAGGCGGGAACGTCGAACTTGTCGTCGTGCGTCAGCACGCAGATCGCGGTGCGCTCGTCGACGGGAGCGTGGCCGAGGAACTCATGCGGCCATTCGGTGACGAGTTCGTCGGCGTCGGGGAACCGCGCGGGGGTGATGAACATCGCCCGCGGATCGCAGACCGTCACCCGGTAACCGAGGAAGTGACCGACCGTCGACAAAGCCGAGGCGAAGTCGATGGCTCCAAACACGTACATCGCGGGACGGGGAACGAACGACGAGACGAAGATCCGCCGATCGCCGACCTCGAGGGCACCGTTGTGGCCGCGTTCCAGCAGGCGGCGGGCGGCGGCCTCGATGTCGCCGACGGGCTCGCCGTCGCGCCCGATGACGCGCGGATGCCCGAGCTCCGGGCCGGCGATCGTCGTCACGTAGGCGACCGATCGCTCCTGCGCCTCCGCGGCCGCGATCTGGGCGACGAGGTCGGCGTCGAGAGGCTCGATGAAGATGTCGACGGTGCCACCGCAGGGAAGCCCCACCTCGTAGGCGTCGCCGTCGCTGAACCCGAACGAGGCCAGCCGGGCAGGGCCTCCCGCGAGGACCTCCTGCGCCTGGAGGAAGACCGCCGGCTCGACGCAGCCGCCGGTGACCGACCCCGCGACGGTGCCGTTCGACGAGACGACCATCACGCTGCCCGGCAGTCGCGGTGCTGAGCGCTCGACCCGGACGACCGTCCCGACGACGACGGACTGGCCGTCTCGGAACCACTCGACGAGCGTGGGAAGTACGTCTCGCATGCGAAAAAGCGCGCCTTGGCCTCGTTGCCCTCGACCGACCTTAGGCCGGGGCAGAGAGATCGTCAATAACATCACAAAGTCAGGACCGGCAGCGAACCCGAGACGAGGCTCCCCGACATGGACTTCACCAGCGCCGACCACCTCGAGCAGGCCCTTGCAAACGCGTCGTACCTCGCCGACAGGGGCCTGGCCGTGGCGGTTTTCCTGGCACTCAAGCTGCGGCGGCCGCTTCTGCTCGAGGGCGAGCCGGGGGTCGGCAAGACCGAGATCGCGCGTACCCTGGCGCGCGTGTTGGGCGCCGAGATGATCCGCCTGCAGTGCTACGAGGGCATCGACGCCGGCCAGGCCCTCTACGAGTGGGACTACTCCCGCCAGCTGCTCTACGCCCGCACACTGCAAGACGGCGCGCTCGACCCGTCGCGAAAGGCGGCCGAGCTTTACGGTCCCGAGTTTCTCGTCGAGCGCCCGCTGCTGCGGGCGGTTCGCAAGGGTGCAGGTGCGGTGCTGCTCGTCGACGAACTGGACCGCGCCGACGAGGAGTTCGAGGCTTTTCTCCTCGAGGTGCTTGCCGACTCGGCGGTGAGCATCCCGGAAATCGGCACGATCACCGCCGACACTCCCCCGGTGGTGGTGCTCACCTCGAACCGCACGCGCGAGCTGCACGATGCGTTGAAGCGACGCTGCCTCTACCACTGGATCGACTACCCCACTCAAGATCGCGAGGTGGCGATCATCCGACTACGGGCGCCCGAGGCGTCGCAGGCCCTGGCCGAGGCCGTCGCCGAAGTTGTCGCTCGGCTGCGGGCGATGGACCTCACCAAGAAGCCGGGACCGGCGGAGGCGATCGACTGGGCGCGTGCGCTTGCGGCCCTCGGGGTCACCCAGCTCGATCAGGTCAGCGTCGATGAGACGCTCGGTTGGGCAATCAAGAACCGCGACGACCTGGTGATGGTCCGCAAGGGGATGCCCGAGTTGCTGGGGGCCTGACGACGTCGCTCGCCATCCCGCTCGAGGTCGCCCGCCGGTTGCGTGTGGCCGGGGTTCCGGTGGGCACGGGTCGGCTGATCGGCTTTGCGCAGGCCGCGGAGGCGGTCGGACCCGACGATCTCTACTGGGCGGCGCGCGCCACCCTGATTTCCCGGCACGAGGACATCCCGCTGCTCGACGAGGCCTTTCGTGAGGCGTTCGAGGTGATCGGGCCGCCCCAACCGGCATCCCAGCCCGTTGCGGATCGTCGGTCGACCGTCTTCGCCCCGAGTGAGCTGTCGATCGAGACCGGGCCCCGTGACGACGCATCAGAGTCAAACCTGGCCAGCCCGATCGAGGCGCTGCGCCGCAAGAACTTCGCGGCGTGCACCCCGAGTGAGCTCGTGCTGGTCGCGCGGCTCATGGCGCGCCTGCGTCTCAGCGCACCGCAGCGCCGCACGCGACGCCGCCGCCCCGCCTCGGGGGGGGAACCGGATCTGCGCCGGACGCTGCGTCGTGCGATGCGGACCGGCGGTGAGCCGATCGAACGCGCCTGGCGGCGCCGCACTCGCGAGCGGCGAAGAATCCTCTTGGTGCTCGACGTGTCGGGCTCGATGGGGACCTACTCGCGTGCCCTCGCGATGTTCGCTCACGCGGCCCTACGCAGCGGGCCCGGCTGGGAAGCCTTTGCCTTCGGCACGCGCCTTACCCGGATGACCCGCGCCCTCTCGGGCCCCGACCCCGATGCGGCGTTCGCGGCAGCATCTGCCGAAGTCACCGACTGGGATGGCGGTACTCGCATCGGCACCTGCCTGAAGCAATTGCTCGACGAACATGGGCGCACCCGCGCGGTACGCGGGTCGATCTGCGTGATCCTCTCGGACGGCCTCGACGTAGGTGAACCCGACCTCCTGCGTGAACAGATGGAGCGTCTTTCGCGCACCGCCCATCGGGTCGTGTGGCTCAACCCGCTCAAAGGCACCCTCGGCTATGAACCCCTCGCCCGAGGCATGGCGGCGGCGCTGCCCTACATCGACGTCTTTCGCGCCGGCCACAACCTCCAGAGTCTCGAAGACGTCGCCGACGTGATCGCCCGCCTCTCGACACGCCATCTCTCATGACACGTCATTCTTCGCAACGCTCCGAGATCCGGATACCTCGGAGAGATAGGTGCTCCCCCTCAGCGAGGTTCGCGGCAAGCTGTCCGCGGTGTTCGAGCGAGGTCGAGACGCTCCGTGAGCGCGTCACGATCACGCGAAACGAGCGCCCCGCGGTGCTGTGGCCGAGCACCGCCGTGACATATCGACGGCGCTGAATGTCTGCGTGGGTTGTGCGTCAGCGGTCCGCGAAGGTGGTCACGACGCCCGAGAGCGCCCGGTGCCCGGGACGCAAAAACACAACGGGCCACGCCGCGGGTGTATCCGCTGTCTGGCTTTTCATGTACTGGTCATGCGCCAGCGGTCGCGAAGGCGGGCCAGATCGTCGTGGGTATCGATGTCGGCGGGGGGCTCTCCGCCCACCTCGATCCAGGTGACCCGATCGGAGTGCTGGGCAAGCACGGCGCGCGCTCCGGCATCGCCGCGGGCCGTCGACAGCTCATCCCACATGTCGCGATCGAACATCAGTGGATGGCCGGGCCTGCCGGTGTAGGAGAGCCGCGTGATGGGCGCGGGCGCCGGCCTTTGCGCCTCGACGAGTGCGCGGATCGCCACCGGCCGTACTTCGGGCTGGTCGCCGAGGAGAACGACAACCGACGTGGTCTCGGCTCGCGCGGCGGCAAGACCGATTTGGAGCGAGGTCGACTGGCCCTCCGCGAAGCGATCGTTGACGATCACTCGCGCGCCTGCGGGACGACGCAGGGCGGTGGCGATCTCCTCGGCGGCGGCCCCCAGCACGATGACGATGTCTTCGAGGCCGCCCGCGACGGCCGCGTCGATCACGTGTTGGAGCAATGGCACACCCCCGACCGCGGCGAGTTGCTTCGGGCTGCCGAAGCGGCTGCTTTGTCCGGCCGCGAGGATCAGTCCGTAAACGCTCACACCCCGAAACCTACGCTCGGGAGCTATGTAACCTGCATAGGTAATGCCTATGCAAAACCTTACGGCCTCCGACGCATGCCGAGCGCTGGGCATCAGCCTCGACACACTGCGCCGGTGGGATCGCGCCGGCCGAATCCGCACCGAGCGCGACGCGGCCAACCGCCGGACCGTTCCCCGCTCGGAGGTCACGCGACTCAACGGTAACGATCGCCCCGCCACGCTCAGTGCCCGCAACCGCTTTGCGGGCGTCGTGCGTGACGTGCAGATCGAGGGCATGGTGGCCCGCGTCGAGATCGAGGTCACCGAGCCGGGCCGGTTCGTCGCGATTGTGACGCGTGAGGCGGTCGAGGAACTGGGCCTGCGCGTCGGTGACGCCGCGAGTGCCGTGGTCAAGTCGACGTCGGTGATGGTCCAGGTGTGACCGCAATGCGCCGGGTTGGCGGCCTGGTCGTCGCGCTGGCGGCTGTGATCACCGGCGGCTGCTCCGCAGGTGGCGATGGTCTCACGGTATTCGGGGCCGCGTCTCTGGCTGAGGTGCTTCCCACGCTCGACGGGTCACCGGCATACCAGTTTGCGGCCTCCGACACGCTCGCGGTTCAGATCCGTGAGGGAGCACGGGCTGACGTCTTCGCCGCGGCCAACGAACGCCTCCCGGACGAGCTCTTTGCCGCGGGTGTCGTTGCGCGGCCACGCGTCTTCGCGACGAATCGCTTGGTGATCCTGGTACCCACGGCCAACCCCGGGCGCGTGCGAGCCATCGCGGATCTCGGCCGACCGGGCGTGCGGTTCGTTGTCGCGGCCGAGGGGGTGCCGGTCGGCGACTACACCCGTGAGGCGTTCGCGCGAGTCGGCCAGCCGACATTGGTCGAACGGGCCGCAAGCTTCGAGAATGATGCCCGCTCGGTGGTTGCGAAGGTCGCCCTGGGCGAAGCGGATGCCGGCATCGCCTACGCCACCGATGCCCGGGCTGCCGCCGATACGGTCAGCCTCGTCGAAATGCCGGCGCGCGCACAGCCGGAGATCCGTTACGCCGTCGCGGTCGTGACCGCCGCGCGAAACGGCGACGCCGCCCGCGCGTTCGTGCGGCGACTGCTCGGCCCCGACGGCCGCGCCGCCCTCACGGCAGGAGGGTTTGGGGTCCCATGAGCCGTACCGGCGCGGTGATCGGAGTCGGGGCGCTCGGGCTGACGCTGTCGTTTCTGATCCTTCCGATCGTCGGCATCGTCTCCCGCGTCGGTCCGCTCGACATCCTGCGCCAGCTTTCGTCCAAAACCGCGCAGGACGCGATCATGGTGAGCCTCACGACCAGCCTGATGGCCCACGCGATAATCCTCGTGGTCGGCACGCCGACCGCGTACGTCCTCGCGACCCGACGTGTGCCGGCACGCGAGCTGATCGTCTCGCTGATCGAGATGCCACTGGTGCTGCCACCTGCCGTGGCGGGTATCGGCCTGTTCGCCGCGTTCGGCTCGCAAGGCCTCCTCGGGGAATCGCTCGACGTCATCGGGCTGCGCATCCCGTTCACGCGCGCCGCGGTGGTGATGGCGATCGTCTTCGTCGCGAGCCCGTTCTACATCCGCGGCGCGATGGCGGCCTTTGCGACGGTCGATCGGGGCCTAGTTGATGTGGCACGCACGCTCGGTGCCGGCCCGTGGCGGGTCGCCGCGAGGGTCTACCTGCCACTGGCCGGTGGAGGTCTCGGCGCGGCATCGACGCTCGCCTTCGCTCGTGGGCTGGGTGAGTTCGGCGCGACGATCCTCTTTGCCGGCAGCTTTCCCGGCCGCACCGAGACCCTGCCGCTGGCGATCTACGCCGAGTTCACCCGCGACTTCGAGACGGCCCTGGCGATCGGTGCCCTCTTGATCGCCGTCAGTCTCGGCCTATTGGTCTCAACCAAACTCGTCGGCCGGATGAGCCCTCACGCTCGTGTGTTACATCCGAGGCGTTGGCCGTGAGCTACCGTCGAGGCGGTCCCGGGGACGGGCCCGCCGGCCACTCCCCTCTTCTCGCTCCACCCCCTCGGCGAAAGAAAGCAGGCAGATGTCGCCAGGCCCGACTCCGGATCGACTCACCGATGGGACCCTCCTCGCCGCCCTCACGCGCGAGATCGTCGGTCTGCACGCCGCTCACTACGGCAAGGGTCCAAAAAGGGCGCGCAGCTACTGGGCGGGTGACGCCCTGGTCTGCCAGATGGAGGAGACGTTGACCCCCATGGAGCGCACGCTCGTGGCCCGGGGTAAAGGCGAGGAGGTCCATGCCCTGCGGCGCGGCTTCCAAGACGCGATGGAAGGAGAGTTCACGGCGGCCGTCGAGAAAATCACCAACCGCACGGTTCGCGCCTTCCTCAGCCAGGTGCACCTCGACCCGGAAATCGACGTCGAGGTGTTCATCTTCGAGCCGGAGTTGCCCACCACCGTTCAGTAGTTTTCGGCGTACCAGGTCGGACGTACGCAGACCTCTCGCAACGTCTGCTCGAGCCAGCCGTCGAAGGGCCAGGCCCCCTCAGCGGCCCGGCCCGCCGCATCACGTAGGCCCCGCAGCGCACCCTGGCGGACCGCTCGCGGATAGCTCATCTCACGAGCGCGGCGGCGAAAATCGCCGCCGTCACGTACGACGGTCGACCCCGCCTCGATGAGCAGGTCGAGGTCGAGGTCGCAAAAGGCGAGGCCACCGGCGTCGACGCGTGCGGGAACGGCGGCATCGACGTGGTAGGTCACGTGCTCGCCGTCGGCCGCAGCGCGCGCGGTGATCACCCACCAGTGGGGTCCGGCCACCGTGACCTCGTGGGTCGCCACCAGTTCGACCCGACCGAGTCGCGGTCGCTCACGCCGCGCGCCCACCGCGGTCCACCAGCAGCGGTAGCCCGACGGGGATGCGAGCCAGCGCGATGATGTGCGGGCGGCGACCGAGTCGTCCCACTTGCGCTTCTCCACCAGGACCCTGCGCGACGGCCGGTCAGAGCCGGCTCCTGCGCAACGGCGCTCGAGGGTATGACCGCGGTGCGCCGCCGCGCCGGCGAGAAGACGTGGTGGGGGCATCGGAAGGACCTCCGTCAGGATCGGCAAAGTGCGGCCGGTCCGATCGGTTGCCTGAAGGCGGCCCGTCGTCTCGTGTGCCGTGGATGGCGACGCCACCCTTGACCACCGGACGGTGAAGCGGTTGCGATAATGCCCGGTATCGTCAACCACTGTCAACGCCGACCGCACCTGGGCTTCAGCGAACTACGAGCGTCGCCAGAACCTCGGTGTGACACGCTCGCCGCGGCTGCGGGCTCCGAACGCACCGAAAATCGCGGCGATGCCACAGCCGATCATAGCTGTCGTGAGCATCAGGTAGGCGAGCCCGCGCGGGCCGGAGTCTTGACCGGCGAGGGTGGTGATGCCCCACATCACGAATCCCCAGAAGGCGCCGAGAGCGGCACCACCGAGAACGATCAGGGCGCGCGGCGCGACCCGGCGCGGTGCAGTGGGTTTGGACTTGGCCATGCGTTCGGTAACGCTACCGCACGGGGCCGAGACGTTCTTCGCTGCGTGGTCGCGTCGCCCTCTCGACGTAAGGGCCGTCGAGGTCGTAGCGTGACGGTATGTCGAGTGATGGCGCACGTGACCTGTGCGTGGGGCTTTTGGAACGCGCAGGTGTTCCGATCGACGGGGCTGAGCGGTGGAGCGTGCGCGTCCACGATGAACGTCTGTGGCAGCGGCTCGTCGGCCAGCGCGAGCTCGGTATGGGCGAGTCGTATGTGGACGGTTGGTGGGACGCCGACCACCTCGATGAGGCCGTCGTGCGCGTCCTCGAGGCGAACATCCGCGACGCCATCCGCCCGCGCCCAAAGCTCCTGGCGACCGCCGCCAAGTCGGTCATCCAAAACCGGCAAACGGTCCGACGCGCCCACCGTAACGCCCATCATCACTACGACATCGGCAACGACCTCTACGCGGCCATGCTCGATACGCGGATGGTCTATAGCTGCGGCTACTGGCCCCGCACCGACGATCTGGACGCTGCGCAGGAGGCCAAGCTCGATCTGATCTGTCGCAAACTCCATCTCGAGCCAGGCATGCGGCTGCTCGACATCGGCTGTGGCTGGGGCGCCTTCGTCGAGTTCGCCACCGAGCGGTATGGGGTGCGTGCCGTCGGAATCTCACCGGCTGCGCGGCAGGTCGAGTTCGCTCGCGAACGGTGCGCGGGTACCTCGGTGGAGATCCGCCAGTGCGACTATCGCGAGGTGGCCGGGACGTTCGATCGGATCACATCGGTCGGGATGATCGAACACGTCGGTCCGAAGAACCTCGGTGCGTTCTTCGCGGCATGCGACCGCCTTCTGGCACCCGGCGGGATGATGCTGCACCACACGATCGGTGTGCCGCAGGCCGCGAGCTACCCCAACCCGTGGATCGACCGGTACATCTTCCCGGGCGCCGCCCTGCCCTCTCTCGCGCTCTTGGCAAAGGCCGCGGAGCCCATGTGGGTGGCCGAAGACGTCCACAACTTCGGCCCCGACTACGACCGCACGCTGATGGCCTGGCACGCCAACATTGAGGCGAAGTGGGGCAGTCTGCCGGCCTACGACGAGCGCTTCCGGCGGATGTGGCGTTTCTACCTGTTGTCGTCGGCAGCCGGGTTTCGGGCGCGACAGCTGCAGCTGTGGCAGATCGTCTACCGGCGGTCGGGCCCCGCCGAACGGTATGAGCCCGTCAGGTGAATCCGTGCCCCCCACGGCGTGGCTGGTTCATGGGCAGTACTGGGATCGAACCAGTGACCCCTCGCGTGTGAGGCGAGTGCTCTCCCGCTGAGCTAACTGCCCGGGGCGGTGAGGATACCATCGCGCCACGGCCACCCCGGTGGCGGCCACCCGCGAGACTTACGCGATGGCCGACATCACCGAACGCATCGAGATCGTGCGGCCCGCCGCGGAGGTGTTCGCCTATCTCGACGACCTCACCCACGCCGTCGCCTGGCAGGAGTCCGCGCTCCAGGTCGCGGTCGAAGGCATCCCGACCCGGATCGGCACACGGGTTACCGAGCGGCGGCGCGTCCCGGGGGGCGACCAGGAGGTCACCTACGAGGTGACCGAACGCGAACCTGGGCGGGGCCTCGCGTTCTCGGGCCGTGGTGGCCCGCTGGGAATCTCGGTTCGCTTCGCCGTGACGCCGCGCGGGCCCGACACCTGCACGGTTGAGGTCCAGTTCTCGTTCCGCGCCGGCGGAATGGCCCGGTTCGTGCTGCCGATGGTACGGCGCGAGGCCGGCAACCACGCTCCCGATGATCTGCGCCGGTTGAAGGCGCTGCTCGAGGCGGGCTGACCTCGACGTGGCTGGTGGGCGTCAGGTCGCGAGCATCTCGTCGGCCAGCGCCTCGACCCGTCGGGAGATGTCGTCGCGGATGACGCGGACCGCGTCGATCCCGGCATCGGACGGATCGTCGAGAGCCCAGTCGGTCACGGGCGCGCGCACGAGCGGGCAGGCATCCCCACAACCCATGGTCACGGCCCGATCGGCCTGCATCTGAAGGTCATCGGTGAGCGGCTGCGGCGTCGCGCCCGAAAGATCGATTCCGACCTCACGCATCGCTTCGACGACGATCGGGTGGACCTCGGCCGCCGGAGTCGTACCGGCAGAGCGGGCGATTGCACGGCCTTCCGCGGCCCGGGTGAAGAACGCCGCGGCCATCTGTGAGCGGCCCGCGTTCTGGCGACAGACGAATAGGGCGACGGGCAGGCCGTCGATCATGAGGTTTCCTCCGCGGTGATGGTCTGCGCAATCGGACGCGGCTGCGCCCGAAGGAACTGGTAGAGCGCCGCCCCGAGCACCGCTCCCACGCACGGCCCGACGATGTAGAGCCATAGGTCGGTTCCGTTACCCGCGACGATGGCCGGCGCCAGTGAGCGCGCGGGGTTCATCGACGCGCCCGTGATCGGCCCCATGACCAAAGCTTCGAGCCCGACCGTGCCGCCGATCGCGACCGCCGCGAGCGCGCCGACCGACCGCGTATCGGTGGCGAGCGACATGATCACCAGCGCGAGCACTGCTGTGAGCCCGATCTCCAGGCCAAGGCCACCTGCCGCCGAGACATGAGCGATGCCGGTGACGCCGAGTGTCGTGCCATCGCCGAAGAGGCCACGCAGGGCGAGCGACGCGGCCAGCGCACCGACGAGCTGGGCGGCGATGTACGGGGCGACGTCCTTCCCGGGAAAGTGGCGCGTCGACGCGAACGCCAACGTGATCGCTGGGTTGAAATGCGCCCCCGAGATGTGGCCGAGGCCGGCGATCATCACCACGATGACGAGGCCAAAGGCGGCCGCGATGCCGCCGTGCCCGATCGGCGTGCCGGCGACTTCGTTGACGACGACCGCCCCGGTTCCGGCGAAGAGAAGGCAGAAGGTGCCGACGGCCTCTGCGGTCAGCCGGCGCGCCAACGCGATGGGTTCGCTCACGACGGCCACGCTACCGATCTTTGGTGCCGTTCCCGGGCCGGTGTTACGTGGTGTTTCAGGTCGGTGAACGCCGTTTCAGGCTCGGCGCCTCGACGTCGATGACTGCGATGCCGACCGGGGGAAGGTCCTCCCCCCGCCCGATCGTCTCGAACAGGGCAGTGGAGTAGGAACCCTTGAAGAGGGAGATGCGATCGACATCGGCTGTGAACTCGTTCGGGTTCGCGGTGACCTTCTCGTGCGAAACGGCGTGGTCGCCGGGGCCGCGTACGACGCCTGGCGGTCGAACGCGCGCACCAATCCGACCAGCAGGTCGGGTGAAAGCGTGTGGAGGGGGCATCGGCATCGGCCAGTCCTCACTGCTTCGCCGGCTCGAGCAGGCCCGCGCGCCTGAGCGCCGATTTGGTGATATCCCGCAGCATCTGTGTGCCCCCGGTGATTGTTCGCTCACCGCGGGCACACTGGGTGGCGATCCATGCCGGCGTGCAGCGTGGCCCTGTCACGCGCCGCCACCCTCCCGAATCGGCCAGTTCCCCGACGCGGTTTCGGCGGCGACCTCGGTGCTCCCCGGCGGGACGAGGCCGGGGTCACTGTCGATGTCGATCGTCGGCAACAAGCGGTCGAGCCAGCGGGGAATCCACCAGTTGGCGTCGCCCAGCAGCGTCATCGTCGCGGGCACCAGGATCAGGCGCACGATCGTGACATCGATGAAGATGGCAGTCGCCAGGCCGAGACCGAACATCTTGGTCATCGGGTCGCTACCCAGCACGAAGCCCGCGAATACCGAGATCATGATCAGGGCGGCCGAGGTGATCACCCGGGCCGTGCCGGCGATGCCCTTAATCACCGAGGTGTGGTTGTCGCCGCTGGCGAGGTACTCCTCACGGACCCGTGACAGCAGGAAGACCTCGTAGTCCATGGACAGCCCGAAGAGGATGGCGAACATGAACATGGGCACGAACGAGATGATCGGCACCGTCGACTCAAGCCCGATGAGACTCATGCCCCATCCCCACTGGAATACCATCACCAGCACTCCGTAGGCGGCGCCGACGCTCAGCAGGTTCAGCAGCGCCGCCTTGATCGCGACGACGATCGACCGGAAGACCACGGTCAAAAGAACGAACGACAAAAAGATCACCGCCGCGATGAACAGCGGTATGCGCTCGCTGACCCGGTCGGCGACATCGGCCATCGTCGCCGTCTGACCACCGACGTGAGCCCGGGCGGGGCTGTCGCCAAGAACGGGCGGGAAGACCTCGCCCCGCAGGCGATTGATCGTGTCGAGGGTCGCGGCGTCCTGCGGCGAGGTCGTTGGGAAGGCCACCAGCGTCGCCACTCCGGCTTCGGTGTCGACCTCCGGCGGCTCGACCGAGGCGACGCCCTTGGCGCCCCTGATTGCGCCGGCCAGGCGCTCGACAACACCGGGATCCTGCGCGATGTCGACGGCGATCACCAGCGGACCGTTGCTTCCGGGACCGAAGCCCCGGGCAACGAGGTCGTACGCCCGGCGCTCGGTGCGGGTCTCGGGCAAAGTGCCCGCGTCGGGGTTACCCAGCCGCAGGGCCAGTATCGGCGCCGCGACGGCCAAAAGCACGACGGTCGTGCCGATCGCGTAGGCCGTGGCATGGCCGGATACGTGCCGACCCCAGCGCTCCCAGCGGGCGCCGCCGCCGCCGCCCTCATCGGCCGCGGCCCTGCGGCGTGGCAGCCCGAGGCGGTCGATCCGGAGCCCGGCGATCCCCAGAAAAGCGGGAATCAGGGTGATCGATGCGATCACCATGATCAGGACGATCACCGAGGTGGCGATACCCGCCGCCGTCAAGACCGGAACCCCGGCGACACCCAGACCGAGGATCGCGATGACGACGGTTCCGCCCGCGAAGATCACCGCCTGGCCGGCCGTGGCGACCGCGCGACCGACCGATTCCTCGACACTCAGCCCCCGGGCCAGGTGCTCGCGGTGCCGGGTCACAAGCAGCAGGGCGTAGTCGATACCGACGCCGAGCCCGACCATCGCGGCGAGGTCGGGTGCCCAGCTGGGAATGTCGACCAGGTAGGTGATCAGCGACATCGAGCTGATCCCGATGGCGAGCCCGAAGAGCGCCATCCCGATCGGCAGACCGGCGGCGATGAGCGACCCGAACGCCAGCAGCAGAATGGCGATCGCCGCGATCAGGCCGAGCATCTCGCCGATGCCCGTCTCGGGCTCTTCGAACTGGGCGGAGAGGTCGCCGCTCATCTCGATCTGAAGTGGGGAGCCGTCTCGCGCCTGGGCGACGGCACCTTTCAGGTTCTGCAGGTCGGCGACGCTCAGATCCTCCATCACGGGGTACTGGACGCGGATCACCGCGACCCGGCCGTCGGGCGAGATCGACTGGCGCGTCGCAGCCACGACATTCGGTAGGTCAGCGATGGCCGCCCGTACCTCGACGAGCGCGGCCCGCGCCTCGACAGATTCGGAGAACGTTGCGCCGTCTCGCGGCGTCACGACCACCTGGGCGGTCAGCCCAGCGCGGTCTGATCCTGCAGCTGACAGCAGCTCTAGGGCCTTCTGGGAGTCGGCCCCGGGTACACCGAACGTGTCGGTGAGCTGCTTCCCGAAGGCCCCCGACGCTCCGACGATGAGCACCGACGCCATGAGCCAGGCGCCGATGACACGCCACGGCTGCCGGACCGCGTAGCGTCCCAGTCGATCGAGAACGTTCGTCATAGCTGACTCCTTCAGGGGCTGGTCGATGCCGTGACCACCGTGAAGGAGCCCTGCGTCGCGCACATCGGAGGTTCGGTCGCCGTTCGTTGGCCGATCGGGTGAAATCCGGCTCGTGCTTTCGGTCGATATCGCCGCGGGCTCCGGTTCTCTACGGTTGGTCGGTGTTCACAAACACCCTGCGTTCCCTGTGGTCCGAGCCCCGCGCTGCCGAGCCGCCCGTGCGTGTCTGGCGAGACTGGGCGCTCGCGGCCGCGCTGATTCCGGCGGCGATCCTCGAAGGGGCCCTCACCAGCGACCTGGCGTGGCGAGCTGTGTCGATCGCGCTTGCGGTGGCGCTCGTGGCCACGCTGTTCTGGCGACGGACGAAGCCCCTGGTCGCCGTCGCCGTCGCTTTCGGGTCGGTGACCGTCGTTGACATCGCGGCGATCGTGGGCGGTGTCGGGTGGACGGGCCTGAACACGATGGTCTTCGTGCTTTTGCTGCCCTATGCGGTGTTTCGTTGGGGAACGGGTCGCGAGGCCGCGATCGGGCTGGCGATCATATTGGTGCCGGCGACGCTCAGCGCCTTCGGTGATTCCATCACCGCCGGCGATGTCGCGGGCGGGTTCCTCGTTCTGCTGTTCGCCGCGGCGCTCGGCGCAGTCGTGCGCTTTCAGGACGCCTCCCGACTGCGCGATATGGAGCACGTCGCGCTGCGCGAACGCGAGCAGCTGGCCCGTGAACTGCACGACACGGTCGCGCACCACGTCTCGGCCATCGCCGTCCAAGCTCAGGCGGGCCGCACACTCGCGGCCTCCCAACCTGACGCTGCCGTCACCGCTCTTGCGATCATCGAAGAGGAGGCGTCACGGACGCTTTCCGAGATGCGCACCATGGTCCGCGCGCTTCGCCACGGCGAGGAGCCCGACCTCGCCCCGCAACCGGGCGTCGCCGACATCGAGCAGCTCGCCCGTTCGATTGCGAACGGCCCGCGGGTCGATCTCGAGCTGTCGGGAAACCTCGACGACCTGCGGCCGTCTGTCGACACCGCGCTCTACCGCCTGGCCCAGGAGTCGATCACCAACGCCGTGCGACACGCTCGCGGCGCCACCCGCATCGAGGTAAGAGTTGACGGCGAGCCAGACCGTGTTCGGTTGACCGTCCGCGACGACGGCGAGACCGGAACGCCCAGGACGCCCTCGACGGGCTACGGTCTCGCGGGCATGAGCGAGCGAGCGACGCTCCTCGGCGGCACATTCGAGGCGGGCCCGGGCCCTGAGTCGGGTTGGACGGTCGCCGCCGTGCTGCCCCGAGACGGTGCCGCCCGATGACGATTCGGGTGCTCGTCGCCGACGATCAAGACATCGTCCGGGCGGGATTGCGCATGATCCTCGATGCTCAACCGGGCATCGAGGTGGTCGGCGAGGCGGTCGATGGGCGCCAGGCGGTCGCTCTCGCCCGCGAGCTTCGCCCCGATGTGTGCCTGTTCGATATCCGCATGCCACACCTCGACGGCATCGAGGCCACCCGCCAGCCGGCGGGGCCCGACGTCGACGACCCCCTGGCGATCGTCGTGATCACCACCTTCGACCTCGACGAGTACGTCCATGGGGCCCTGAAGGCGGGGGCGCGCGGCTTTCTTTTAAAGGATGCGGGCCCCGAGCTGCTCGCCCAGGCGGTCCGTGCGGCGGCCAACGGCGACGCCCTCATCGCGCCGAGCGTCACCGCCCGACTGCTCGCGACGTTCGCCGGTCTGAGTACCGCACGGCCACCCGCCGAGCCGATTGAGCCGCTCACCGACCGCGAGGAGGAGGTGCTTCTGGCGGTGGCCAACGGTCGCACCAACGCCGAGATCGCCGACGAGCTGTTCATCAGCCTCAGCACCGCAAAGACCCACCTCGCCGCCGTCATGAGAAAGCTCGGGGCCCGCAACCGCGTCGAGATCGCCATGTGGGCCCATGACACCAAACGCCTCAAGGCCTGATCTATCGGGAGCAAATGAGTTGGTCGGGCGCCGCCGCCCGGTCCTGCTCGCCGTCGTTACCGAGTAGTTCGCTGGGGTTGGGGCTGGGCTGTTTCGTGCGTGGATCGGCACGGGTGAGGGCAGATTGGTGCGCCCGATCCCGGTTGCCTACGGGGTCAATGGAATCGCTGTAGCCCACCAGACATGCTCGCAACGAGATGCGCCATCTCGGCCTCACCATTGCCGACCTCGCGACGATGCTGGCGGATCCGATCCGGGCCGGTCAGGATCATCGGGGCAACCCGCGGATCGAGGGCCGAATCCGCGGGATGCGGATATGCGTGGTGATCGCCGCCGACAACTCAACGGTCGTCATCACGGTCTTCGAGAGGAGGAGGGTTCGTGAAGGCTGACTTCGACAGCCAGGCCAACGCGCTGTGGATCGATCTGATCCCTTTCGACCGCGAGGCGTACAACGAGGAGATCGACTACCGCTGTCGCGTCTCCTTTGATTCCTCCGACCGTCCGACCGGCGTCGAGGTGCTCTACCTCGATGAGCCCTATGACGACTTCCTGCGCACGGCCGCGCAACGCTTCGACCTCGACGCCGAGGCGCTCATCGGAATCGCCCGCGCCGCTGTGGCGGCCCCCGATCGTGAGGTGACCTTGCACGTCGGAGTGCGCGCCACCGCCTGACAAGGACACCCCCGCCGCTGATCGAGGTGGTGCTGTCATCGACGGAGCCCCGGCTCTGGCGCCGTACGCGTGTATCCCGCCGCCGGCATAGGCTTCATCGATCCGCACCATCCATCGAGGAGCGACCAGCCCATGACCACGACCACCGGCGACGCGCCCGAGGGTTTCAGCAAGGCCGCCGAGTCATACGACGCCGCTGTGCGGCATAACATCGCCGGTTCCGAACGGCTCGTGATGTCACTGCCCGACGGCGACTATTCGCGGGTGCTCGACGTGGGGTGCGGCACGGGCTTCTCGTCGGCGGCGATGATCCGCCGCTTCGACGTCTCAACGCTCGTCGGGGTGGATCCGGCCGAGGGCATGCTGGAGGTCTTCACCGCCAAGCTCGACGAGTTCCCCGGCGTCGAGGTCGAGCTGCGCGCCGAGGATGTCATGGAGATGGGCGTCGCCGACGGCGCCTTCGACGCGGTGATCTGCGCGATGGCGTTGCACTGGTTCCCCGACAAGCCGGCGGCCGTGGCCCGGATGGCGCGCGCGCTGCGGCCGGGCGGCATCATGGGCATCCTCACCGCCGGTCGTGGCGGCGAGGACGCATGGCGCGAGTTGCTCGAACGGATCGGCGCGCCGACGGCGTGGACCGGCTGGTTCGCCGAGAATCAGCGTGACGTCGACGAGATCGCCGTCGACCTACGCGCCGCCGGTCTTGAGCCCGTCGACGTCTGGATGGAGCGCCGTCGGCGCAGCACGGATCCCGACGCATTCATGGCCCGCACCCGCTCGGTGGCCGGGCACCTGCTGGGTAACCCGCCGGGTGGGTTCAGCGAACTCGACCAGCGCATCGACGCTGCGTTGCACGCCGAATCGGGGCCGGACGGCTTCGTCTACGACTACTGCAAGCTGTTCGCCGTCGCGCGCAAACCGCTGGGCTGAGGGGAGGAGACATGACGAAATCGGATTCGACCGAGGGCCCGTCGGCGTCGGAGTTGATCGACCAGAGGATCGTCGACCTGGGCGATTGGCGCGGCCAGACCCTTGGCAGGATGCGAACGCTGATCCTCGAGACAGTTCCGGACGTCGTCGAGGAGTGGAAGTGGAGGGGCGTTCCCGTGTGGGAGCACGACGGGATCATCTGTACCGGCGAGTCGTACAAGGACAAGGTGAAGCTGACCTTCCACAAGGGGGCGTCGCTCGAGGATTCCTCCCGCCTCTTCAACTCGAGTCTCGAAGGGAACGCTCGTCGCGCGATCGACATCTACGAGGGGGAAGAGGTCGACGCGGAAGCGTTCCAAGAGCTGATCCGTGCGGCGGTTGCCCTCAACGCCTCCGGCGCAAAGGCAGGGCCGAAGCGAGCCCAATAGCCGCCGCCGCCGCGTCGGCGCCTCACGGCCGCCGCGGCCCATCAGGTGGTAGGAGAACGGTGCTCGGTCCGACAAGATTGCGCGATGCCCGACCCGAGCCTCGCCTACCTCACCCCCGAGGCGCGCGCCCGGATGCAGATCGACCGCATGCTGGTCGCCGCCGGTTGGGTCGTCCACGACTACTCCCGCGCGAACCTCACCGCATCGCGGGGCGTGGCCGTGCGCGAGTTCATCCTGCGCCCGCCCCACGGGCGCGTCGACTACCTGCTGTTCGTCGACGGAGCCCCCGTGGGGGTGATCGAGGCTAAGAAGGAGGGTGAGACGCTGACCGGCGTGGCCTGGCAGACCGGCAAGTACGTCGACGGCCTGCCCGATCACGTCGAGGCGGCGATCGAGGGTGCCCTGCCCTTCGTCTACCAGTCGACCGGCGTCGAGACGCGCTTCACCAACACGCTCGACCCCGAGGCCTCCAGCCGCCAGGTGTTCTGGTTCCTGCGCCCCGAGACCCTCGCCGCCGCGGTCGCCGATCTGCGCCGTCACCCGCGTGCGCCCACCCTTCGTCACCGCCTGCGGGTGCTGCCCGATCTTCCCGAAGGCGGTCTTTGGCCCGCCCAGATCCGGGCGATCCGCAACCTCGAGCAGTCGCTCGCCCTCGGCAAGCCGCGCTCGCTGATCCAGATGGCCACGGGCTCGGGCAAGACCTTCACCGCGGCCAACATCGCCTACCGTTTGGTGAAGCACGCCGACGCGCGGCGCATCCTGTTCCTGGTCGATCGGGCCAACCTCGGCCGTCAGACGCTCAAGGAGTTCCAGGGCTTCACCACCCCCGACGACGGCCGCAAGTTCACCGAGCTCTACAACGTCCAGCACCTCGCGGCGAACACCATCGACCCGGTCGCGCGCGTCACGATCTCCACCATCCAGCGCGGGCGAGAGGCCGTCTGGAACGGCCCGCCTCTGCCCGTCCCTCGCGCCCCCGCCGGGCGCGAGGGTGCCTCTCGCGGACCAACGGGCTAACGGGATTGAACTGAAACCGGACCTGCAGACCCCGTTCGGCCGGGATTCCGACTGATCGGCACGCGACGAGGAGCGCTCCCGTCGGCGGTCCAGCGGGACCGAGAGCACCCCGGGTTCGAGGACGGACGGGTGGAACATCAGCGTGCGCTCCGGCCATGAGGGACGCGAGGCCGGGATGACGCGACGCGTTTCGCAGGCCGAGCCGGCGGTGCCATATGGTGGCCAGAACCCATCCACGCAGGGCCAGGGTCAGGAGACCTCATGCCGACCGTGATCGCTACCCACGACGTCAAGGACACCGCGCACTGGCTCGCCTCACCCAAGCGCGCAGAGATTTTCACCACGATCGGGGTGACCAACATCCGAACGTTCGTCAATCCCCAGAACCGCAACAACGTCGGCCTGATCATGGACGTCCCGGACATGGACGCCATGATGGCGCTGCTGGAGTCGGACGAGGGCAAGGCTGCGGAGGAGTACGACGGGGTTCTCGCCGAGACCATCGCGATCTACATCGAGGAGTAGGTCTCGGGGGCCCGCCGGCGGGGACGGATCCGAGGAGGGGCGCGCCGAACGCCCCTCCTCGGGGATGAGCGGCCCTAGCGGGATTGAACTTGAACCTGAACCTCATGCGGTGACCTACCCCGCCACTTAAGTGACGCCCCGTGTCAAGGGCATGGGTGTCAGCTGAAACTGGCGGTTTACCGCCGCGCGGCGGTAAACCGCCGCACGTCCGGTCCGGACCCGGATGTGCGGCGCGATACTCAGCCGCTCAGAGGCTGAATGCGACCTCACCGGCCGAGACCTGCGGAGGTGGGACGTTCAGGTGAGCCGCATTGGCAGCGACCCACTCACGGGCCGCGTCGGTTCCGGCCTGGCTGCCTGCGGCGTCGTCGAAGACGGTGAGGCTGACGCACTCCGCGTCGCCCGTCTTCACGAGATGGTAGGCCCGGAATCCGGGGATAGCGCTGAAGAGCTGTTGGATCTCGTCCTTGTTGGCGGAAAGCAGGTCAGCCAAATCGGCCGCGCGGTCGTACGTTCGGATGGTCGCGTGCATCGACGGTTCTCCTTGACGGATGGGAGGAGCATCAAAACGGCGATCGACCTTCGACGGGTGAGGGTCACCGTTGCCCCAGACCGTTCCGCGGCGCCATCCTAGATCCGCGGAGATCGGCGGGTCAATGCGCGCCTCGCTCGACGGCTGCGAACGGCCGGGCGAGGCGCTTGTGTTCCCGAGGACAACGGCCCTGGCGGGATTGAAGTTGAACTTGAACCTTGGACCCGTGGCGCAGCGCGGGCGCCTGGGTCCACCCTGTCCGTCGAAGTGATCTGCGGCTCGATTCCCTACCTCACGGGCCCTCGGAGTTCGCCAGTCTGTGTGCCGAATCCGTTCGGAGTCTTTACAAGAGCAGCGAACGCGCGGCCTGCATCTGTAGGGGTAGCCGCCAAAATGGTTTCTGGCGCGTTGCCCGTCTGCTGGGCGACTGCTGCCATCGTCCGAGAGCGGTGTGACCGAGCCAGGATTGCCTCAACATGGGAGCCGGCGAGTACGGCGGGCATGGCCCGGTACGGGAGCCACAGCGGCAGGGACCGGGCCACAGGCACGAGCGTTCCGATGGGCGTCTCTCGGTGGCCGTTGGGCAGCCACATGATGAAATTGGTCAGGTCGTCCGGGTGGACGAGTACCTCATCGGTCGCGACATGGGCCATGGCCCAATTGGCGTTGGCCGCCGCCTGGTACGGGTCGTCGAGCCAGGGCGGCCAATCCTCGAAGGGGCGCTTGAACCACAGCGCCCTTTGGCGATCGACCGGGTGCACCAGCAGCGGAGCCGAAAGCAAACCGAGGCTGGATGGGTTCGGGTGGTCGGCCCATAGTCCGACTATGTGATCGGCCGTGACGAGGCGAAGGTTCTCCGGCAGGAAGACAAGTCGCACATCGAGTTGCCCGAGGACCCATACGCAGCATGGCCAGATGCGGTGGACCAGGTTGTCGAGGTAGAGATTGCGGGCCCCACCGGGGACCGCAGAAAGCAACGCGGCGAGCTCAAGTGGCATCGCCACGTCACTCATGCGCATTCCGCGGCGGGACCGCCCGAAGCTGAGCGCGAGGAACAGCAGATACGACAACCAAGCTACCCCGGTCGGCATCGTTCCCTGGCGCAGTAGACGATGGGAGGGTGCGGCGAGCCGCTCGACTTCGGCGAAGCATCTTTCTAGGCTCTGGTCGACCGTGCCGCATGTCTCGCGGAACGCGTAGGCATTGCGCTCAACGGTCGCCTTTTTTAGGCCGACCCGTCTGTGACGGCCATCTCGGATTGAGACGAGATGGCCGTCGTTTGCGAAGGCCCGCAGGTAGAACTGGGGCTGAGTGTGGCTCTTCCGGTTCTCCCGCATGCACCGGATGGTGACAGGGCAGCCGGACGGGGCTTCTGCGACAAGGCCTAACGCCTCCACCGGTGCCGGGCTCGAAATCGCGAACCTGAACTCGTCATCTCGCGCTTTCGATTCATCCAGAGGATGACCTACCATTCCGAGGGATGACGACCACCTCTCAGAACACCTTGGGATCGTTCGTGCCGGGCGCGGTGGCGGAGATCGTCCAGGCGGTGAATCCTGTCCGGGTGATCCTTTTCGGCTCGGTTGTGCGGGGCGATGACACGATCGACAGCGACCTCGATTTTCTCGTCGTCCTTGATGAGGTGGAACCCGCGAGGAAGGCGCGTCTCATGGCGACCATCCGACGTGCGATTACCGCGCCCGTTGCCGTCGACGTCTTCGTAACCGACCCGCGGGAGTGCGAGCGCCGGCGCGATGTTCTGGGCTCGATGCACTACTGGCCGCTTCGAGAGGGCAAGGTCGTGTATGAGCGAGCTGCCTGACACCAGCGAGCAGGAGGCGATCCGTTGGTTAGACCAGGCCCGGGAGGATCTCGCCGCTGCTCAGGTCATTGACGCGAGCGAGGGCGTGCCGGCACGTCTCGCATGTTTCCTCGCTCACCTCGCCGGCGAAAAGGCAATAAAGGCCTGCCTGATCCACTCGGGTCGCGACCCGCGAAGGACCCATGATCTGCTGAAGCTCAGAACGGCCCTATCGGACGACGTCGCCTCCAGGTTCCAAAGCGATGACCTTGCTTCGCTGAATCCGTGGACCATTGAGGGGCGCTATCCCGATGACCTGGATGCCGCCGCCGAAGCCGATGCTGGGGCGTGCATCGAGGCGGCAGAGCGCGTTATCCAAGCTGCCAGGTCCGTGATTCACGCCTGACGAGGCCTCGTGCAGCTTTCTGCGGCAACGAGGACTCCCAAACTGCCCTGGCGGGGTTGAAGTTGAACTTGAACCTTCTCGCACATCCGACCCATCCGGCCACATCCGTAGGGCGGAGGCCCTCAGAATCGAGCTTCCAGCTCGCTAAGCATCTCAAAGGTGTTGATACAACGCACGCTGAACTCCCCGCACACGTTAGGAATCTTGACCTTTTTCGCACCAGGTCCAACGTGCGTCTCCTGTGTCACGACGCAGGCACCGTGAACAGCCGCACTCGCAACAAGCCATGGGTCAGCACCCGCAAGGAACTTGGCTACGTGTTCGGGCCCGAAGGGGGAGGTCACGGTCCAGGTGGCGATCTCAGCGAACTTAGACTGGATGGCCGGTTCGCTGACGTCGATGTAGGTCAGGTCAGGGTCCTTGGCCCTTAGCCACTCCACCAGAGCGTCGGGATAGTCGATTTCTCCGCCTACCAGCGAAGCCGTCTTTACGACTCCCTCGATGATCCGCTCGTCCATCCACTCCCAGAACCCCGGGACCCGCTCGAAGGCGTAGTAGTCTTGGCCGCCTCGATCATGACGTTGGCGTCAACTACGTACAGGTCAGCCAAGGTCGACCAGCTCACGGGCCAAACCATCGAGACTCTTGGTTCTTAGCTCCAAGAGGCCCGCAGCGTCGCGAGTCAACACGCGCTGACGGGACAATGCGTCCATGAGGCGCTCGGAGAAGCTACGGCTGTTCCGAACGACCGCTGTCTTGTAAAAGTCTCCTCCGGAGCCGCTTGCCTCCTTGCCGCGATCCTCTCGACGGTAGTCCTTCAGAAGACCGCCTAGAACAGGCTGCGAGATCAGGTTGGACTGCCACGCCTTAATGGCGAGAACGTAGCGACTGACCCGAAAGTGTCGCGCCGCCGCGGCGACGGCATCCGGGATATCGGCGTCGCCGTCCCAAACCCGGAAAAGTTCCTGCTCCGGTACCAGGACCTCGGCAGCAATGCGGTTGCACTGCGCCTCGGTGCCGGTAGCCGTAGATGTCAGCGGCCCGGAGACGCCAGTTTCGCCCATCCAAACGTGCGCTAGCTCGTGCACGAGGGTAAACGCCTGTGCTGACCGGACGTCGGCGCCGTTGATGAAGATAAACGGCGCGAACGGATCGCTCAGGCAAAAACCGCGGAACTCCTTGACGTCAAGCGGCCTGTGCGTGTTGTTCGCAACGACCCCCGATCGTATGACGTAGACGCCAAGCGCCTCCGCACGCTCGGTTAGGTCGCGTAGAAACTCGTCCTGGCGAGTAGGTCGAAAGGCATCCCGAAGCCCGAGCTGGGACCGAATATCGAGGGCTGTGGCCCGCCAAGACTCGCCCTTCTTGGCACAACCAACTACGCCGACGCGTGCCTCGTCTTCCTCCTTGCGGTACTCCGAAAGCCATGCCTGGCGTCGCAAGGTGGCCAAGACCACGTCTCGCAGGTCGATGCTCGCTTCACCGATGGTCTGTCCGGCGAGGGTTCTGAAATCGGGTATTGGCAGCCCTGCCGGCGGAGGCTCGGGCAGAAACATGAATCCGAACGGCACGCGAAGGTGCTTGGCCGCCTCCTGCGCTTGGCGAAACGTCGGGTTCTTATCCCCGCTAAGCCACCGCTCCACGACCGGAGCGTTGGTGCCGGTTGCCTTCGCCAGCTTGGCGGGAGTGGATTCTGCGCGATCCAACGCCCATTGGAGTACGGCCGGTGTGATGCGGGCAGCGGAGTGGTGAAGAGTTGCCATCAGTTGGGCGCCTCAAACGAGAGTCCGCCGATGCCATCGTCCTGCGCCAGCTCTGCACCGGCGTCAGTGTTCGCCAGGACCCTCGCCCTGCTTCGGATCGAAAAACGGACGCCAAGACGCTGGGCGGCTACAAGAATTCTCGACTCCATCGTTGGCACATACTGACCCTTCGAGCGGACGTTGGTGCATGCGCGCAGGGCGAGCCGGGCGGCCCAGATCGAGCTTCCTTCCCGTCTCCGCCGCCTGGCGGCCAGGGAACCCCCACGCTGTTGCGCGATCGAAACCCATAGTCGTCGCGGGGGACTTCGCAACAGGAGACGAACCCTGACCGACCTAGTCGGTCAGGGTTCGAAGGTCGAAACGGAGAGAGAGGGATTTGAACCCTCGAGGCGAGGAATACCCGCCTACGCGATTTCCAGTCGCGCTCCTTCGGCCGCTCGGACACCTCTCCAGGCGCGCGGGATGGTAGCGCACGATCGGCCTCGTGCTACCCTGCCCGACGCCGCGGAGGGGTGGCAGAGCGGTCGAATGCGGCGGTCTCGAAAACCGTTATCCGTCAATCGGCGGATCCAGGGTTCAAATCCCTGCCCCTCCGTTTCCCCAGTCGACCGGCGCGTTCGTGCCACGCGGTCCGTAGGCCGCCGCCCCGCTCCTCTCGGAAGTCCGCGACAGGCGCGGGCGAGGATCAGCCCACGACGTCCATCATGAATCACCGGCGCGATTCTTTTCTCCGGCCGGGGACGGGTCAGCGGACACGGCCGGGCCGGACGGTCTTCAGATGCGTGCACACACCGGCCAGCGCATGTGTGAGCCCAGCGACATCCTGCTCGTCGATGTGGTCGAGAAAGTGCCGCCTGATCGTCGCATGGTGCGCGGGGCGTGCGCGCCCGAGAAGCTCGAGGCCCTTGGGGGTGATCGCCACCTGCACGGTGCGCCGATCGCCCTTAAGGCGCCGCGCTCGACCAGGCCGGGCTCCATCCGATCGATCACCCGAGTCAGACCGCTCTTGGACGCAAGGATGCGCTCGGCGATCCCGGTCGTGCTCAGCCGCTCGGGCACGTCCTGGTGTGGACGAGTACGTCATACCAGGTGAGCGAGATGCCGATCGCCGAGCGCTTCCCCTCGGCCGAGCACTCGAGTTTCGTCGACGTCGGCACCGCAGGGTGACCTGGCCGTGCAGATCGCTCTCGCCAACCCCCACCTCACCGGAGGGGGCTTCGACCTGCCCGAGGTCGCGCCTATCTTCGAGGACTACGTGGAACACAACGGCCTCGCACGGCGCCTCCCCTTTAGCAGCGGGAGCTTCTTCACCGACGAGGTCCCGCCGGCCGACGTGATCACGATGGGGCACATCCTCCACGACTGGGATCTCGAGCAGAAGCGGATGCTCATCGGCAAGGCCTGCGACGCCCTGCCGGACGGCGGCGCCCTGATCGTCTACGAGGCGATCATCGACGACGACCGCTCACAGAACGCGTTCGGCCTGCTGATGAGCCTGAACATGCTCATCGACACCGAGGGCGGCTCGACTACACGGCCACCGACTCTATGGGCTGGATGCGCGAGGCCGGATTCTCTCAGACCCGGGCCGAGCACCTCGTCGGCCCCGACTCGATGGTGATCGGCATCAAGTAGCGACCGGCTGGTAGAGCGGCGTACGACTGGGCCAGTCTATTCCTCGATGAAGATTGCGACGGTATCGGGGAGGACCCCGTCGTGCTCCTGCGCGGCCTTGCCCTCGTCCGACTCCTGCATCGCCAGCATGGTGGCGCGGTCTCCTGACGTGTGGGCTCTGCGTGGCCTGGTCCCGAGGACCGTAGGGATTCGTGAAGCCGTCCTGCCCTCACGCGGCCGATATCGCGCGGGTGGTGATCCTGCGCACGCCGTCGATGCGGACAGAAGCTGACCGCATACCGCGCCGATCCCCGTTGACGACCAGGAACCCGATTCATAACTTTCCCGAACGACGCGGGCGCGGCCGCTCGGTTCATCGAGCTGCACGCACATCAATGACGCAGAGACCTTCGAAGGGATTCCATGTCCGCCATTCTCTTTGGCTCTATCGGGACCATCGCAGACACCTCAGAGCTACAGAGGGAGGCGTTCAACCGCGCTTTCGCGGCCCACGGACTTGACTGGCGCTGGAGTCGGGAGGAGTACACCGGGCTCCTGCAGGAGAGCGGCGGACGCAAGAGGATCGCCGCGTACGCCAGGTCGGTGGGCCAGGAGATCGACGCCGCGGAAGTTCATCGCTCGAAGTCGGAGTTCTTTCGCGAGAGCCTGGCCGCGTCGCACCTCGCGCCGCGCCCCGGCGTGGTCGAGGCGCTGCACGAGGGCAAGAAGTCCGGTTTCACGGTCGCGCTGGTCACGACGACCTCCAAAGAGAACGTCTCGGCCCTGCTCGACGCGTTGGCGCCGGATATCGCGCCGACGGCATTCGACCTGCTTATGGACGCCTCCCGCGTTGATCGACCCAAGCCGGACGGTGCTGCCTACCGTTTCGCGCTCGAGCAGCTGGGCGAAGAACCCGACGACTGCATCGCCATCGAGGACAACCTCGCGGGGGTCGACGCCGCTGTGGCGGCGGGCCTGAGATGCGTCGCGTTCCCCAACGAAAACACCGCTGATCACCGTTTCGAAAACGCCCACCGCCAGTTCGACCACCTGACGTTCCGGGAGCTGCGCGCGCTCATCCCTCGCGCCTGACCATTCGTACCGAAGCGGTGTTCGGCGCAGCTCGCCCGCACGTGGGCGGCTCCCCGCCGCAGCTCGCTGCAGGCATCCGATCCTCCCAATGAACTCGAGGTTTCTGCATGAGCACCTCTCACGCGACGTTCAGGGCCACCGAAACGGCCTTCCATGTCGAAGGCCGCGAGACGATCAACTTCGATCTGCTCTACGTGGAAGGGGCCTTCGCTCCCGAAAACGGGGAGATCGCCGCGAGCTTCCGCCAACTGGGCCGCTGCTTGATGGTGGTCGACGATGCGGTCTATGGCCTCTACGGCGAGCAGATCGAGGCGTACTTCGCGCATCACGGCATCGACCTCACGACGGTCCGGGTCGCGATCAGTGAAACCGACAAGTCTTTGGCGACGCTCGAGCGGATCGTGGACGCGTTCGGTGACTTCGGGCTTGTGCGTAAGGAGCCCGTGCTCGTGGTGGGCGGCGGCCTCACCACCGACGTCGCCGGTTTCGCCGGAGCCACGTACCGCCGCCGCACCAACTACATCCGAGTGCCGACGACGCTCATCGGGCTGATCGACGCCAGCGTCGCGATCAAGGTCGCGGTCAACCATGGGCACTTGAAGAACCGACTTGGCGCCTACCACGCATCCCAGAAGGTGATCCTGGATTT
>JANLSO010000082.1:0-22185 GCA_031362405.1 Thermoleophilia bacterium | reverse complement strand
TGTCCGAAGGGCTCCTCACCCGCATCAACGACGGGAACCGCACGCTGATCGCTCGGGACGAGCTGGAGGCGCACCTTCGGGACGAGACGCGCCGCGCCCGCCGGGCAGGGAACAGAGCAGCGGCGTGATTCGGCTTGAGTTGACGGCGTAGGCGCCCTCGCTCGGCTTGCGTCTCTCCGGAACCGCGTAGGGGTCGCCGGCGGGCCTTGCCGTCTCCGCGTCCGGGCTCACTTGATGCGAACCTCGGCGAGCTTGGTCGTGTCGTTCCCAAAGATGTCGATGATCTTCACGACGATCGAGTAGCGACCGGGACCCGGATACTCGTGCCAGTCGCTCTGGGTTGCGAGGACGGGGTTCTCCGGGGTGCGGTACGCCTGCCACTGGTTGTGGAAAACCTCGTCGCTGAAGTCATAGTCGACGGACCAGTAATCGATGAGGTCTGACCACGACTCAACTCGCTCGCGCACAGCCGCCGGGATCAGCTCCTCACTGCGGATAACGGAGTCCTTGAGCACGACGCACGCCTCCGTTCCTTGACGGCGCATGTCGAGATCGACGTAGGCGAGCTCGAAAAAGCGGACGGCCTCGGCCTCGGCGACCTGGCGCTCCATGACCTCGCGCGGGATTTGGCGGGGGCGCAGGTCGAGGCCCCGGCGGCGAGCGTGCTCGGTGATCGTGTCGTGAAGGCCCATCTCCCACTCCCAACCGAGCAGATCGCAGGCCTCGATGCCGTTGTCGGCCATTTCATCCATGACGTCTTCGGTCTCGTCGATCGTGACCGGGGCGTCGGTCGCCCCAACGTGAACCATCCGGCCCGCCTTGCGCCCATGGAGGTGCGCGAAGCCCTCGGCGGGTTCGGCCTGGTAGAAGGCGAGGATGGTGTCCAGATAGGCTCGAAGCGCACCGTTGCCCGTCGCTACTTGCCATCGTTGGCGCTCGTACGCCCCGAGATTCCGGATTTCAAACGGGCGGCAGTCGGGCACGTTGAGAAGACGCTTTCGGCTCGTGTGAATCGCGAACCGTCCAAGGTCACAACCGATCCAGCGGCGTCTCAGATGCTCAGCCGAGACCAGCGTCGTGCCTGATCCACAGAAAAGGTCGGCGACGATGTCGCCTGCGTTGCTGGATGCCTCGATTATGCGCTCAAGCAGGGCCAGTGGCTTCTGGTGCGCCGGACCCGGTTCACCGGACACTTGGTTGGTGAACGCGACGATCATGCCAACTGTCCATCAGACAGGGTCCACTCCACACTCCTGGTCGCTGATGTACTTGGCGACCCTGCGGTCCTCGTCGAGGCTGACACCCTTGTCGGCCTGACCCTTCGTGGACACCCGGACCAGGCTCGCGGCCCGGATGGTGCCGCCGTCGTGTGAGGTAGCGTGTATCTCGCTTCTTCTGGTGGTTCGAAGTGGTCTCCCGGCCCCGCCCTGCTCGGCGGGGCCGTGCTACCGCGACGTGTGACCGGGCGCACCCAGCAGAGCTGGCGCGTTAGCGTTTTTTTCTGGCGCCTGTCGATCCGGTCGGCTGTCGTTCGTCAATGGGTCGAACGCGGCGGTCAAAGGGGCCGGCGCACTACAGCCCGAGGAGGGACTTGACGATGCAGTACCTGCTGACGATCTGGATGGAGGAGACGGACTTCGTGCCGACGCCCGAGGCCATGGCGCCGTGGAAGGCGTTCAACACCGAGGCCGCCGCCGCCGGCGTGCTGCGCGGCGGCTCGGGCCTGCAGCACTCGACCACGGCGACCACCGTCCGCGGTGGCGACGAGGTCGTGCTGACCGACGGCCCGTTCGTGGAGACCAAGGAGCAGCTCGCGGGCTACTACGTGGTCGACTGCGCCGACCTCGACGAGGCGATCGCCTGGGCCAAGAAGGTGCCGGCCGTCCTCTGGGGCGCCGCCATCGAGGTGCGCCCGCTGGCCGGCGGCACCGACGTGGCCGAGAACAGCGACGCCGCCGGGACGGCCGCCTCCTGAACGGCAGCGCCGCGCTCGAGGTCGACCGCCTGTTCCGCGACGGCGCGGGACGGGCGGTCGCGGTGCTGGCCCGCGTGCTGCGCGACGTCGACCTGGCCGAGGAGGCGGTCCAGGAGGCCTTCGTCGTCGCGCTCGAGCGCTGGCCGCGCGACGGCGTGCCGGACGAGCCGGCCGCCTGGATCGCCCGGACGGCGCGCAACAAGGCGATCGACCGCCTGCGGCGCGCCAAGCGCTTCGCCGACAAGGCGGCGGTGCTGGCCGCCGAGCTCGAGCGGGCCGTGCCCGGCGAGGAGGACGACGACCCCATGCCCATCCCCGACGACCGCCTGGCGCTGATCTTCGCCTGCTGCCACCCGGCGCTCGCCCTCGAGGCGCGGGTGGGGCTGACCCTGCGGCTCGTCGGCGGCCTGCAGACCCCGGAGGTCGCCCGCGCCTTCCTGGTCTCCGAGACGACGATGCAGCAGCGCGTCGTGCGCGCTAAGCGCAAGCTGCGCGACGCGGGCATCGCCTTCGCCGTCCCGCGCGACGCCGCGCTGCCCGACCGGCTGCCCGCGGTCCTCGCCACGATGTACCTGATCTTCAACGAGGGCTACGCCGCGTCCAGCGGGGACGCGCTGGTGCGCCGGGAGCTGTGCGCCGAGGCCATCCGCCTGGCGTCGATCCTCTGCGCGCTCATGCCCGACGAGCGCGAGGCGCTCGGCCTGCTGGCGCTCATGACCCTTCACGACGCGCGGCGCGGAGCGCGCACCGACGCCGACGGCGAGCTCGTGCTGCTCGCCGACCAGGACCGCGCGCGGTGGGACGCGGCGGCCATCGCGCAGGGCCGCCGGCTGGTCGACCGCGCGGCGCGCCTGGGCCCGCCCGGCCCCTACGTCCTGCAGGCCGCGATCGTCGCCACCCACCTGGCCGACGGCCCCACCGACTGGCCCACCGTCCTCGCCTTCTACGACCGCCTGGTCGGCGTGCAGGACACGCCGGTCGTGCGCCTCAACCGCGCGGTCGCGCTCGCCGAGGTGCACGGCCCGGCCGCGGCGCTCGACGAGCTCGCCGGCCTCGAGCGCGCGCTGGACGGCTACCACCTGCTGCACGCCACCCGCGCCGAGCTGCTGCGCCGCGCGGGCGACCCCGACGGCGCCCGGCTGGCCGACGCCCGAGCGCTCGAGCTCGCGCCCTCGCCCGCGGAGCGCTCGCTGCTGCGGCGCAGGCTCGAGCCGCAGGCGTAGGCGTAGGCTTGGCCCACCATGGCGTGGGACTTCTCGACCGACCCCGAGTACCAGCGCAAGCTCGACTGGGCGCGCGACTTCGTCCGAACGCAGAAAGACCGCCCGCTTGCCGGTGCGCGCGCTGTTCTTACTCACAAGTTATGCCGCTGGCATGCCATGTTTACCGTGACACCGCCGGTATTCTTGTCACAGTAAGAGGATAAGTTGAATGCACGCAGAAGCGACGCCTGAGCCGCCCGCAACGGTGATCGTGCGGCGTCGCTGCGCCAGCGCAGCACGCTCCACAGCCAGAGTACGAACATGGAGGTCACGCGGCGTGTCACGCCGATCAGCGGGTCGCTTCGGCCGGACTCGCCGGGCGGGTGGAGGTCGTGGGTCATGCCCACACCTTCCCTGCGGTTCTGCGACCCGCCGGACCGGCGAGACGGAGGGCCAGCGAAAGGGCTTGGGGCAGCGATCCACCCCTTGCAGTCGAGCGTCTGAAGCGCCCAGAGGACCCGCCGGCGCCCGGCTTTGGGGAGGACCGTCGCAACATCTGGGGTGCCCCGACCCCGCCTAAGTGCCTCTACGGTCCGCCAGGCCGTTCACGGCCTAGTCGGTTCGCACGGAGAAACCATTAGGCGGTTGACCCGTATGGCGGAGGCTGGCGCGCAATTGGCCGACGCTCGCCGCTAGTGGGCTTCCCTCTCTCGCTTCTCCGTAGGGCGAAAATCTTCGGCTAGCCAGTGATCTGGCACCCCGTTCGAGCTTGTGGTCAGTCGAGGCGGCCGCCGATCAAGCCGGCTGGGAATCCCCGGAGTGCGACGTCTTGGACGAGTTCGCGTGATCCGCCGTCGTGTTCCCATCGGCGGGTGGTGATCGCGACGGCGGTGACTAGCGCAACGATGTAGGTAAGCCCGTATACGTGCAGCTCGAGCGGGTCGACGGGCAGAGTGCTGAAGGGTGGGCTGCGAATCACACGGGTCGATGAGGTCCGACGGCAGCCAGGTGGGGTCGATGGGAGGCCGCTGCGGTCACCCAGACACAGCAGGGTGCGATCGGGGCCGCCAGGCCCTCCAAGAACGACACGACAGAAGACTACACTGTAAGTAGTAGTTACGGCGGTGCGCGGCGGTGTCTGCCCGGAGGCGTCAGCTACCGAGAGCGCGGAGCCACCACCGTCCGCCGATCCAGCAGAGGGCCAGGACGGCTCCTCGTAGGCCCCATGCGATCGCCATGTCGGCGAGGTCCGCGCCGTTCATGGGCATCGGGGTGATCGCATCGGAGTTCGCGCCGGGGGTGACGATGACGGCGGTGACCACGAGGGTTGCGAGCGTCACGCCGACGGCCGACCGTCGCACGATTGCGGGCTCGACGGTTAGCCGAGGGGCGGTCGCTCCGGGAACGAGTGCGTCGATTCGGGCACCCAGGGCGGTCCCGCCGGCGGCGATCGCGGGCTCGTCGGTGTACGCAGGTGCCGTGTGGAGGGCCATGAGCGCCTCGGCCACGGCACGGCGGCCCGCGTAGGCGGTCGCGTGGGTGTCGGCGGCAAGCTCGAGGCGAAGGCGCTGGTGCTCGGCTGTTTGCCGGGCCGCCGGCGCGAGCCATAGGCCGCGCGCGACCGCGTGGGCGAGGGTCTGGCGCAGGGGGTCGCGGTTGCGGGCGTGGGCTGCCTCGTGGGCCAGGACCGCCTGCAGTGGCGCGGCATCAAGCGACCGGATGAGTGGGCTGCTGACGACCACGGTCGGGCGCAGAAGGCCGCCGCAGAAGGCCAGGTTCTCGGGGAGGTCCGTGACGATGAGACGGCGGATGCCTAGGTCGTGTGCGGTTGTGGCGAGGGCACCCGGTGGTACGACGGCGTACCGGCGTGCCAGGCGAATCGTTCGATGACCGATGATCGCTTGGCGGCAGAGGTGCCAAAGCATCAGCCCCCAGATCGATGCGGCGAGTGAGAGGGACAGCACAACCGGTATTGAGGTGGCGGTGGCGATCGCACGTGCGCACGCGTGCAGGACGACCCACGCCGAGGTGCCTCCCGCGCTCCAACCGATCGCCCCGAGGATTCCGACGGGGGCGAGGACCGCCACCATCGCCCAGGCGACGGTTGTCGGCCTGCTCGTCATAGGTCCTCGCGGTTCAGCAGATCGCGCAGGCGGGTCAGGTCAGCCGGATCGCCGTCGCGCATCCTGGCGGCGAAGGCGGCGACGGCCGCATCGCCGTGGGCTTCGATCAGTCGGTCGACCGCCTCACGTGAGAGGGCGGCCGACAGGCCCGCCGAGTCGACGGCGGCCTGGTACAGGTCGCGCCGGCCCTCGCGTCGTCGCACCAGCAGTCCGCGGGCGTGGAGGCGAACCATGACAGTGAGGACGGTCGTGTAGGCCAACGTGTTGGCCCGGCCTTCGAGCAGGGCGACGACCTCGCGAACCGACGATTCGCCGGCCGTCCAGAGTTCCTCGAGGATGGCGCGCTGGAGGCTTCCAAGGGGCGAGGAGCCGTTCGCCTCGGGCTCGTTCGACAGGATTGCCTCTCGGCCCTTTGAGGGCTGCTGCATCGCTGAAGGGTATCCGCCCCGGGGTGACTGGACAACGACACCAGGGATAGTACCCTGATGACTACGGTTTACGTAGTTGAGAGGTGGGAGGTTGACGATGGAACAAATACTGCTGCCGCTGGCCGTTCTGGCGTGCCCCGTCGGGATGGTGCTGATGATGGTGTTCATGGGTCGGGGGATGATGGGTGGCAAAAGGACCGCCGGTTCCGATAGCAGCGCTGGGGACGACGTCGCCAGCTTGAAGGCGGAGTCCGCACGCCTCGACACGCGGATCGCGGAGCTTGAGTCACGCGGCGTGCGCGAAACGGTGGAGCGCTGATGGGAACGGCCCTGCTGGTCGCCGCGATCGTGATCGGCGTTGCGGCGTGTCCGTTGATGGCCGTGCTCCAGCGACGCCGCGGGCGAGTTGGCTGCTGTCCGCCGATCCGCTCGAAAGTCGCCGAGACCCTGGCGGAGCTCAAGGCCGATCGCGATCGGGTGGAGCAGCGGATCAGCGCCATCGAGCGGGACGCTTCAAGCCGGGTGTCCGTGCCCCGGTGATGGCCTCCGCTTGTCGTCTGTGACGACCGCTCCCAACCAGGTGCACCTGGACCGCCTCTTTGATCGGGTCGCGGCGACCTACGACCGACAGCTGGTGTTTGAGCGGCGGGCCCTTGAGGTCGCGGCCCGTCTCATCGGTCCCCTCGACGGCCTGCGGGTACTCGATCTGGCTACCGGCACCGGCGCCCTCGCGGCGGCCATGCTCGACCGCTCCAATCCGCCGGCCGAGCTCACGGCCATCGACCGCTCTGCGGCGATGCTGGCCCGCGCCCGTACGCGCCTGGCGCCCTTCGAGGACCGCTTTCGGATCGGCACCGCCATCGCCGATGCCCGCCGGCTTCCGCATGCCGGAGACTCCTTCGACCTCGTGACCAGCGCGTACTTCCTGCACCTCCTCGATCGCGAGGACGCGGAGTCGGTTTTGGGGGAGGTGCGACGTGTGCTGCGCTTGGCTGGCCGCCTCGCTGTGATCGTCCATAGTGCGCCGCCGACCCGGTGCGGCGGTTTCTACCTTCGGATATCGCGCGCGCTCCGACGGGCCCCGCCGCTGGTCGGGGCGGGGCCCCTTACAGACGCCCGGCCACTCCTCGAGGGTTCCGGATTCGTCGTCCGAGCCGAGAGGCGAACGGTCCTTGGCTACTGGAGTCAGGTGCTTCTTTGCGAGCGAGTTTGACCTTCGCAGTCCCGCGATCGAGAGCGGGTGGGACCGCCCCCGCGAGCCATCCTCATCTGGCCGGGGGTTCGTCGTTGCACCACCAATTACTATACGGTGCGTAGTCGATAATGGGCCGACGATCATCACCCATCCGACCCCTGCTGATTGCGGCACTCGTCGCAGTAACGCTCGGCGTCACTGCAGCCGCGGGCATTGTGCGTGGCTGGGGTAGCAGCGCAACGCGCAGCGATGATGTGAACGTCGCGGCGCAGCCGTTTCGCGGCAATGAGCCCCCTGCGGTCTTCGTCGCTTCCGAGTTTGCGCTGCGCGACGCCCTGAGCGGCAGGCTCGTACGGATGTCCGAGCAGCGCGGACGTGTCGTTGTGCTGACCTTCCTTGAGAGCCGGTGCTCCACTGCCTGCCCCCTGATCGCCGGGCAGCTTTCCCGGGCGCTGCGAGCGTTACCCGCCGCCGACCGGTCACGCGTCGTCGCGCTGGCCATCAGCGCGAACCCGCGCGACGACACGCGAAAAAGCGTGCAGGCATTCCTCAGCCGCCACCGCGCCGGCGGACAAATCCGCTACCTCAATCAGCCGGACGCCGAGCTGCGGCGGGTCTGGGACGAGTATCAGGTGCTGTCCTCGGTCGAGAGCGGCGATGCAGACACGCATTCGGCGCCGGTGCGGATCTACAGCCGCACCGGGCGGTGGCTGGCAACGCAGCACGCCGGGCTGGACCTGAGCGCCCGCAACCTCGTTCACGACATCACGCTGGCCTTGGCCGATGAACGATAGGTCACCTCTCCGGCTCCGAGATAGCCCACACAAGAAAGGCTTGACCGTGCCCATGAACGAGACACCCCACCCGAAGGGCCTGCGCCGGATCGCTCTTTCGGGGGCGCTGGCGCTCGCGGCGGCCGCTGGTCTGGCCGCGTGTGGCGGCTCGGGCGCAACCGCTGGCGACGAGGCATCGTCTGGCGGCTCGTTAGCCTCGGCCCTCGGAGACAGCCACATCCACAGTCTTGTGGTCGATCGGGTCGATCCAAAACGCCTCCTCGTCGGGTTTCACAAGGGGCTCTACGTTTCGGTCGATGCGGGCCGGACATGGAGCCTCGCAGACCTCCAAGGCGATGACGCGATGAACCTTGCGAGCGCTGCCATGGGCGCGCCCATCTGGGTCGCCGGCCATGAAGTCCTCGAGCGATCCGACGACGATGGCGCGACATGGGAATCGGTTCGCCCCGCTGGCCTTCCGGGCCTCGACCTGCACGGCTTGGCGGTGAGGCCCGACCGACCGAACGAGATTGTCGCCGCCGTCGCCGGGCAGGGCCTCTACGAATCCACGGACGGTGGGTCCTCATTCCAGCTTGTCTCACAGCAGGTCGGGCCGAGCGTATTCGGGATGGCGCTCACCGCAAACGGCACCATTTTTGCCGCGGATCCCAACCAGGGGCTGCTGGTCGGCTCCAACGGCGGACAAAAGTTTCGCCTCGCTATTCGGGGCCAGGGACTGGTGTCGGTGGCCGCCGTGCCTCGGCGCCCGCGCCTCGTGCTGGCGGCGGGAGAGCCCGGCGTCATCGCCTCCAGGGACGGTGGCGTCACCTGGAACTCCTCACTCAACGACCCCGTAGCCGCCGTGGCGCTTGATCCCACTAATCCACGGCGCGCATTCGCGGTCGGCGCGGATGGACGCGTTTACCTCACGGTGGATGCGGCCCGGACGTGGTCGACGGTCCAATAATGCGCGTAGCCCCAAAAGCCGGGCAACCGCGTCGAACCATTAGCCAAACTGGTTGAACCGGGACAGCTCCCGGGTGATCACGGCGAGCTGTCCCGAGGCGACGAGGAGGCCCATCGCGACGAGCCCGGCACCCGATGCGAGGGAAAGCATGGCGCCCGCACGCCTAACCCTCCGAAACAATCCGGTCGCCCGGTCGAACGCCAGGCTGGTCACCAGAAAAGGGACGCCAAGCCCCGCTGAGTATGCGAGCAAGAGCGCCGCCCCTCCTGCCGGGCTTTGGCCGGTCGCGGCAAACGTAAGGATCCCCCCGAGGATCGGTCCAATGCACGGGGTCCAGCCGATCGCAAAGACGATCCCCGTCAAAAGACCTCCGCTCATGCGCCCCCCACGCCCACGCGCCCACGCAAGGGGCCGCCACTCACGCTGAGCCAAGCCGAGGCGCGGCCCGAGGACGACGATCAGCCCGAGCATGACGAGAATCACCCCACCGGTGAGCTCGAGGAGACGTCGCTCACCCTTCAAAAGGGCGCTCGTGCCCCCGATGCTCGCGCCCAAAAGCGTAAACACGAGCGCGAACCCGCCGATAAACGCAAAGGTCGGCGCAACCACGGATCGCCGTGCCCGCGCAAGGTTGTCCACCGAGACGCCCGAGACGAACGCGAGGTAACCGGGGACCAGGGCAAGGACACACGGCGAGATGAATGAGAGCAACCCGCCAGCGAACGCGACGGCAAAGGTCGTCGCCCCGAGGTCACTCACGGCCGCCCGTCGTTGAGGATCACATCCATGCCCGCAGCGATCTGCGTGGCGTTGATCTCACCCACCCAATGGACTCGGACACGGCCAGCCCGGTCAATGAAAAACGTCTCGGGAACTCCGGTCAGGCCGTAGGAGCGATAGGTCCCGTCGCCCCGGTCGCGCACCTGGGGATAGGTCTGCTTGTACGTGGCAACGAACTCCAAAGCGTCACTCGTCAAGTCCTGGATATCGATTCCCAGCACCACCGCCCCCTCGCCCTTGCCCGCCTGCCAGGCGGCCTCAAGGATCGACGCTTCTCGTTTGCACGGGTCACACCACGACGCCCAGAAGTTCAGCACCACCGGGCGGCCGCGAAGATCGGAAAGCGACAACGAGCTACCGTCACGCCTGTTCAAGGCGGAGCCGTTGGCGATCAGCGGAAGAGTAAACGCGGGTGCCGCGCGAAGCTTCCCCTTCGCGATTGCACTATCGACACTCCTATCGACCTCCCCGGCGCGGAGGCCGACAACGAGCAGCGTGACAAGGCCAGCCACGATGACAGCCGCCGCTAGAGCGAAGAGGATGCGAGGTCCGCACCGCACCGGCTTTGTCGACTCCCGATCGCGGTCATGGGCGTCTGGATGCATGCCACTAATGCTATTACAAGCCGTGTAGGAGCCACCCGACTCCGCGCAGTGACGATCGTCACGCGACGTCTCGCCATCCCCCGTGCGGCGGGTCTTCCCTGAGCCTCGGCACCAACCCATGCATGGGATCGGCGTGGGTGGTGCAGCATCTCTCGCGTGCGGTGAGCGGTTCAGGCCCCGCATGAAACTCTCGCCCGGGATCGCTGAGATTGCCTCTCGCGTACCAAGGACTCGGTCCCACGAGCCACGTCTGGGGCGAGCTCGGTTCCGCGACCCCCTCTTCGCCCGCGCTTCCCCCTTTTCCCTTGTGAGGACGATTTAACGACCAGGGGGAGATTTCTCATGCCGCCGCGCTATCGACGCTGTCTGCCCATCTTGGCCGCCTGGGTGGCGGTTGCTGTTCCGAGTAACGCCGATGCCGAGGTCACAGCGACGCCTGATCCGTCGGGTCTTCCGGGCACTGCCAAGCTGCAGCAGCTCGTCAACGGCATGTACCTGTGGGTGCTGCTACTGACGCTTGCGGCACTGGTCGTCGCGGCAACGGTGTGGGCGTGGGGTAGCCACTCCAACAACGTTCGTGCCGCGAGTGATGGGCGTCGAGGCGTCGGTGTGGCCCTTCTTGCCGCGTTGATCGTTGGGGCGGCGCCGATGCTCGTCAACTGGTTTTACCGGTTGGGGCGGTAGACCGATGCCAGAGGATCGACGCAGACGATCGGTGTTGGTGGCAGGCGCGGCCCTCGGGATTGTCGCCCTCTCAGCGGCGGTCGTCACGATCGCGGGCGGGGCGGGCGGTCCGCCGCCGCCGCAGAGCATCGCCGTTGGAGAGAGTCCACGGACGGGTTCTGCGTTTCGGCGCGCAGGAGGTGCTGGTGACGGTGCACGCTTCGCAAGGACTCGTGAAGGCGCGGCTCGGGCTGCGTCCCGGCTTCTTTGCCGGCTCGGTGTTACGGCGAACCTGTCAAGCCCCGCTCGCGTCGAATCGATTTCCGCCAGGGAGCAACGAACTCCCTCGCTTCGGCCAGCGCCCGGAGATACGTCGAGGGGTACTCAGCGCTGGGCGCCAAGCTTTCCGCTGGTGGTGGACGCCCCATCCTTCGCACCGTCCCTCTGGGATACCGCATCGAGGCGTTCGACGGTGGCAGCGCGTGGGTCGCGGTGTGGAAGGTAGCGATCACCGGGTCAAGCGCTTCGCGGGTGATCGCCGTGTTCGACACGACGCGGGTTCGTGTCGTGTGGGTTGGGGGGCGTTGGCGGGTGGCGGCATTCGGTGCCGAGGTGGCGGGGCCTTCGCCGGCTGTTGCCGAACCGCGCGCCGTTTCGCCGCTGCCTGCCGGGGTGCTGGTCCCGGTCATCAACGGCTTCGAGGAGTTCTCGCCGTGAGGTGGCGCGGCCTGATCTTCGCTTTCGCGGTCGTGCTCGTGCTCGCGGTTTTTGCAGCGCGACCTGCTCCTGCGACGGCGGTGCCCGGGCCGGCTGGCGTGGCCTGCAACGTGCCGGGCGTCTCAGTCGTTCTGCGACGCCGTGGGGGATGGGCGGCGCGGCGAGCGCCGTCACCGACAGCGTCTTCGGGGCGATCAAGGACGCCGTCGTCGACGCCTCAGTGTGGGCGGTCACTGAGGTCATGAAGGTTGTCGACAAACAACCCGCGTCGATCTCGGCAGCTCCTTCTTGCAGCAGAACTACCGGTTCATGGCGGGCGTGGGTGGCCTGTTCATGCTGCCTTTCCTGCTTTTGGTGGTCGGCCAGGGCGTGCTTCGCGGGGGCGGCGGGCTGATCTTGCGGGCGGTCTTCGGGCACCTGCCCGCGGCCGTCCTTCTCACGTTGATCGCGGTCGCCGTGATTCAGGGGCTGCTCGCCGTCACCGACGGGCTGTCGGAGGGCCTGCTCGCCCAGCACGCGGGACTCAAGGGTTCCATCAAGGACACGTTGCCCGATGGCCTGGGGGCGACGTCGGTCCCGGTGCTGCTCGCGATCATCATCGGTTTCCTGCTGATGGCCGCGGCGGTGGCGGTGTGGCTCGAGCTGCTGGTGCGCTCAGCGGCGATCCAGATCGCCGTGATGTTCCTGCCCCTGTTTCTCGCGGGGATGGTGTGGCCGGCGACGGCGCGGTACGCGCGCCGACTCGCCGAGATCCTCGGGGCGCTCATCCTGAGCAAGCTCGTGATCGTCGGGATCCTGTCGCTGGCTCTCGGGGCACTCGCGTCGGGGACGTTGACCGGGGTGCTCTCTGGGGCGGCCATGTTCCTGTTGGCGGCGTTCGCGCCGTTCAGATTCCGATTGCGACCGATGCGGGGCACCTGAGTCAGTCGCGGCGGTACGCGACCGCCTCATCCCGGACGGGCGGCGGTGGGTCCGGCGGGTCGATTGCGTGGAAGTCCGCGACGTCGCGGGCAGCCGGCGGGACCGCAGGGCGCCCGGGCCTGCCAATCGCTGGGCGCACCGGGAGCAGGAAGCCAACATGAGCCCGGCCGAAGGAAGTGATCGCAGTGAGCCTCGTCGTTTTCGGTTCGGGCACCTCGCGCCGGGCAGTGCCCTTGGTGGCCTCGCGTGGCGGCAGCTCACGGTTCTTGTCGCTGGCGGCGTCTGGTTTGTCCTTTCGCTCCACCTCGTTGGCGATGCCGCCGGGGCTGGTCTTGGCCTTGCCGGTGCCGCCGTTGCCGCGGTCAGCGCCCTGGTCCCGTTCGCGGGTCGCACGGCGTCCGAATGGGCACCGGTGGTCGCAGGCCACACGGTGCGTCGGATCACCGGGAGAACCCGGTTCCGTGCCGCGGAGCCCCAGGCGGGCCGAGTCTCTGGCCGCAACCCACGCTGCGACCTTCCCTCTCACCTGAAAGACGTGCGGATCATCGGGGTGCCGGTCAACGGGGACGAGGTTGGCGCGATCTCCGACCGGGGTGGCCTGGTCGTCGTCCTACGCGTCGATTTAGCACCGTTCGCGTTGCTGGATGTGGGGGATAAGCAGCGGCGTGTCGCCGGGTGGGGCAGCGTCCTTGCCCAGTTGGGGCGCGCGGGGTCACCGGTGGAGCGGATCCAGTGGGTCGAGCGCACCGCCGCCCAACCGGTCGATGAGATCGGCCGGTACCTGGGGGAGGCCGTCGCGTTGCCGGTGAGCCACCGGTCTGTCGCGAGCTACATGACCCTCGTCGACGAGGCGGCCCCCGTCTCACGCGAGCACGAGGTGCTCCTCGCGGTACGCGTCACTCACCGTCGCGCCGGACGGCTCGCCCGTAAGGCCGGTGGTGGGGACGAGGGCCTGGCGCGCGTCGCGATCCGCGAGGCCTCAGCCCTTGTGCAGCAGTTGTCGCAGATGGAGGTCGGTGTCGCCGGGGCGTTGACGCCGCGGATGCTGGCACGCGCCATCCGCCTCGGATTCGATCCGGAGATAATCACCCCACGCGGCACGGCCGACGAACCTGAGGTTGGGGTGAGTGCCGGGCTGCCCGGCCCGATCGCCACCCACGAGGGATGGGGTCTGTACCGCGCCGACGGGTCGCTGCACGTCACCTACTGGGTCGCCGAATGGCCGCGCACCGACGTCGGCTGCGACGTGCTGATGCCCCTGATCCTCGCCGAAGACGCACGCCGGTCGGTGAGCGTGGTGATGGAGCCCCGTGACCCGGCCCGCGCCCTCAAAGAAGCCGAGAACGCCCGCACCCAGGAGGTCGCCGACGAGGACTTACGCGATCGCGCCGGCTTCCTCACCTCGGCCCGGCGTCGCCGTCAGCAGGAGGCGATCAGCCGCCGCGAGGTTGAGCTCGCCGACGGGCACGGGGCGTACCGATTCGTCGGATACGTCACTGTCTCCGCCCCGAGTGAGGACGAGCTGGAGGAATCATGCGCGGCGGTCGAGCAGGCCGCCCAGCGAGCAGGGTGCGAGCTTCGTCGCCTGTGGGGTGAGCAGGCCACCGCGTTCGCCGGAACCCTGCCGTTGTGCCGGGGGCTTCGATGAGGCGGCCCCTGGTGCGCGCTCACCAGCTCACCACCGCGCATCTGCAAGCGGCGTACCCGTTCATGGCCGAGCAGGGCCTTGGGGGCCGTGGGGTGTTGATCGGCCGCGACGTAAACGCCGGTGGATCGTTCTGTTACGACCCGTGGGTCCTTTATGAGGATGGGGTCATCACCGGCCCGAGTGCCATCATCGCCGGACAGGTCGGCCTCGGAAAGAGCGCCCTGGTCAAGACGTACCTGGCCGCCAGTTGGTGTTCGGGCGACGCGCGGTCGTCATCGACCCTAAGGGCGAGTACGAGCGCCTGGCCGCCTGGTTCGACACGCCAACCCTCGAGCTACGACCCCACGGCCCGGTGCGGCTCAACCCCCTGGACACCCGCGTCGGCCGCGAAGGCCAACTAGCCCTCCTGAGCGCGATCCTCGCAAGCTCCCTGCGCCGGTCCCTCGAGCCATCCGAGCACGCATGCCTGGATCTCGCCCTCACCGAAGCCTCCCGAAACGGTGCCCCCACGCTCCCGGCGGTCCAGCACCACCTGCTGAACCCCACCGAGAGCAGCGCACGGCAGGTGTCCGCGACGGTGGAGAGGCTCGCTCTCGACGGTCGGCCCTGCGCCCTGGAGCTGCGGCGCCTGTGCGAGGGGGACCTGGCGGGAATGTTCGATGGACAAACCTCCGCCGCGATCAACCTGGACGCCCCCGTCGTGGTGTTCGACATGCGCGCGGTATTCGGCTCACCGGCCCTCGGGATCTTCATGACCTGCGTCGCCGCATGGCTCGAAGGCCAGCTACGCGCCGACGACGCCCACAAACGGATCGTCGTCCTCGACGAGGCATGGTCGCTGATCGCCGACCTCGCCACCGGCGTTCCTGCAACGCTCCTGGAAACTGGCCCGGTCATACGGGGTGCAGAACATCCTCGTCATGCACCGATTGTCAGACCTGACCGCCGCCGGCGACTCCGGGTCGCGCCTGGCACGGATCGCCGAAGGCCTCTTATCGGATTCGGAGACCCGGATCATCCTGAAACAGTCACCCGCCGACCTCGGGCGTACCCGCGAGCTGATCGGCCTCAGCAACGTCGAGGTCGAACGCGTCGCCGACATGCCAAAGACATGGGCGCTGTGGCGCATCGGCTCCAGAGCCTTCGTCGTCGCCCACCGCATCACCGCCGCCGAACGCTGGCTCATCGACACCGACGCCGCCATGCGAAATGGGCAGGCGGCCGCATGACCGCCACCCACAAAGAAAGCGAGCTGTGGCGCCTCGCCGAAACCCTCGCGCTGATCGGCGCAGGCCTCGCCGCCATGGGCGGTGGAATCATGTGGGCAACCGCGGAAGTCGCGGGACGCCTCTTCGGACGCGGCTCCCCGCAACTCGGATTCGACGACGCGGTCGCCGCGCTCGCCAAATGGCCCAGCGCCGCGGGCGCGCCGCGCGCGGCGTTCCCCAGCAACGCTGTGGAGCTGCCATCGGACAGTCTCAGTCTCTACTTGAGCCTCTGCCTTGTGTGTGGGGTTGCGGCGCTTGTTGTGACCATAGGTCTCCGTGTGTGGAAAGCGACATCGCGGAAGGACACTGGTTCGCGACTCGCACAACCGAACGACCTGCGGGGCCTGCTTCACGACAAGGCCGTTCCTGGGCGCATCACCGTCGGCCGACTTGGCCGCCGGCTCGTTGTCATGGAGGCGCGGCACTCGCTGCTCGTCATCGGCCCACCACAGACCGGGAAAACGACGGGCCTCGCGATCCCGGCGATCCTTGAATGGCCGGGACCCGTGCTTGTCACCTCCAGCAAGACCGACGTCCTGGAAGACACGCGGCGGGCGCGGGCGCTTCGCGGCGACGTGATGGTCTACTACCCCACCGGCGACACCGACGGGTCGGTGGGCGGACACCCCTGACCGCCGCCGGCGACTGGGCCGGGGCATAGGAAGTCGCCCGATCCCTGCTATCGGCCCATGGGGACGTCGCGGGCGTCACCGACTCCAACTACTGGCAGCAGAACGCAGAAATGCTGATCGCCCCCCTGCTTCGGGCCGCAGCCGAAGGCGGCGGCATGACCGCCGTCGTCAAATGGCTCGACTCCGGCGACACAGCGGACCGCGAAATCAAAGACATCCTCAAGGCCACCCGGGACCCGCTCGCGGCCTCGGCGTGGCGGGCGATCCGCAACATGGAACCCAAGGCACGACAAAACGTCACCTCCACCGCCCGCACCGTCCTTGCCGGCTGGTGGGACCGCAATGTGCTCGGCCTTGCACGCCCTGACCTCACGCCCAGCCGCCTGATCAGCGGGTCGGGGAGCCTCTACCTGGTCGCCTCCGCCCACCACCAAGACCGTCTGCGCAGCATCTTCGGCTGCCTGGTGTCCGAGATGACACGGGCAGTGTTCCAGCATCGCGCCGAAACCGGGCGTCGGCTCGACCCGGGTCTCCTCGTCGTACTCGACGAGGCGGCCCACATCGCCCCCGTACGGAACCTGCCCGAGCTTGCGGCAACTGGTGCCGAACCCGGCCTCCAACTGGTGAGTGTCTTCCACGACGCCGCCCAGATCCAGTCGGCCTACGGAGGGGAGGCCGCGACCGTCGTCTCGAACCACCGGGCCCGCCTGTACCTGCCGGGCATCGGTGACGCCGAGACACTCATCCAACTCTCCAAGTCCCTCGGCGATGTCGACGTCACCCGCCACCACACCTCCGACGGGCCCGCCGGACGCACGACGACCGACACCATCACCCAGCGGCCGCTGATGACCGCCGACGACCTGCGTCGAATGCCCGACGGCGAAGCGCTCCTGGTGTACGGCACCCGCCACCCCGCCCGCATCCGCCTGCGCCCCTGGTACCGCGACCGGCAACTACGACGACTCGCGAAAGGCCGAACATGACCGCTCCCTTACGTTCGAGCGTCGAGCCTTCGGCCGAGCAGATCGAACAGATCGCCAAACGGGCCGCGGAGATCATCGCCGCCCAGGTCGCGCCCGCCGCCAACGATTCTCCGTATCTGAGCGTCGCCGAAGCCGCGGCATTCCTTCGTACTCGCCGTCAGCGCGTCGACGACCTCTTGTCGGAGGGCCTGCTCACTCGGATCAAGGACGGCAACCGCACGCTGATCGCGCGTGACGAGCTGGAGGCGCACCTACGGGGCGAGACGCGCCGTGCGCGTCGCGAACGCGGCCGGCAGGCGGCCTAATGCCCCAAGACATCGGCGCGGAAGACGGGTTCCGGCAGGTCATCGGGGATCAGGTGGACATACGTCGCCAGGGTGAAGGCGGGGGAGTGGTGACCCAGAACGACCTGCACCTGCTTGGCGTTCCACCCCGAGCGGAAGAGCATCGACGCGCATGTGTGGCGCAGCGTGTGAACCCCCGCCCAGCCGACGCCGGCCCGTATCGCGGCAGGCTTGACGATCCGACCCAAAATATTGGAGCCGTTCAGCGGCTTCCCCGTCTCGCTGGCGAACACCGGGTCGGCGTCGTCCTCGTAACGGCTCGCCACCCGGTGTTTCCGCAGGGCTTGCGCGAGCCCAGCCGAGATCGGTACGTCGCGGACCCCGTAGCGGCTCTTAGGTACATCCATCGCTCCCTTGTAGAGCCGTCGCCGTACCTTCACGCGTCGGGTGTCGAGGTCGATGTCATCCCAGCAAAGCGCGAGCATTTCGCCGACGCGCAGGCCGGTTTGGGCCAGGAAGCCCACCAGCAGGCGCCACTGCACCGGGACCTCCGCCATCAGGCCCGCCAGCTCGTCTTCGGTGAGGGCGCGGGCGTGATGATCCGGGCGGGCGCCACCGGCCAGGCGCAGGCCCGCGCACGGGTTCGAGCGGATGACGCCTTCCTCGACGGCCGTCGCGAACAGGGCTCTCACCGGGGCGATGATGTTCCGCACGGTGCTCGCCGAGCGGCCACCCTTCGCCAGGTCAGCCGCAAGCAGCTTGATATGACGCGGCTCGATCTGCCCCAGGCGCTTACGACCGAGGACGGGCACGACGTGGCCGACGATGTCGCGGCGGTACTCCTCGAGCGTGGTCGGTCGGATGCCCTTGCTCGTGCGACCCGTATAGGCGTGTACCCAGTCGGCGGCGTACTCGGCAAACGTCACCCGCGACTGCGAGCGGTACTCACCGCGCCCGAGGTCGGCCGAGAGCTCTGCCTTCAGGGCGCGGGCCTCGGCGATGGTCCCGGCCGTGCGGCGGCGCTGCTTTCCCGCGGGGTCTCGGTATGTGACCAGGTAGCGGCTGCCGCGTCGGTAGACGCCGGGGACGCTCGTCCGCTCCGTGGGGGCCGACACGAGTGCGTGTTACCACTTTGGTTACCACCCCACCGATTTCGGTGGCCAAACAACGAAGAGGAGGACCCCATGAAACCGATGAATAAGGGCTTTTCACTCGATGGGCCGTCTGGGACTCGAACCCAGGACCTTGGGATTAAAAGTCCCCTGCTCTAACCAGCTGAGCTAACGGCCCGCAGGCAGGATAGGCGGCCAATCGATCGACCGCTACGTCACGAGGCATAGGGCCGCAACGAGGTGGTTGGCTCCGCGAAAGGGGCCAGCGATGGTACCGTCATCACCATGAACACCACCATTGATGCTCAAGGCCGGATCGTGGTTCCCAAGGCCCTGCGCGAGCGGCTTGGATTGAGGGCCGGTCAGGTGCTCAACATCGAAGAGCGCGAGGGGCGTCTGAGTCTCGCGATCTCGCCCGAGCCCATGGCAATTGTCGAGCGAGACGGGGTGCCAGTCCTTCAGCCCGAGCGCGAACTCGAGCCGCTTACGGCCGACGCCGTGCGAGAGATGCTCGAATCGCTACGACGCTGATCGCGGTCGACTCGAGCGTGGTGATCGCCGGGCTTTCGTCGTGGCACGAGTCACATGAGGTCGCGCGTTCCGTTCTTGCGCAGAAACCGTTGTTACCAAGCCACGCGGCGCTCGAAACATTCTCCGTCCTCACGCGCATGCCTGGTCGGCAACGGGTCGACGCTGCCACCGCGCAGAACGTGATCGCCGCCGCGTTCCCCCAAGAGTGGCTTGCACTCGATGCCCGAGAGACCCGCCTCGCGCTGGAGGAGTTCGCACGTAGCGAGATCACGGGCGGATCTGTCTACGACGCTCTGATCGCCACCACCGCGCGTCTCCGCGGCGCGGCACTACTGTCTTTGGACCGTCGAGCGGCATCTACCTACGAGCGAGTGGCCGCCGAGTATCGCCTGCTCTGAAGCGGCCGTTGCAGCGGTCTCCGGGTAGTCTCACCGTGACACGCTAGATGCGCGACGGAGGTGCCTTATGACCGTCCTTTCTTCGCAGGAGATCGACGCGGGACTGGCATCGCTCCCGGGCTGGGCATCCGATGGCGCGGTGATCTCCAAGCAGTTCGTCCTCGAGGGCGGCTTCGTCGGCGCCGTGATGTTCGTGAACCGCGTCACGGGGGCCGCGGAAGCTGCCGCCCATCACCCCGACGTTGCGATCGCCTGGAACACGGTCATCGTGACGCTCTCCACCCACAGCCAAGGCGGGGTCACCGACAAAGACCTGGCCTTGGCCGGCCGGATCGACGAGCTCGTGGGGTAGGGGCCATTTCGCTCGACCTTTTCGGACGGCTTGTCCGGCCCGCCCTGTTTGCCATCGAGGCCGAGCGTGTCCACGAGGCCGCTCTGCGCACGCTTGCGACCGTCGGCCCCGTCGTCCGGCGCGCCTCGCCGCTGCGTGTACGCGATCACCGGCTGGTGCAGCGGGTCATGGGCGTGAGATTCCCGAACCCCGTGGGCCTCGCCGCCGGATTCGACAAGCGAGGCGTCGCCATCCCGGCATGGCAGGCGTTCGGCTTCGGCTTCGTCGAGATCGGGACGATTACGGCCCAACAACAGCCCGGCAATCCGAAACCACGAATCTTTCGGCTGCCCGAGGATCAGGCCCTCGTCAACCGGCTCGGCTTCAACAACGACGGTGCCGCCCTCACCGCGGCACGTCTCGCCAAGCTCCAGCGGCAGGGAGTCCTGCACCGAATTCCGCTCGGCATCAACATCGGCAAATCGCGCACGACCCCCATCGACGGCGCCATCGCCGACTACGTGTCAAGCCTCGATCGCCTCTGGCCGTACGCCGACTACGTGGTCGTCAACGTCTCGTCGCCAAACACGCCAGGCCTTCGCGACCTGCAGGAAAGCTCTGCCCTTGCCGGGCTTCTCGAGGCGCTGATCGACCTCAACCGACTGAAGGCGACGATCACCGCACGGCGGCCGCGACCACTGCTCGTGAAGATCGCCCCCGACCTCGACGAGGCCCAGGTCGACGCCGTCGTCGATCTCGCCGCGGCATTGGGGATCGACGGTCTGGTGGTCTGCAACACCACACTGGCCCGTGATGGCCTCATCTCCGCGACGGATCTCGTCGACCAGCAAGGAGGCCTTTCGGGCCGGCCGGTCGCCGCGCGCAGTCTGGCTCTGACGCGCCACGTCGTCACTCGCCTTGCCGACCGCATGCCGGTGATCTCGGTCGGCGGCATCTTCACCGCCGGCGACGCCTGGGATCGGCTCGCCGCCGGTGCCGCCCTCGTGCAGGTCTACACCGGCTTCGTCTACGGCGGCCCGACGAGCATTGCGCGTATCAACCGGGGCCTGCTCGAGCGTATGGATCGCGAAGGGGTTGCCGACTTGCGTGAGCTCATCGGCAGCGCCGCGAAGGCCCCCGCCTGATCGAAATCTCCGACCTGGCGGTGATTCTGGTCGCGCTGGTGGTGGCCAGCGTCGCGGCGGGTCGTCTCAAGCTGTCGGCGATTCCCGCATTCATTGTGGTGGGAGTGGTCCTCGGGCCCGACATGCCCGGCCTTGGCATTCTCGACTCGGCCGAAGGCATCCACCTGCTGTCGAAGCTCGGGATCATCCTGCTGCTGTTCTTCCTCGGTCTCGAGTTCTCCCTTGCCCGATTGACCCAGGCTCGGCGACTGGTCGGGATGGGCGGGGCCGTCGACCTGGCCATCAACGGCGGCATCGGCCTGGCGCTGGGATGGGCGCTGTTTGGCCCCGGCAAGGAGATGGTGCTCTTTGCGGGGCTCGTCTACGTGTCGAGCAGCGGCATCGTCACCCAGGCCCTGTTCGACCTGCGCCGACTCGGTGACGACGAAACCGACCTCACGCTCGGAGTGCTCGTCTTCGAAGACCTCGCCATTGCACTGTTCCTCGCCGTCGCCGGGGCACTTGCCGCCGGCGAGGCCGTCGGGGGTGCCGACGTTGCACTGACCGCCGGCATAGCGCTCGCGTTCGTCGCCGCTTTTCTGGCGGTCAGCGTGGTCGCGCATCGTGCATTCGACCCGCTCGTCGCTCGGCTGTCACGGGAACAGCTGCTTCTGCTCGCGCTGGCTGTGGCGGTTGGAGGAGCGGCCCTCGCGGAGGCGGCCGGGGTCAGCGACGCGGTCGGCGCCCTGCTTGCCGGCGTGCTTCTTTCGAGCACCGACATCCGCGACAAGATCGAGCAGCAGCTTCTTGGCCTGCGCGACTTCGCCGCGGCCATCTTCTTTTTCGCCTTCGGTCTGGCGGTCGACCTCGGCGGCCTCGCCGACGTCTGGGTATGGCTCTTGGTGTCGGTGCCGCTGGCGGTGCTCGGAAAGCTGGTCGCCGGAGTGATCGCGGCGCGACTCACCGGCTTCACGCGCCGTCAGGCCGTCAACGTCGGCGCGGCCCTGGTGGCCCGAGGGGAATTCTCGATCATCCTCGCCCAGCTCGCCGCCGCCGGAGCCGTGCTCGACCCCGATTTCCGCGACAACGTCGAAGCGTTCGCGGGGATGTTCGTACTGGCGACGGCTATCGTTGGAGTGCTACTCATGCGGGAGTCGCGGCGCATCGGCCGCGCCGTCTACCCTCCTCGTAAACCCTCTGGGGGGCGACCCGCCCCAGGAGTCTGAATCGGCATGGTCGATGTTCGTGAGACCCGCCTTCCGGGCGTCGGCACCAAGTTCACGATGAAGACGACCCACGATGACCGCGTCAGCGCCGTCGTGCACCTCGACGGCATGCGCGAGATCTACCACTACTCAGATGCCGACGACGAGCCCCACGTCATCACGATGAACGATGAGGAGGCCCGCCAGCTCGGCGCGATCCTCGGTGGTGTCGTCTACCGCCCTCAGCTCGTCAAGGACCTCGAGATCGTGCTCAAGGACCTCGTCATGGAGTGGATCGAGCTGCCCGCGACCAGCCC
>JANLSO010000059.1:0-33703 GCA_031362405.1 Thermoleophilia bacterium | reverse complement strand
CCCGCGCCCACCAGGTAGGCGCGGTCGATGCCGAGAGCCACGATCCGCGTGGTCACATCCCGCAGGGCACTTGCGTTGGTGTCCCAGGTCGATTGCACGGCGACCGGCTGGGACATCATCTCGCCGTAGGTCGCCTCGACGCGGCGACGGCGCTTGGCATCGAGCGGGTCGTCGGTCGGCAGCTCCAGGATTCCGGCGTATTCGGCGGCGCAGACGCGTTCGAGAACATCGCGTCGGCGAGTGTCGAGAAATGACTGAGGCGCGAGAAGAGGGCTGGTCAGCGCCATACGACGCACTTCGTCAGCCATTCAGGTCGGGAATCGCTCAGACCTCGGCGAGAGCGCGCCATATCGAATCGGTCCTCTGTGCACCGGACGAACGCCTTTTCGTGGAATCAACCTACCCCGGCAGGCTGCCGACACGCGAGCGCGATTGCCTCGGCCCGAAGGACAAGTGCGTGCATGTCGTCATGGCCCGATGCAGAAGGCCCGGGGGCATCGTCTCGGGCAGCGAGTCGCGGTCATGCGCGAAACTCCCTGCGAGGATGCGCGGGCCCACCACGAGAGCTCTGGCGTCAGGTTCTATTCGACCTCGGCGTAGTCGTCGCAGAAGCTGCCGTGCCGCCAAAACTCACGCCACCATGCCCAGGCCGGGTCGGGCTGGTCGTCGATCGGTCGCTGATCGGTCGGGGCATCCACGGAGTTCTCCCTTCCGTGCGTGGCGTGATGTCAGTCAAACCCTCGCCGACAGCGGCGGCCAGCCACCCTAGGGGTGGAGGCCCCCGCCCTTGGGGCGTGCGTCACCTCGCCAGAACGACGGCTCGACGAGCAACAGCGACGGGATCTCGGGCGCGTGCATACGCAGGTAGTGGTGAAGCACTCCGGCAAGGCCGTTCATGAGCCCCGGAGGCTCCCCGTCGGGGACATCCAGGCACCAGGGCCGCCGGTGAACGAGCGCCTCGCGGCTTCCGGCGCGCGACACACGCTCAACCGTGCGCGTCGCATCATGAGTATCCGAACCATGGCGGAGGACTTCCGCGTTGCCGAGGAGACCATGGCAAAGGGAAAAGTTCCATCTCCCGGAATCGAACCATCGTTGCGTCGCGCGATCGGTGGTCGTAAGGGCGAGTCGGAGGATGCCGCGGCCTTCGGGGTCGGGCGCGAGAGCGTCCGCGCGAATATGCGCGAGCGCAATGCCGGGCGCCCCGTGACACCAGGTCGCCGGAAACGAACGGTGGCGGTCAGCGCGGGGATCGCCCGCGATGAGCAGGTTCGGCCAGTTGCGCTGCCGGCGATCAAAATGGTTCGCCGCGTAGGCGAGAGCGCGTCGACCCGCCTCGGCGAAGCGTGCTTCGCCGCTCGCGTGACCCAGCTCGCAGAGCACGAGACCGGCACCACAGGCACCGTGCGAGATCCCCACCGGATGATCGATCGTCGCAAGCGTCGCCGACGACCATGAGAGGCCACGCCCGTCGTCGACGCCACGCGCAACCAGCCTGTCGGCGCAGGTCACGGCGCGCCGAAGGAGACGGTCGCGTCCGGTGATCGCGTGGGCGACGAGCAGGGCGAGGATCGTCCCCGCAGTGCCCCACATCAGGTCGAACTCCGGTGTCTCGGCGACGGCATCAAGCGCGGCCAGTGCGTCGACGGCGAGCGATGGATCGTCGAGAAGCTGGGATCCGCGCAGAGCCGCGACCGCGATGCCGGGCACGCCGTTGTAGAAACCGCCGGCAAATCGCGGGGAGATGCCGTGGGAATGCGCCAGGCCATGGCGCAGGGCTGCGAGGGCGGTGTGTGCCGCCTCAGGGTCGCTCAGTAGCCGTCCCGCTTCGGCGAGAACAAGGCCGATGCCGGCGGTCCCCGCGTAGAGGTCCGGGCCGGTCGATGCCCAGCCCTGCTCGAGGCCACCACGGGGACGGCCAAGGAGCTCCGGTCCCAGCCATGCGCAGCGATCCTCGTGCCAGATCGCCGTCGCGACCAGGCCCGCACAGACGGAGCGTGCGACGTCGAGACAGGTCGGCTCGCTGCTGCGCGGGGTTCGGCGTCGGCGAACCATGATGTCGTGGGTCACGTCGATCGACCCGGGGTTGAGGTGCGGACGCGCGGGGTCGATACCGGCCATCGCGAGGTGGCCTTCGACATGCTCGGCGACGGCGTCGTTTCGGGTGATGCCCGCCCGCGCGGCATCGAGCAGTCCGGCCGCCACGAGCCGGCAGCGATGCTGACCGAAGCTCATGGCGCCACCCGGTGGGTCGTCGGCGTAGCCGAGCCCGGGAGCAAGCGCCCGGCTCATCAGCGGGGTCGCCGCCGAGAGCAGCGGCGCGAGTGCCCGGTACGCCATGCGGATCGGCTCGGCGGCCGTCGGCCACCACCGGCGCCCGATGTAGAGCACCGCGGCATCGCAGCGACCGTTGTAGTCGTGCGGACGCGACAGGAGCTTGAGACGAAAGGGCACGCCGGTCGCGTCGAGACCCCCCGCCAGTGCCTCGACGAGCAACGGGCCGCCCGCGGCGCAGACATTCCAATACAGGCGGATGATCTGGTCCTCGTCGTCGTCGAGGGGGTGGCGGACACCGAACAACGACCAGAAGCCGGGAGACGACGATCGGCGTGTGTTCGGCATGTCGACGTCGGCGAGACGTGTACGCGGGGCAACGCGCGCGCTCGCCGGTACGGCGCTCAGCGTGATGTCGAGCAGTTTCAGCTCGACGCGGTGGGCACTCTGTCGCCCGACGGGCGTATCCTCACGGATCGTCAGGTGTGTCGGGCGGGCGGCCTCGAGGCGCGCGACGTGCGCCCTTTCACGCGCCGGCGGTGGCCAGATACCCGACCAGGCGGGAAGTCCCGGCCGGCCGCAGACGTAGCAGCATTCGTAGAGCACCCGGTCGAGTTCCGGCTGAAGCATGTCGCCGGGGGCGACGCCGTGCGTATCGCCGAGCCATCTGAAGTGCTCGTGGTCGATCACCTCGAGCACTGAGGCGATCTCGCGCAGACTGCGACGAAGTGGCGTCGCCGAAACCGCCCCGCGTTCAGCGACCGAGAATGCCACGACGCAGGCGCTCCGGTTGGAGGCAGAGATTCTCGGCCATCTGGAGCGTCGCGCGGGTTGTGGCACTTGCCTGAAGGGTCGAGGCCGTCGCCTCCAGAGCCCGCTGGACAAGACGCACCGGTATCCACCGAAGAGCCCGCTCGAGCATCTCGTCATCGGCCGCGGGCGCGGGACGGTACGCATCCCAGACCGACGACATGACCCTCACCAGCTCGAATGCGTCGGCGCCCGCGGGCCCGGCCGGGTGACGTTCACCGGCGACGATCCAGGTGCCGAGTCGCTCACCGAGCGCCGACGCGATATCCCATGCCGGGTCGCCGCATCCCCCGGTTTCCCAGTCGATCAACGTCACCTGCGTCGGATCGTCGTCGTCGACCATGACGTTGGCGTCGCGAATGTCGCCGTGGATCGGTGCGGTGGGCCGCCAACCGGCCCGGACCTCGTGAACCCGGCTGTGCAGAGCATCCGAGTTCTGGATGATCTCAATCACCTCACAATCACCCCAGGACATGTCGATGAGGTCCTCCACCCAGGGCCACCCGCTGGCGAAGGGATACGGCGTTGGGGCGGAGGGAAGACCCTCCGTCGAACCGGAATGCAGACGGGCAAGGGCAGTGCCGAGCTGCGCGGCCGACGCCTCTGCAGGCTGCAGGCCGTCGACGGCGCCCGAGAAGATCGAGCGTGCGTCGAGGGCCGCGAAGGTGATCCCCTCATCGTCGACGGCTACCACCGTCGGCAGGTGCGGTCGCACCTCGGCATCGCGTGCCAAGACCCCGATCACGCGCGCCTCGACGCGGGCGGTCGCCGAGGCTTTGTAGACCATGCCGCCCCCGCGCCCGACAACGTCGACCCGGGTCACCGAGTTTCGTCCGGAAACATCGCGCACGCAGACCTGTGCGTCGACGACGTCCGCCGGGTCGAGGCGCGACGCGAACGAGGGGAGGGTGGTCTCGGATACCGGCACCCGGCGCGGCGCGGGCATCACAGCGACCGGCAGGGCTTGGGTGATCGCGCGATTCTCGAGTCGATCGACGCGCTCGAGCCGTGTTCGACGATCGCGCCATCGAGCAGATCGGCGAAATCATCGCTCACCGCGCGGTAGGCGACGACGTATTCCAGACGCGCGTTGCGTTTGAGCCGCACCACGCAGCCGCCCCGCGGGTCGGCCTCGCTCGCCAGCACATCGGTCGCGTAGCAGCGCACGAAGCGGTGCGCGTCGCTGCCCAGCTCGATATGCAGCGTCTCACGGCGGTTTCCGCGAAACCACTCCGGGCGACCCCTGGCCACAATGCCGCGGATCCGCGTTCCGCCGAGGCCCCGCTGCCGTAGAGCGTCATGGTCGTCGTGTTCGGGCATCGAAACCCCCTGTCTCGCGTCTCAGGGCAATGCGACGCGCCGCCTCACCAGAGTTCCGTGAGATTTCGTGGCCCGTCGCGGCCACCTTCGTCGCGGCCACGACGGACATCACGCCCCCCTAGGGTGAAAAGTTGCCGCCCTCCCCCACAACCGCCGCTACTCGGTGTTGAAGGTCACCTTTTCGTCGACGGTCAGTTCGCGCGTGACGCCCGCCCGACCGGCGGCGAGAGCGCGATCAAGCAACGCGCAGGTCGCACAACGCCACCGGCGCAAAACCGAGAGATTGTCGGCGCCGAAGCTCACGATCCGCTCGGGATTCGTGAGCGACGCGGCGTACGTCGCTTCGGGGGCGGGCAGCCGGGTGAGAATGACGTTACGGCGCCAGTCCCAAACGATGATGCCCGAGTCGGTTCCGATCGAGATGGGGGATCCCTCGGCCGAGAACGCCACCCCGTTCACCTTGGTGGCCAGCCCCTGAAGACGCGACACCACCGCCCCATCAAGCGTGCGCACACGCACGGAGCGGTCTTCTCCGCCAGAGGCGACCAGGGTTCCATCAGGAGAAAATGCGACCGACGCGACGGTCCCCTCGTGGCCGGGGATCTCGCGCTCCGGGGTGCGGTCGCCAAAGCGCCACACACGGACGATTCCGTCATCTCCGCCGGTGGCGACCCGCACCTGGTCGGCGCTAAGAGCCGCGGCGGTGATCAGCGGATGGCGATGCCCGAAGGCAAAGCGTTCTCCGGTGGACAGGTCCCACTCCATGAGGTCTGATTGCGCCCGGCCCGCAACCACGCGCGTGCGGCCGATCGCGAGCTGCCTCACGAACGCGGCGTTCGAGAACGTGCCGGTGCCGGTAACGAGCCGTCGATCGCGCGACGACCAGATGTCCCGCAGCACAACCGTTCCGTCGACGAGCCCGATCACCCCGCGACGCCCCGCGACATCGATGGCGTAGCCGGCCGCCGGTTGAACGAGACGCCGCCCCTCTGGTGCGAACGTCGCGGCCGGTGGCCGCCAGACGGCGGTCCGACCGCTGCCCAGCATGGCGACGATCGAGCCATCGGCGCGCTCGACCGGCTGACCGGCCGGCACGTAGTCGTCGACGGGGACGACAACCTCATCGGATGACGCCGCGCCCCATGCCCACACACGGGCGTTGCCGTCGCCGGATCCGGTCAGGACCGCGCGCGAGGAGGCGTCGAAGACCGCCGCCGAAAGGACCCCGCGTGACCCGCGCAAGACCGCGCGCGTCGTGAGGGTCGCCGCGTCGAGCACACGCGCCGTCCCGTTGACATCACCGGCAACGAGGAGATCTCCGGACGCATCGAAGCGCACCGACCGGGCCTCGGTGGACGTATTGGTGGCCCGTGGCCGACCGTCCAGTGGGCCCGCCATGACGCCGATTGCGGTGGCGTACGCCATCTGCCGGCCGTTGGGGCTGATGGCGACGTCGGCCACCGCGATCTCTTGATCCGCCGGCCGAACAACGTCGCTTCGCGTGGCGGTCCACCGCCGCAGCTCGCCCTGCTCGTCGCCGCCGAGAACCGTGGCGCCATCCGGGCTGATCGCCACGGCGTTCACTCGTCCGTTCAGGCCGACGAGGATGCGCCGGGTCTGCCCCGTGGTGAGATCGATCACGCGAACCCGTCCGTCGGTTGCCCCAACGGCGGCGGTGCCGGCGCGGGGGCTCACGCTGAGCGCGGTCAGCGGTGCGCCAACATCGGCCACACGCTCGCCGCGACCGCTCGCGAGCTGCCAACGGCGCAGCGTTCCATCGTCGCCGACACTCAGGATCTGCGAGGCCCGTTGGGCCATGGCGAGGCCCGTGACGGGTCCGTCATGGCCGCGAAGCACCAGCCGGTCGCGGTTGTCGTGCAGGCCCCACACGGCGATCGACCCGTTCGAGTAGGCGCTTGCCGCCTCGCCGGAACCGGTGAAGATCACGTCCTCCAGCGCGCCCGATCGGGGCGCAGGATGCGCGGTTCTCATCAGTGAGGTGAACGCCGATTGTCGCAGGATCTCCTCGGCCTCGCGCGTCGGGCCGACTTCGAAGGCCCGGCGGGCGAGCAGACTGCTGAGCTCAGGGTCGGACGCGAGCGTCTCCCGCGCGCTACCGGCGATCTGCCGCGAGAGGGCGCGGTCGCGGTCGGCGTTGGCGGCGCGCCGTTGCACGACGGCCGTGGTCGCGAGAGCGCCCAATGCAACAAGGCCGGCGCTCAGACCGGCGACCACGATGCGCGTGCGACGCCTGCGGGCCGACGTTTCGCGGTCGGCCAGCTGGTGACTCTCCGCCAGGAAGGCGACTTCGTTCTGGCTGACCTCGGACCAATCGCGTTCCTGCCAGGCCGCCAACTGCGCACCCCGGAGGAGGTGGGATTCGTCGCGACCGGATCGATCCCATTCGGCCGTGGCGTCGCTGAGCCGGCGATGAAGGCGAAGGCCCTCCCGATCGTCGTCGATCCAGCGGCGCAGACGCGGCCAACTGCGAACCAGCGCCTCGTGAGCCATCTCGACGGTCGGGTCGGACCCGCCCGGGGTAACACCCGTCGTCAAAAGGCGCGCCTTGGAAAGGGCTGCCACCACCTCGGAGGTCGCGGCGGCATCCGCGCCGCGACCTCCGAGCTCGGTGAGGGCAACCCGTCGCCGGGTGTCTTCGGTTCCCTCACCCGGCCGTGTGAGCCGCAACATCACCTGGCGAACGGTCGCCTCCCGTTCGGGCCCGAGCGCCTCGACGACCTCATCGGCCCGGCGCGCCAGGGCCCCGTCGACGCCTCCGGTCGCGGCGTAGCCCTCGAGGGTGAGCTCGTTGCCACGCCGTCGCCGCCACAGTTCAAAAAGGACATGCGACAGGAGCGGCAGTGCGCCGGGTCGATCGTCGACGTCTTCGATGAGGGTCCGTGTGAGACCGGGCTCGATCGTCAGCCCGGCCCGCCGTGCGGGCTCTTCGATTGCCCGGCGAAGATGCGACGCCCGCATCGGGCCGAGGAGGTACTGGTGTCGGCCAACAAGGGTGCGCAGGGCCTCGTGTTCGGCGAGCCGGGGGTAGAAGTCGGCCCGCATGGCGAGAACGACGACCAGCCGACCAGCGGGAACGGTCGCGGCGTAGACGATCGCATCGATTGCTGCCCTGCGGGCGTCGGCATCGACGGTGAGCGTGAAGACCTCCTCGAACTGGTCGATGACCAACATCGCCCGATCACCACGGATCGCCTGCAACCCCGCGTCGAGACCGGTGGGATCGGTTGCGAGGTCCGGGATGGCATCGGCACCGAGGCGAACGGCCGCCTGCGACAGAGCACGAAGTGGGTCGGCCCCCGGGCGCGCGACCGTGATCGGCCACCGCCCGCTGCCGGGGAAGGCATCGCGCCGAATCGCCGGAACGAGACCCGAGGTAACGACAGAACTCTTGCCACTGCCGGAGGGGCCCAGAATCGCGACAAAGCGCGTCTTCTCCAAGTGACCGACGAGCCGCGCGACGTCGTCCTCGCGACCGACGAAGATGTCGGCGTCGTCTTCGTCGAAGCTTTCCAGGCCGCGATAGGGGCAGCGCGCGGATGGCTCACCGAGCACCCCGAACGACGGCCCGCGGATGGCGCGCACGAGTGCGCTCTGCGCGTCGTCGGGCTCGTCGCGCAGGTCGACGAAGTTCCAGGTCCTCAGAGCGGCGAGCGTCGCGTCGTCGGGCGGTGGGGCACCGGGAAGGAGGATCGCCATGCGCCGAAACTGACGATCCCGTACGGCGATGCGTCCGACCGCCGCGAGCGCAGGCCGTGACCAGGAGCCCAGCCCGTCGGCACCGACGAGCAGGCCGCATGCTCCCGCAAGCTCCAGCGCGTCGCCCGGATTCTCGTCGGCCAGCCGGGCATCGAGATTCCCGCGGGTGAGCGCGGCGCACAGCTCGCGCCCGAGCGCAGCGTCGGCGGGGCTCGCCACGAGAACGGCGTCGTATCGCAGCGCCATAAGAGCTGCGGCGAACTCGCCCGCGGTGGGGAATCGGTCCTCGGCCCGGTCGGCTGTGGCGCGACCGATGACGCCGGCAAAGCCCACGGGCAGATCATCCGCACGCTCTCCTGCGGGAGTCTCAGGGCGACCCGAAAGACACGCCACGAGAACCCGGCCGAGGGCATATGTGTCAGCGGCGGCTGACACGGGCGCACCGGTGAGGTGCTCCGGCGCGCGGTAGCCGTCGGTACCGCTGCCGGGCGGGAGGCGTCCTCGCCCCGCCAGACCGAAGTCGGCGAGGTAGACGTGCTCCTCGTCTCCGATGCCCGCGATCAGAATGTTTGCGGGCTTCACGTCCCGGTGCAGCAGCCCCCGCACGTGCGCGGCATCCAGAGCCGCCGCGACCTGCGCCACGATGCGCGCGGCGCGAGCCGGCGCCAGACGTCCGGCGGTGCCGAGAATCTGGCGAAGCGACGGGCCCCGGACAAGGCGCATCGCGACGTAGAGATGGTCACCGTCGTGGCCGGCACTGAACACGGGAAGGATGTTCGGATGCTCGAGCACCGCCGCAACCTGAAGCTCCTGCAAGAACAACTCGCGAAAGCGCGCGTCTGCAGAGTGCTCGGGGGCGATCAGCTTGACCGCCACCGTGCGGCCGAGACTTTGTTCGTGCGCGCGAAAGACGACGCCCATGCCGCCGACGCCGACGATCTCCTCGAGCCGGTATCCACCGATGAGATCGCCCGGGCCGAGCACCGAGTGGCGGACCGAGGAGGAATCGCGCGGGCCGGGGGCGGCGGTCGGCTCATGCGCTGGATCGTCGTCGTGCATCAGCGCGTGACCCCCGGATCGTCTGAGCGGCACGGAGCCTACCGGCGTATGTGGGGCATTCGCTACATTGCCGTGGCCGAGCACGTACGTGGACGGCGGCGAGGAGTATCCGGTGAATGATTCGGGCAACGCGCCCTCCGACCGGCAGGTCGCGGGCGAGCCCTGTCCCTTCATCTGGTTTCGTGACGAAGCCGGAGACGCATGCAGCATCGCCTTCGAGGGCCGCGCCACGCACCGCACCATCGGCCGCAGCGACGAGTGCGACGTCGCTTTGGGCTGGGACGATCAGGTCTCTCGCGCCCACGCGGAACTCGTCCGCGTGGGCGGCGAGTGGACGGTCTGCGACGACGGCCTGTCGCGAAACGGCACGATGGTCAACGGCGAGCGAATCACCGGGCGACGGCGCCTCATGGATCGAGATGTGATCCGCGTGGGACGCACGACGCTGCTCTACCGGGTGCCCGCCCCGGGCGAGGAGGCGGCCACCACCGTGGCGCCCCCGCATCAGTACCCGTTCGATGCCCCGACCGCGACGCAGCTCAAGGTGTTGGCGGCCCTGTGCCGACCCTGCGCCGCGGCCCAGGGTTTCGCCAGCCCGGCGACGAACGAGTCGATTTCACGCGAGTTGTTCCTCACGGTCGATGCCGTCAAAGCCCACCTGCGCGCCCTGTTTGGAAAGTTCGCCATCGGCGAACTCCCCCAAAACCAGAAACGGATGCGGTTGGTGCAGATGGCCCTCAGCGCGGGCACCGTCGACGGCCTCCTACGACAGCGGCCCGATGTGGAGCGCGCGGGCACGCCCCGAAAAACTCCGCCGCCGCAGGCGTAGTGCGGCGGCGCGACGAGAACGACGCGTCCTAGGGCTTCACCGTGATCGTGGTCCGCACCCGCCCCTGCGATCCGTACCCACGCCAGTCGAGGTAATCGACGGTGAAGGGAATGGCGCCTGGGGTGGTCGGGCGTACGAGCAGGTCCTGCCGCATCGCCGTCGTCAGCCGAAACGGGGTGTTCGCCGCGATCATGCGCGGCTGGGAGTAGCGCCCGTAGGGCGTGATACCGAACGGGTGACCGTCTTGGGCGATCACCTGTGCATCGACACCGAGGCGGTACTCGGCGATCGAGTAGCTCGCGTTCAAGACCCGGAGCAGCACCGTCTGCCCCACCCGGGCGTTCACCGCGACCCGCGGGTCGGTGATCGCCGTGGCTCCGTCGCGCGCAACGACGCCGTTGACGGCAAACACGCTCGGGCGCCAATCGTTGAGGATGCCGGTTGTCGTGAAGCCGCTGCGATTGTTCGGGTCGATGACGTTCACACCAGCGGCGTTGACGGGGTGCATAGCGTGGTCGGTCGGCAGTTCGTGCCACCGCGGGTCGTGCGCCGAGCACACCCAGATCGCCTCGGTGTCGTAGCGAACGAGGTCGCCGGATCCGCCCGCCGCGGCCACCCATCCCTGCCCGCGGGCGGGGTCGACGATCAGCGCGCCGAGCAGCCCCATCTCGAAATGCAGCGGCGTGTTGACGTGGCAGTGGTAGAAGAAGAACCCGGGCTGGCGGGGGGTCCACTGGTACGTGTAGGTGCCCTTGATCTCGAACGAGTGCTTGCCGACGCCGTCGTTCATCGGGCTCGGCTCGATGCCGTGCCAGTGGATCGTGTGCATCGCCTTGTTGGTGGTGACAGTGGCGTTCATCGTCTGACCTTCGCGGATCCGCACGAGCGGGGCCGGGAAGGTCACCGGACGGCCGGGTTCGGCGATCACCCACATCCGCAGCTTCTTCTTGCCGTTGGGCAGTTTGAAGGGCAGCGGCATGTCGAAGCTCTCGGCCAGCTGACGGCGGATGTTCACGTCGGGTGCGGCCCGGTCGAGGGTGCGACCGGGTTCCTTTGGCGGATCGACGAACTTGTTGAAGAGCTTCGCTTCTGTGCCGCCGCCGACGCGGTGGCGATGAATCGTCGGGGTAGTCGCCATCGTCGCCTCCTACTGGTCGAGCTGATTGGGGAAAGGAGTGCCATCGAGGTCGCCGGTGATCGCCCAGTGCGTCACGAGGCCGCCCGGGTAATTACCGCCGGCCGCCGTCTGGGAGGGCTCCATATGGCAGTGCATCGGGTACTCGATCGGGCTCTGGTAGAGACCGTTCTTGTCGCGGTAGTTGAGCTCTTCACGCATCGCGACATTCAACGGCCGACCCTCGGGCCCGCAGATGTCCGGCGGCCGCAGGTACGGAAGCAGCCAGTCGACGCGATCGAGTGGTCCGCACTGCCACGAGTCAACGAACGGAACGTTGTCCGAGAGAACACCGTTCTGGGCCGTCACGAATACGTGGTTGCCGTGGATATGGAGCGAATGCGATGCCAGCCCGGTATTCACGATCCTGATCAGGTGCGGTTGGCCGATCCGGCCGACCGGGGTCGTGTCGGGGTGATGCGAGGCGAAGAAGCCGCTCTGGCCGTTGAGCAGGAAGTACTGCGGCAGGAAGTCGGCCGCCATTTGGGCGGGGTTGACGAGCTGACCCGCTTCGATACGCGCGTTCCACCGGGGATCAACCGTGTGGATGTGCCAGATGCGCGTGCGCTCGACCGACCACGGCTCGCCGGGAAAGTGGCCTGTCGTACCGAGGTCGGAAAACAGCGCGCTCAAGGCCGGCGGCGGTGACGCATAGGGCGACGGTCCGTCGGCGGGCAGCACCACCAAGACACCGTGGAGCCCCATGATCCGGTTGAGCGGTGCGGCGAGTGGATCCAGATAGATGTAGGTACCCGGTGCCGGCGCCTCGAACGACACCTGGATCTGGGCTCCGGGCGAGATCGGCCCGACCATGATCCCGGTGCCGGCAACCGCGAATGCGTGGGGTTCGTCGAGGGCGTTGGTGATCGACAGCTCGATCGTGTCGCCCTCAGTGGCGTAGAGGACGGGGCCCGGCAGACTCGGCCCGGCGGCATCCGCAAAGGTCCACATGTACACGGGCGCGAGGTCGACCATCTCGACGATCGCGTCGCTGATGGTCAGCTCGATCTCCTGCGTTGACGCGATCGCTCGGCCGCCGAGCATCCGGCCCGCCTGGGTCGATCCCAAGGCCATCGCCGCGGCCAGGCTGGTGAGGCCGAGCCCGATAAACTTCCTGCGTTCGATTCCGCTCATCTCGACCCCTCCGTGGGCTGGTGTTTCTGCTGTCGGAATTGACGCACGTCGGTACTCACAATTGACTGAACCCGAGGACGGGGCATCGTCATCCCTCCCTCACTTAGCGGCTAGTCGTGCCTCCCCCCGGGGATAGTGATCGGCCTATGCGCGTGCATGTTCGGTCGCCCACGACGCGAGCTCGGATCGCCGTCGGGCACCGGTCTTCTCGCGGATACGGCCGAGCTGGTTCTGGACGGTTCGTGAGGAGATGAACAGCTTCGCGCCGATCTCCTTGTCGGTGAGCCCTTCGGCGACCATGCGCAGTAGTTGCCGCTCGCGGGGGGTGAGAAGGGGCGTGGGTGACGCGCCGTCCGAACGAGCCCGCTGCGTGAACTGACGAAGGAGGTACCCGGCCATGCAGGGGGTGATCACCAGCCCGCCACCGTGGACCGAGATCACCGCGCGACGAACTTCCTCGCAGGTCGCGCGCTTGGTGAGGTAGCCCGATGCACCGGCCTCGATCGCCTCCATCAAGCTTTCCTGCTGCTCGCTGGCGGTGAACATCACCACGCGGGTCGCAAGGCCCTCGTCGCGCATACGCTCGAGAACGGTGATCCCGCCCATCACCGGCATGAACAGGTCGAGGATCGCCACATCGGGCCGCGTCGCGCGCGCCAGGGCGATGGCCTCTTCCCCGTTGCTCGCTTCTCCCACGACCTCAAAGGCGGGGTCGTGGCGTAGCGCCCGGGCAAGGCCCTCGCGCACCAGCGGGTAGTCGTCGGCGACGAGAACCGAGATCTTCATCGTGCGACCTCCCGCCGGTTGGCGCCGAGCCGCACGGTCACCCCTCGGCGCACGGGTGACTCCACGAACGCCCAACCACCGGCCGCGCGCATCCGCGCGACGATGCTTTCGCGCACGCCGAACCCGCCGTGCAGTAGATCCGGGCTCGCGCCGATGCCATCGTCGCGAACGGTGACCACGGCGGCGCCGTTCTCCTCCTCGCAGTAGACAACGACCGTGGTCGCGCCCGAGTGCTTGCGGACGTTGGCAAAGGCTTCACTCAGCGCGCCGACGAGGGCGTCGACAAGCGTGGGGTCGCTCGAGCCGTCGGTGGGGCCGTGCACGAGCTCGATGTCCTGCACTCCCGCGCGGTGCGCAGCGGCGACCACTTCGCGGACGCGCTCCATAAACGATCCTCGTGCGGTGGCCGTGTCCGTGCCTTCGATGAACCGGCGCAGCTCTTCGGCGGCGATGGCCGCCGCTCGCACCAGCTCGGTCGGGTCGGCATGGCCCGCTTCGCACCATCCCCCTTGAGCGATGAACTCGAGCGCCTGCAGGGGTGAATCGTGGAGCCAGCGTGCGATTCGGGCCCGCTCCTGCGCGAGCGCCGCGTCGAGAGCGGGGCCGTCCTGGGTGATCTGGGCGATGTGACTCATCCGTGGTCCTTTCGGGAGCGCCGTTCGTGGCGCAACACCATGGTGCGACGGGGCACCGCCAATGTGGCTAGACCTTTGTACGGCCCGCCGCACCACCGGAGAACGGCCCGCGGCCCACCCGAACGGCGGATGCCCGCACCCGGATGTGCGCATTCGCGCAACGCGATGTGCGGGCCACCGCGCGCGACAGGCGTCAAACGACGCTTATTCATACGACCTGACAATCGCATTCTCTCGGGACACAGGACGCCGTGCCGCCTCCTCCGGCGCGGGCCCACGAGATCCGGGAGTCACCGATATGCCGCGACGTACCGCACGTATGAGGTACCGCCCGAGCGGCGGGACACTACGAAAGATCCTCACCGTCATGGGCGCCACCGCCCTCACCGTCGGCACCGGCTTTGCGGCCGTCGACGTGGGCACCGCCGCGCCTCCCGTGCCGACGGTTGGTCAGGGCTTCACCGTGAGCCCCTCCGATCTGAAGTTCATCCTCAAGCAGATCAAGATCGCCGAGCGCCACGTGGCCAACACCACCCCGGCGACCGGACCGTGTGGAGCCCTCCTTGGCACCGGGCCCGATCAGATCGCCAGCCCGCTGTTGTCGTTCGGTCTGCGCACGGTCGACGGCACCTGCAACAACCTGCAGACCGACCAGGAGAAGTTCGGGGCGGCCGATCAGACTTTCCCGCGCCTGACCACCGCGAGGTTCCGCGACGCGGAAGACTCACCGCCCGGTTTCGGTCCGTCGCACCCGACGTCGTACACCCAGACCTCGGGCAGCGTCTTTGACTCGGGCCCACGCATGATCAGCAACCTGATCGTCGACCAGACGGCACGCAATCCGGCCGCCGTCGCCGCGGCCTCGAGCCCCGTGCGGACCCAGGGCAATCCGGGCGCGGTCCCCTGTGATACCGACCCGACGCCCGGCAACCCGGGAAGCCCAGAGGGCTGTACCCCGTCGGGCCAGACGCTTCCGATCCCGAACGTCACGACCGACGTCGGGCTGTCGCCGCCGTACAACTCCCTTTTCACGATCTTCGGTCAGTTCTTCGACCATGGCATCGACAAGGTCACCACCGGTGGCAGCGGCACGGTTTTCGTCCCCCTGAAGGCCGATGACCCGCTGTACGTCGAGGGCGCTAACACCAACTTCATGGTGCTGTCGCGCGCCACCAACCGGCCCGGCCCCGACGGGCAGCTGGGCACCACCGACGACATCCGCGAGGCGCTCAACACCGACACGCCGTTCGTCGACCAGAGCCAGACCTACACCTCGCACGCATCGCACCAGGTGTTCCTGCGCCAGTACGCGATGAACACCGCCGGCCACCCGGTTCCGACTGGTGAGCTGCTTCACCAGGCCGACGGTGGCATGGCAACATGGGCGCTGACCAAGGCGCAGGCGGCCGACAAGCTGGGCTTGAAGCTGGTTGACGCCGACGTCACCAACATCCCGATGCTCGCCGCCGACGCGTACGGGAACTTCATCCCTGGCGCCAACGGCCTGCCGCAGTACGTCACGGAGTCCGGATTGGTCGAGGGTGACCTCACCAACCCGGTTGCCGTTCCGGCAAACGCGCGCCGCATCAGCACGGCATTCCTCAACGACATCGCCCACAGCGCCGCACCGACCGCGGCCGGCCCCGACGCCAACACCACGGCCGGAGGAAGCCTCGACACTCCCGCCCCCGCCGGCACCTACGACGACGAGCTGCTCGACCAGCACTTCATCGCCGGCGACGGTCGCGTCAACGAGAACATCGGCCTGACCGCCGTGCACCAGATCTTCCACTCCGAGCACGACCGTCTCGTGGCCGACATCAAGCGCGTCCTGATGAGCGACACGACGGGCCAGACCGCGCTCGCCGACTGGCAGGACGCACTCGGAGCCGCCGACGCTGACGGCGTCTGGGACGGCGACCGTCTGTTCCAGGCCGCCCGGTTCATCACCGAGATGGAGTATCAGCACCTCGTCTTCGAGGAGTTCGCGCGCAAGGTCCAGCCCGCGATCAACCCGTTCCAGCCGTTCGCGTTCAACCAGACCGACCTCAACCCGGCGATCACGGCGGAGTTCGCCCACGCGGTCTACCGCTTCGGGCACTCGATGCTCGACGACACGCTTCCGCGCATCAACGCCGACGGCTCGACGAACGACATCGAGCTGTTCGACGGCTTCCTCAACCCGGCGGCATACGCCGACGGCGGCAGCGCCGGCCACCTGACCTCGAAGGAGGCAGCGGGCTCGCTGTTCATGGGCCTTTCCGATCAGACCGGCAACGAGCTCGACGAGTTCGTCGCCGACACCCTTCGCAACCGCCTGCTCGGCCTGCCGCTCGATCTGCCGGCCCTGAACCTGGCCCGCGGACGCAGCGAGGGACTTCCCTCCCTGAACAACGTCCGCCGCGAGATCCACGCGGCGACCAACGACGGCCAGCTGACCCCGTACACCGACTGGGTCGACTTCGGCGCGTCCCTGAAGCACCCGGAGTCGCTGACCAACTTCGTGGCAGCCTACGGAAAGCACCCGACGATCATCAGCGAATCGACCGTCGCCGGTAAGCGCGCGGCGGCCAAGCTCTTGGTCGACCCCGCCCCTGGCGACGTGGCTCCCGCCGACGCCGCCGAGTTCATGTACTCGACCGGCGCATGGGCGAACGACGTCACGGCGTCGATCACGGGCCTCGACGACATCGACCTCTGGGTCGGCGGCCTCGCCGAGCGCACGAACCTGAACGGCGGCCTGCTCGGTTCGACCTTCAACTACGTCTTCGAAAAGCAGCTCACCGACCTGCAGAACGGCGACCGGCTCTACTACCTCGCGCGCACCCCGGGCATGAACCTGCGGGCGCAGCTCGAGGGCAACTCGTTTTCTGAGCTCGTGATGCGCAACACCAACGCGCACAGTCTGAAGGCCGACCCGTTCGGCACGGCCGACTGCAAGTTCGAGCTCGGCCGTCTGAACTTCCCTGCCGCACCGGGCAGCTTCATCACCGGCGCGGGCTCGGTGAACGACGACCCCGCCTCGGAGTGCAACGAGAACCGCGTGCTCACCCAGACACCGAACGGCACCGTCAGGTACCGCGAGCGCAACAGCGTCGACCCGTCGGGCATCAACGCCCAGGGCGTCTACAACGGCACCGATGGGGTCGACCGCATCTGGGGCGGCGTCGACAACGACACGTTCTGGGGCGGCACCGGCGCCGATGTCATCGAAGGAAACGACGGTGCCGACATCGCGCTCGGCGGCGAGGGCAACGACATCATCACCGACTCCGCCGGCGACGACATCCCCAAGGGCGGCCCGGGCAACGACGCCATCGACTCCGGCATCGGCCTCGACATCATCATGGCCGGCGACGGAAACGACTTCACCAACGGCGGCGGCAACATCAACGAGACCTTCGCCGGAGCCGGTGACGACTTCTCGATCGCCGGTCAGGGTGAGGACGCCGTCTTCGGCGACAGCGGCGACGACTGGGAGCAGGGCGGCGACCAGCCGGACCTCCTCATCGGCGACAGCAGCAGCCTGTTCTTCGACGACCACAACCGGCCGGGTCACGACATCCTGATCGGCCAGGGCGGCGACGACGACTACGACGGAGAAGGCGGCGACGACATCGGCGTGGCCGGCCCCGGCATCGAGAAGGTCGCCGGATCGGCGGGCTACGACTGGGAAATCGGCCTCGCCGATCTCCAGCCCCAGAACACCGACCTGTCGCTTCCGCTCGTTGGGGTGCCGCTGCCCGCCAACGCGGTTCGCGACAAGTTCAACGAGGTCGAAGCGCTCTCCGGGTGGAAGTTGAACGACACCCTGCGCGGCGACGACGTGATTCCGAGCCAGGTCACCGGTGGCGGCTTCATCGGCTGCGACGCGCTCGACCAGGCCGGCCTCGACCGGATCACCGGGCTCGACCCGCTGATTCCGGCGCTGACGGTCCCGTCAGGGCCGATCATCGACGCATCCGTGACCCAGCACTGTGAGCTGACGGGTCCGGTGTGGGGGGAGGGCAACGTGCTTCTCGGCGGTGCCGGCAGCGACCTCATCGAGGGTCGCGGCGCCGATGACATCATCGACGGCGACCGATACCTGAACGTCCGCCTGAGCGTTCGGACCGACCCGGCCGACCCGTCGACCCAGACGGGTACGACGGATCTCATGGACAAGAAGGCGCTCCTCGGCAACTTCGGGCCCGGCACGGCCGGCATGACCCTCCAGCAGGCGGTTTTCGCCGGCAAGGTCGACCCGGGCAACATCGTGGCGGTCCGCGAGATCCTCGAGCCGACGGTCGGCGCCGAGGACTGCACCGACGCGAACCCGACCAACTGCGACACCGCCGTCTTCAGCGGCGCGCGTGCCGAGTACGACATCTCGATCGCCGCGGATGGCACGGTCACCGTCGACCACCAGGGCGGCGCCGACGGCGTCGATACCCTGCGTAACGTCGAGCGCCTGCAGTTCACCGACCAGACGATCGCTCCGCCCGCTCCGGCTCCGGCCGCGACGGCGGCCGCGCCCGCGGCGTTCGCCGACCAGGTCATCAACACGACCTCGGCCGCACGGACGATCACGCTGCGCAACACCGGCAGCGCCAACCTGGTGGTCGCCGGCATCACCCTTACGGGCCCGGATGCCGCGATGTTCGCGATTGCCCCGAGCCCCGACTGCACCACGCTCGCCCCGAACGCCACGTGCACCATCGACGTGACGTTCACTCCGACCGCGACGGGCGCCAGGACGGCAAACGTCGCGATCGCCCACAACGCAACCGGCTCTCCTACGAACGTTGCGGTCGGCGGAACCGGAATCCCGGTGCCAGCCCCGATCCTCGGAGCCCTCCCCGGCCCGGTGCAGTTCGCCAACCAGATCGTCGGCACCTCGGCGACCCAGACGGTCACGCTGACCAACACCGGCAACGCCGCTCTGGAGATTTCCGGAGTCTCGCTCGACGGCACCGACGCGACGATGTTCGCCGCCACCGCCGGACCCGGCTGCGCAGCAATCGCTCCGGGTGGGTCATGCGCGGTTACGGTGAGCTTCACTCCGGCATCGCCCGGCGCGAAGACCGCCAGCCTCGTCATCACCCACAACGCCGGGGGCTCGCCCTCCCGCGTGTCGGTGAGCGGAACCGGGGTGATCGTGGCTCCGACGGCGCCGGTGATCGGCACCGCAACCCCGGGCAACACCCAGGCGACGGTCGTCTGGACCGCTCCGAGCGCCGACGGCGGGTCGCCCGTCACCGGCTACTCGGTGCGAGTGTTCCGAGTCAGCAACGGCAACCTGATCCAGACCCAGGCGGTCGTCGGAGCCGGTACGACGAGCCTCGTCGTCACCGGTCTCACCAACGGCATCGTCTACAACGCCGACGTCGCCGCAGTGAACGCCGCCGGCACGGGCGCACCTTCGGCCCGGTCGAACGACGTCACCCCTGCGACGCTGCCGGCGGCACCGGTGATCGGAACGGCACGTGCCGGCGCAGCCGGCGGACCGATCACCGCAACGGCACGGTGGGCGGTGCCCGCGAACGGCGGCTCCCCCATCACCGGCTACCGAGTCCGGGCTCTGCGGATCAACGCCGCCGGGACGGTGCTTTCGACCACGACCTCGGCCATCCAGCCCGCCGGAAACCGGCAGCTGGTGATGACCCTCCCGGTCACCGGCAACTACCGGTTCACGGTGCAGGCCATCAACGCGGTCGGAGCCGGCCTGCAGTCGGCCCGGTCGAACCTGGTGGCCGGCCGGTAAACACGAAGAAGAGCCTCAGACGCAGCAACACAACGGGCGGCCTACGGGCCGCCCGTTTCGTTGCTGCGTTGGGTGACCGCCACGGAGGGGTCAGCCGGTCACGGCGGGCGCCACGACGGCAGGGATCACGCGCGGGGCAGAAACGACGCGGGTTGTCGTCTGTGCCCGGACCGTCGCCGCGTTCTCCGCAGCGACCGAGGCGACGTTGACCAGGTCACCGAGTGCGACGGCATCGGTTCGCAGTACGAGGCGCAGGGTCACGCGCGCACCCGGTGCAATCGCGTCGATGCGCCACACCACCGCGCCGGAGACAAGGCGTGCCCGGTCGGGTACACGGCGCAGCGCGGTGCCCACGGGCAGCTGATCGCGCACGACCACGCGCTTCGCGGTCTGCGTGCTGCTGTTGGTGATCGTCAACTTGTAGTGGATCATGCGGCCGCGACGGACGTTCGCCTGGCCGACTTTGGTGACCTTCAACGCGGCGGGAACCTCGACGGTCACCGGGACGCCAACGATCGACGGCGGGGAGGGCAGTGCTGCTAAGGCCGCCGTGAGTTTGGCTGTGGTGGCGAGGGTGATAGGGGTCACGAACGCCAGCGCCTGATGGGCTTTGGTGCCCGGCACAAAGGTGGCCCGTTCGAGCGTGCTGCCCTTTGCGGTGGCGGTGACGACGAAGTCGCCCGCCGCCGATGGCGTCACGGTGACCGGGGCGCCCCCCGAGGGTCCGAGGGTCACCCGGGCGCTCGACAGCGTCGCTGTGCCGGAACTGACGACCACGTCGATGATGGCCCCGGGCGTACCGGTGAACGTCAGCGTCATCGGGGCGCCGACCGTTGCCGGGCCGGCGGGAACCGATACGGCAAGCGCCGAGACGAGAACCTTGCCGGCGGCGAGCGCGCGCAGCTGGGCGACGCGGGCATTGATCGCCGCATTTGGGGTCGGCGCAGCGACATCGGCGGCCTGACCGGTGAGCTGCCAGACCGCGATCTGGATTGCGGCGGCCTCGACGGGCGTGTCGGCGGCGGCGGCGATCAGCCCATCGGCGGAACCCATCAGCCAGCCCGCCGCCTGGTAGCCCGGGCCCGCAAGCTCGGGCGTGTCGGCGGGTGTCTGCAGGCTGGAGGTGTAGTCGATCGCCTGATCGATCGTGCGGGTCGATTCCACGCACCAGGCGGTAATCTCAGAAACCGCGCCGCCGCCCCGTGTCACGCGGATGAGTGCCCGCCCCGGATCAGCACTGAACGTGCCTCCCGTCGGAGCGGCGATCGGTAACGACTGCCCAAGCGACGGCGCGCCAAGATCAAGGACCCGGATCGTCACGGGCGCCGCGAAAGCCTGAGTTGCGGCCCCGAGCGCCAACAGCACCCCGACAACGAGTGCCGCCACGACGCGGCCGAATCGGACAGTGGACATCTCCGTGCCTCCCTGCCGGATGTCGCGGTGGCTTTGGGGCCAGCCGCATGAAGTGCAGGGCGACGATCCCACGCATGAGCGACACCGACAATCGCTTTCCAGAACTATTGAGAGCTTTTGTGTGTCCGAAGGCATCCTGGCGAGGCGGGTTTGCCGCACAACCCAAATCATCGCGCGGGGCTTGCCGAGACTTTGTCGCAGTGGTGATACAAACGCGCACCGACTCGCTGTCTTCTCATGGCGAATCCCAAACCCGAGGTGGCAGATGACGAGCTCGCCGGTCGTGCGACGTTCGATACTCGCTGTGTGGGAGTCGCGGCGCTCGCCGCCCCATCAGCCTTCGGCTCCGGAACCGGTCACCCGGGTGGTCGTGGTCGTCTCCTGCTCCCCGGCGCGAGAACACTTCCGACGTCGTTCTCCGGGTCGACGGGGTACGCGATCGGCGAGCTCGGAACACTTCTTCGCAGCGACGACGGCGGATCCACATGGCTCGGCCTTCCGTCCGGGACGACCGCGGCGCCACCCGGGTGAACCCGATCGTGGCGCGGCGATCTCGGTCAGCGGCGGCTGCGCCGTGCGGCGCTCCGACGACCACGGTGCCACCACCCAGCGCGTGGCGTTTGCCGGGCGTGAAAATGCTGCGCAGTGCCCCTCGTCGAGGCCCAGTTCAGAGACGCCAAGGACGGTTTCGCGTTGCTGGGGGACGGCACCGCGCTGTCGACGGCCGACGGTGGGATGTCGTTTTCGCGGCGTATCGCCGTCCTCGACAAGGGCGCAACCTGGGTTACGGGGAGCGTCCCCACCTCGCAGCCCACCACCTCGCCAAGCTTCTTCGACGCGACGACCGGCGACGCACTGGATGCGGGCTGCGACCTCTGGAAGACGGCCAACCGAGGCGCGAGCCGGCAGATCCTCGACCCTGGTCCGGATGCCAACACTCGTCGGTGGTCGCCTTCGGACCCGGGCGCATCGCGCTGCTGGGCCGCTCGCAGGCGCGTCTGCATCGACGACGGAGGCAGCTTCGATCGCGTCACCGATCCCCTCGTGCGTAAGGCGAAGTTCGACACAAAGCTGATGCCTGTCCGCAAGGGCCTGCTTCTCGTCGGCAAAGGCCTCCCGTTCTCGGCGAACAATCGCACGAAGTGGACGCTGGTGGAGCGTCCGATGGTCGGCACGAAGCAGGTTGGGCTCGCATCGATCGACTGCACCGTGAGGGGCGCGTGCGTCCTCTAGTCCACGAGTCGCCACCTGTATGTCACGACCAACCTCGGCAAGAAGTGGACCGACGTCACCCTGGCCGTGCCGCGGACCGCGACCATCAGCCCGACGCTGATCACGGATGTCGTCGCCGTCAACACGAAGGTCAGCTACGTCGTGCTCGAGACGAGCGGGTTCGACGCCGAGAACCCGGGCGGCTGGGTGCTGCGCATCGCCAACGGCGGCGACACGTTCCAACCCAGCTCGTCGGTCGCCAAAGCCTGCTCGCCGGTGCGTCGGACGGCACGACCGACTACCTGCTCGGGGCCGAGGGGGGCGTGTTCAGCACCGCGACCGGCGGCCAGGCGGGCGCGCCGACCACCCTCACGCTGAAGCCCTCGGTGAAGGCCATCACCAAAGCCGACGACGGTCACCGTTCGAGGTCGCCTCACCGAAGCGGTCGGCGGCGAGCGCGTCATCGTCACCGTCAGCGGTTTCGGCTCACAGGTCACAACGGTCGCCGCCAACGGCAGCTTCAGCTGAGCTTCCGACTCAAGACAACGACTTTCGTCGCCTACTGGGGCGGCAACGGCGTGCGCCAGGGAGACGGATCATCGGTCGTGAGCGTCCTCAAGACGACGAATCCTGCGAGCCTGGGCGGCTAACGGTCGCAGCCTCCAGGGAGCTTCGTGCACAGATCGGTGCCTGGCACCGCTCTGTGCACGAACGCCCTGCGCCACGCCGACAGGAGAGCCAGCCGACGGCTACCACCCGGCGTCACCGTGGTGAGAGTCGCGGGGATCGGTCGCCCGTCGCTCACCGCCTCGACGACACCACGTGCCTCGGCGAGCCTCCACTCTTCTCCGTAGACGGCCCCCGGGCGCCGCGGGGCCTCCATGACCGCGCAGCCGGCGACGGCTCCAAGGTTCACGGGAACGTAGCCGGCGTCCTCAATCAGCCCAGCGACGATGCTCGTCGCCTCCTCGTCGTCGCCGCAGAGCCACTGAACGATCCTCTGATCCTCGGGTCGGTCGGTCGCGGCCACTTGGAAGGCCGCGGTGAGAGTGTTGAACGACTTTGTGTAGCGCGCACCGAGCGTTCGGACGGCAGTGAAGGCAGCGGCCGTCTAGCCAACGCCCGGGTGCGGGGCGGGGCCGAACGGGTTGGTCGTGTCGATGACCACCTCCCGCCGATACGTGCCGCGCCGAGGACAGCGATGTCCTTGGGGATCATCTCTCAGTCGCCCAAGGCCGCGATCACCAGCTCGGCGACCTTCGTGCCGCTGTACTGCTGCTGACCGGTGATGAGGTTCATGTCGCGGATCGCGAAGGCTTTGAACAGTCCCGCCTGGACGAAGTTCGCTCCTCGCTTCTTGGCCTCGTCTTCGATGCGGAACGGCATGATCTTTTGGCCCACGGCCGCGTCGCCGTAGTCCTCCTCGACGTTCGCAAAACCGGTCATGGTCTTGCCCGCGATCAGGTAGGCGCCGTCGGAGGTCTGGACATCCAGGAGCGCGCAGGTGCCGTGGCAGAGCGCGGCGGTCGGTTTGCGGGCCTCGTAGAACGCTGCGATGGTCGCCTTGAGGTCGGCGTGGTCGCGGAACTGGAACATCGGCCCCTGACCACCGCACACCACCAACGCGTCGTAGTCGGAGAGCGTCAGGTCGCGCAGCGCGGGGGTGTCTTCGAGGCGCGCGAGTACCTCAGGCGTGTTCAGCGCGCCCATGGAGATGAGATCGTCGGCGCTCCACTTCGACGGGTCGCGAGGGTCGCTCAACGCGTCGACCTCCACCTTCCCACCCTCCGGGAAGCGATCGTGACCTCGTAGCGCTTCTGGGTGAAGGCAGAGAACGGGTGAAAGAGCTCGGCGGCCCAAAAGCCCACCGGCCAGCCCAGCGTCGAGGAGATACCGGGGTTCGCCACGACCATCAGAACGCGTGGTCGGCGTTCGGAACTGGTGATGTCGACGACCTCGTTGTGGGTGTCGGTGGATGAGACGGCCATCGATGCGCTCCCTCTGACGGGTTCGGTGACTGCATGGTCTGACACCTTGAATTCAAGCTTTTAAGACGCTATTCGTTCCCTATGATTTGGTCAATGGGTACCAGCAAACGCCCCGGGGAGTCGATCCCCCACGATTCGGTCGATGCTCTGCTGGAGTCGTGGCGCGGGCAACGTCCCGATCTCGACTTCGCTCCGGTCGGCGTGATCACCCGCCTCGGGCGCCTGCGCGGCCATCTCGATACCGCCATCGAGGCCGTCTTTGCCCCTTACGGGCTCGGATCGTCTGACTTCGCGGTGCTCGTGACGCTCGCCCGCATTGGCGACGAGCGTGGCATCAGCCAGCGGCGCCTGATGGATGAGCTGGGCCTGACGTCGGGGACGATCAGTGTGCGCATCGACCGCCTCGTCGAGGAGGGCCTTGTCGAGCGGCGGCCCGATCCCGCGTCAAAGCGAACCACGCTCATCACCCTCACCGCGCGTGGTCGCGACGTCTTCGAACGGGTCGTGCCGGCTCATCTCGACAACGAGCGGCGCCTCTTGGCCGCGCTCTCCGACGACGAGCGAGATCTTCTGGCCGGCTTGCTGCGCACCCTGCTCGTCGAGTTCGAGGGCTCAACCGCGACCCCGGACGGGTCAGCGCGCCTTGGCCTCACCCTTGCCCCGGCACACGTCGCCGTCGCCATGCGCGAGTCGGTCGGGCTGCCGGCCACCCCGGGATTGCTGGTGCGGACGGTCGACCAGACCGGGCCGGCCGCGGCGGCGGGCATCCGCACCGGCGATGTCCTGCGCTCGGTGGGGAGCCGCGAGTTGCGCTGCATCGCGTCGCTGCACATGGCGATCGGCGAGGCAACGACGGCACACGGGGTTCAGATCACGCTCCTGCGGGGCCTGAACGAGCAGCGCGTCACGATTCGCCTCACCGATTCGGCTCGTCCGCGGGCGGCGCCCCCCACTGGCGGCGGACGCACGACGCGAGGCGAGCATCACGTCTGAGGCCGTGGGCGGGAAGTCAGTCCGAGCCGGCATCATTCAGCCCGTGCGAGGTGGACTTAAGATCTTGGCGCTGGTTGTCATCCCGTCGCGAAGGTCACGGTGTCACAAGGCGCGGGTCGGTCGCGTTCCTGGCATTTCGAAACCGGCTCCCAGGGCAGGGGCGTCGACACCCGGCAAACCGGCATCATCTGACGATCGTGGAAAGCGGCCTCGAACTTCTGGCGCTCGTCATCACCGTTGCGTTCGTCGCCGGGCTGTCGCGCCGGATGGGCTGGTCGGCGCCGCTCGTGCTGGTGGTCGTCGGCGTCGGGGCGTCGTTCTTACCGGGGATCCCGACCTTCGAGCTGAACCCCGACCTGGTGCTTGTGGGACTGCTCCCGCCCCTTCTCTACGCCGCGGCGATCCGCACATCGCTCGTCGACTTCGCCGCCACAAAGGAAGCGTTGTTTCTGCTGGCGGTGGTGCTCGTCGGGGTGACGACCGTCGTGGTGGGCCTCGTGACCTGGTGGGTGATTCCGTCGGTGTCGCTGGCCGCGGCATTCGCCCTCGGAGCCGTTGTTGCGCCGCCCGATGCCGTCGCGGCGACGGCGGTGGCCCGGCGCGTCGGGATGCCACGAAGGATCGTGACGATCCTCGAAGGCGAGAGCCTCGTCAACGATGCGGCGGCGCTGGTTGCCCTGACCGCCGCCATCGCGGCGATCACCGCGAGCGTCACACCGCTCGAGATCGGCCGCGACTTCGCCGTTGCCGTCGGTGGCGGCCTTCTCATCGGGTTGGCCGTTACCTGGATGCTCGCCCAGATCCGTCGTCGGATCACGGATCCCGTGCTCGATACGACCCTGTCGTTCACCGCCCCCTACGTCGCCTTCCTGCCCGCGGAGGCGATTCACGCGTCAGGCGTGCTTGCGGTGGTCGTGACGGGCCTTCTACTGGGCCACAAGGCGCCAGTCCTTCAATCGGCGACCTCACGACTTGCCGAGAGCATCAACTGGCGAACGGTTCAGTTCATGCTCGAAAACGTTGTCTTCCTTCTGATCGGCCTCCAGGTGAAGCCCATCGTCGAGGCGGTCGACGAAACCGAACTCTCGCTCGGGCGCGTCGTATTCGTGTGCGGCGTCGTTCTTGCCACGACGATCCTTGTACGGGTGCTCTACGTGATGGCCGCGACCGCCACCTATCGACACGGCACCGCCCGAATGCGCGGCAACGCCTGGAGCTGGGCGGCCGGTGCCGTGGTCTCCTGGTCGGGGATGCGCGGCGTCGTCACACTGGCCGCCGTCTTTCTTCTGCCCGAGGAAACACCGCAGCGGGAGCTGCTGCAGTTGGCCGCCTTCGTGGTCGTCGCCGGAACGTTGCTGATTCACGGCACCACGCTGCCGTGGCTCGTCACCCGCCTGGGCCTTCCTGCCCCCAGCCCTGCCGAGGACGCCCTTCAATCGGCCGCGCTGATCACCGAGGCCTCCCGCGCCGGGCTCGCCCTGCTCGAGGAGGTCCGGGGGCCTGACGATCCCGTGGAGGTCATCAGCCAGTTGCGCACCCGCGCCGAGCGGCGTGCGAACGGAGCGTGGGAACGACTCGGCCGGTCACAGACGGATATCGAACCACCGGCCGCGGTCTACCGTCGGCTGCGACTCCAGATGCTCGCGGCGGAACGCCAGACGATCATCCGGGCCCGCGATGCGGGGGTCGTCGATGACGAGGTTCTGCGCGCCGCCATGGCGGCGGTTGACCTCGAGGAGTCGCTGCTCGACCCGGTCGACGATGTCGACCGGGTCCGCGAGGGTGAGCTGCGCGTCGCGAGTATCCGCGCCGGTGTCTGCGAGCATCTCGACCGCGCACCGCTCTTTGTGCCGCCACGCACACCGGGTGCGTGTGAGGAATGTCTGCGCGACGGCACCACCTGGGTTCATCTTCGACTTTGCCTCGACTGCGGGCACGTCGGGTGCTGCGACTCGTCGGTCGGCATGCATGCGAACGGCCACTTCGCCGAGACCGGCCATCCCGTGATGCGCAGCATCGAACCGGGTGAGGCCTGGCGGTGGTGTTACTTCGACGAGCATCTCGGGTAGCCGAGAGATAGCGCGCCGACGAGCCCAAGAAGGGACACGACGATGACGAGCTCAGGTATCCAGGACCAGATCGAAACCCTTGTCGCCGAGGAACACCGGCTTCTCGACAAGGGCGAGGGAGCCGGTCTCGACAAGGCCGATCACCAGCGTCTTCAGGAGGTCAAGGTCAGCCTCGACCAGTTGTGGGACCTCCTTCGCCAACGTCGCGCGCACGGCGAGTTCGGCCTCGATCAGGACGCCACGAGCACCCGCGACCCCGGCACCGTCGAGGGCTACGAGCAGTAGCAACAACGCCCCGCTTGGTATGCATTGCCCATGAGCACTGGTGAAACTGATCTGCGCCCACTGACCGAAGGTGATCTGAATGCCGTGATCGCTGTCGACTCCGCCGCGTACGGGCAGGCCTACACCCCGGCGATGATCGCCCACGAGAAGGCCCTGCTCGAATGGGACCGCATGCTCGGCGCGTGGGATAGGCCGCGCCTGGTCGGCACGCTCGGCACGTTTTCGTTTGACATGACGGTGCCCGAGCGGCGCGCCATTGGCCGCACTGTGGGCGTCGGAGGCGGCCATCTACGGTCGGTTCGGATACGGGGCCGCGAGTCGCTCGGTCTCTTTGCGCATCCCGCGCGGCAACGGGGCGCTGCGTGGTGAACCGGTCGATACCTCCCTGACGCTCATGCTGATGAGCCCCGAGGATTCCATCGCTCCGGCCGCGGCCATCTACGCCGCCCCGGCCGCGCAGCGACCGGGGATGATGGCGCGCAACGCGCCGAGCTGGCAGGCAGAAACGGTGTTCGATCCGGAGTCCGAGCGCGACGGGGCGAGCGCCGTGCGCGCAGTGGTCGCGAGGTACGCGTTCGGGAAGTCTTCGCACTCGACCCCGCTGCCGAGGCAGCGTCTGCGCTTTCTCACCGACCTGGACCTGACGACGGTCGTGTCGGTGACCAACCGACCGGTCGACGACCCGCTGCTCGAGAACCTCGCCGACCTGCGCGCCGCGCGCCCGGCGCTGACCGACAACCTCTACGTGCGGCTCGTAGACGTCCCCGCCGCGCTTTCGGCCCGGACGCTTTCCGCACCCCTCGATCTCGTGGTGGAGATCGACGATGCCCTCTGCGCTTGGAACGCCGGCCGTTGGCGAGTCGAAGGCGACGCGACCGGCGTGCACTGCGTTCGCACGCCGGTCGGTGCATCTGCCGATCTCGCGATGACCGCGACGGAACCCGAAGGTTATATCCGGTGCCAGACACCAGATATAACCTCGCAGGACGTCATCAGAAGTCGAAGAGGTCTTCGAGCATTCCACGCCGCTTGCGCTTCTTCGCCTTCTTGTCGTCGTCACGGTCGTCGCGCTCCCGGCGCGGAGGTTCGCGGCGCCGCGAACCCTCCATCTCCGCGAAGAAGTCGTCGTCCTCGCCTTGTTCGTTGCCTCGACCAATGAGGGTCCGCCGCTCGTACTCCAGAAGGCGGTCGAGCTCGCCCCGGTCGAGCCACACGCCGCGGCACTGGGGGCACGCATCGATGTGGACCTCGGACCGGTCGACCTCGACCAGGCGAGAACCGCATGCCGGACACCGCATCGGCTCACCACGGTCACGCTGCTCCACCGCACTCCTCCTGAGTAGTCGATCAACCTGGCCGCCCCACATTGACAGGGCGCCCACGTCGCGCGAAGCATCCGCGGCGATCAGTCGGTGTAGCGGCGGATACTCGTCCGCTTGCCGCGGATCACCGTCGAGCGCATGACGGTGAGGACATGCTCCACGGCGGGCTCGGGGACGCCCACGACGCTGAAGGCCTCCGAGATACGGATCGGGCCGATCTGGCGGCCCTCGAGTCCGCTCTCGTTGGCGATGGCGCCGACGAGGTCGCCGGGCCGAACACCACTCTTACGACCGACCCCGACGAAGAGGTAGGCGGTCGGCTCGTCGTTGGTACGCGGGCGGGCGTCGGGTCGCGGGTTGCGGACGGGCTGGGCGCGTTGACCCTTCGCAGGGCCGGGGCGGCCATCGTGGCGATCGAAGCGCTTGGCCACCTCGGGGATCTCGACGTCGTCGGTGCTCGCGCCGCCGGCCTCGTGGGCGAGCTTGATCACCGCCAGAGCAATGGTGCGCATGTTGTGCTCGCCGGAGAGCGCATGCAGGATCTCGTTGTAGTCGTTGAGGTCGTCCGCGCCGAGTGCGACGCGGATCGCCGCGACCGTCTGCTCGACGCGACGCGCCCGCAGGTCGGCGACCGTGGGCACGCTGACGGTGCTGATCCGCTGCCGGGTGAGCCGCTCGATGTTCGCCAGCAGCCGCTGCTCGCGCGGCTCGGCGAGCGTGATAGCCACCCCCTCGCGGCCTGCTCGCCCCACCCGCCCGATCCGGTGGACGTAGCTCTCGGCCGCCGCGGGAACGTCGTAGTTGACGACGTGGGTGAGGGTGTCGATGTCGAGCCCGCGGGCGGCCACGTCGGTTGCCACGAGCAGCTCGGACGTACCGTCGCGTAGGCGGCCGATGACCCGTTCACGCTGCGACTGGTCCATGCCACCGTGAAGGGCCTCTGCACGATGGCCGCGACCATTCATCGTCGCAGTCAGCTGGTCGACCTCAACCCGCGTGCGACAGAAAATCAGAGCGGCGCCCGGGGTCTCGATGTCGAGGATGCGGCCCAGCGCGGAAGCTTTATGGGCGCGCTGCACGATGTAGGCGCTTTGACGCACCAGCGCCTTGGTCGGCGTGGCGTCACCCTTGCCGATCTCGATACGGATCGGGTCACGCTGGTAACGCCTGGCGATCGCGTTGATTCGGGCCGGCATCGTCGCCGAGAAAAGCACCGTCTGGCGCTCAGCCGGGGTCTCGTCGAGGATCGCTGCGATGTCGTCAGCGAAGCCCATATCGAGCATCTCGTCGGCCTCGTCGAGCACCACGACCTTGACACCGTCGAGCGGTAGCGACCCACGCCCGATGTGATCGACGGCGCGGCCCGGCGTCGCCACCACCACATGCACGCCTCGGTCGAGCAGCTGGAGCTGGCGGAAGATCGGCTGGCCGCCGTAGATCGGCACGACCTTCACCCCGAGGCGAGCGCCGTACGTGAAGATCGCCTCGCTCACCTGCATGGCCAGCTCGCGGGTCGGCACGAGAACGAGCGCTACGGGCGTCGCGGGACCGCGGGCGGTCGTGTCGATGTGTTCAAGGGCGGGCAGTGCGAATGCCGCCGTCTTGCCGGTGCCGGTGGCGGCCTGGCCGAGGACATCGTGGCCGGCGATCAGCGGCGGGATCGCCTCGCGTTGAATCGGCGTGGGCTCCTCGTAGCCCAGGTCTTCGAGCGCGGCCAGCGTCTCGCGACGTAACCCAAGCGCGGCGAAGCCCTCGGTGGTGCTCTCATCATCGGACGTGGTCACTGTCGGCGCAGCTCATTCGGTCGAGGGGCGTCGCCATCGGCGACATCCGCTCACCCTACGGTCTCGCCCGTGCCTCCACCGAGCCTGCACCTCGGAGCGATCGACCTCCACCAGACGCGATACGCACGCGGGGCACCGCATGGCTCGGCGCGGTAGCGCGACTCCATGTCGGCCTCCCGGGGCGACGGCTCAGCCGGAGATGTCGTCGAGCCCGTCGTCGCGGTCGTCGTCCCACGCGTCGTTGTCGTCGTCGTCGCGGCTGCGTGGCAGATCGGCATCGCAATCGTCGCGGTGTCGGCGGCCACGGTGCTCGTCATTATCGAGGTCGAGCATTTCGAGCGCGTCCAAGAAACCCATGGTGGTTCCGTCCTCAGGGGGTGTGCGGTTGGGCCCGGGCTTCCCCGCCACCCGAATCGGACGGCGACCGCGCCAGAACTCACAGGTTCCGTGGTGACGACAACGGCCTCGTGAGGGGTACTTTCCATGGCCCGCCACGACAATCACCTGCTACCTGATACGTGTTATGCAGAACATGTTATTGCCGACGTCAGACGCCCACTTTTAGCCGAACGGTCATCCCCGTCTCGGGCGAGCCGGTGACCGTGCCAATCTGGGTCGAGTAGCCGTCGCGGAACACGTTGTCGGTGTCGAGCGAGGTCTGCGCAATGTTCGGGACGCTTTGCTCATAGCCCGCGGTGGCAAACGCCTGATTGCAGGCGTCTTCAGGCAGGGCGATCTGCGAGGTCATAAGCTTTGATCCGCCCGCCGTTGCCTCGGCGAGGCTCGAGTAGACCTCAAAGTGGATGTGCGGCCAGCGACCGGAGTACGCGGCCGGAAAGATGCTCGTAAACGACAGCCTTCCGGCCGCGTCGGCTTCCTGCACCCCCCGCAGGTAGTTCTGGTCAATGACGCCCTGAGAGTAGAGCGAGTAGCCGCCCTGGCGATCGCACTGCCAGACGTAGACAGCGGCCCCGGCAACGGGCGCCCCGCCCTTCTGGACATCGAGAATCGTCATCGCAATCGTCAGCGGAGCACCCTCGGCGGTGCCCGACAACGACCCGAAGCTCGTCGTGATGTTCTGACGGACGATTCCGCTCTCGGTAAGCACGTTCGGCCCATTGGAACCGTCGGCAGGGAACGGCCCACCGGTCTCCTCGGGGATCTCCTCGGTGACCGTCGTGCCCGAGTCGGTCGAGGACGTAGTCGCCGCCGGAGCCGGTGTGCTGCCCCCCGCGCTCGCGGAGTCGTCGGAGGAGCCACACCCGACAAGGGCCGTCAGACCGCCGACGGCGAGAAACTGCAACGCGCGGCGACGGCTCATCAATCGGTCGATGCCGAACGAGAGACCCCGGTCATGGTCGTGGGGATCTTCCTCGATGACGTTTCGGGTGCGTTCTTGGGCCATGTCGACTCCACATTCACGGGCGGGACCCCGTCAGTATCTGCGCAGTTCCTGTGAAGTTGCTGAACGGCCGCCGCGGGGCGCGGCGGCCCGCGGCACGCCTATCATCCGACACATGGCGCGCAACATCCTCGGCGGAGAGCTCGAGCTGTGCTCCATCGACCCGATGACCGGCTACTTCCGTGATGGCTGTTGCAACACCGGCTCTGGCGATGCGGGGGTCCACACGGTCTGCGCCGTGATGAGCGCGGAGTTCCTCGCGTTCTCGAAGGAGCGTGGCAACGATCTGTCGACGCCTCATCCGGAGTGGGGTTTTCGCGGCCTGAAGCCCGGCGACCGCTGGTGCCTTTGCGCACCGCGCTGGCAGGAGGCCTTCGAACACGAGCGGGCCCCGCAGGTCGTGCTCGCCGCGACCCACGAACTCACCACGGAGTGGTGCGACCGAACCGCTCTCATCGCCTACGCAGTCGACCCACCCGAGGAGATCTCAGACCCAGCGCGATGATGCTCCGCTGCCGCCCCGCACGGCAACGCGTTGCTCGACGCTCGGGGCGCCCTGAGGGCCCCGTGGCATTGGTAGATCCGCCCGGCGCGGCGTGTCAGGTCGTAACGACCGCCGCCGCCGGATCCGACCGTCTGGCCCGCACAACATGGCTCCAGTAGACGCCCGGGATTCTCCGCGACCCATTGACGGTGAACCCTGCCGCGGCGACGAGCGACGCCAGGCCGGTCATCGGCCCATGCCCGACGACTTCGCTTCGGGCCAGGCGAGTGAATGCGCGCCAGATCCCACGGTAGATGCGGCCGGCGATGCCGCGCGGCGACCCGTGCACGACGACGATGAGCCGTCCGTGCGGCCGAAGCAGACGAAAGGCCTCCGCCAACACCTCCTTCCGGTCAGAAGGTGGGAGCAGATGCAGCAGGTAGCCGATGGTCACGACGTCCGCGACGGCGTCTGGCAAAGGGACACGCCGCGCGTCCGCTGTGAGAAACCGGGCAGGCGGATCGAGTGTGCCAAGGCGCATCTTCGCGCGTTCGAGCATCCGCGGCGCAAGGTCGACGACGATGAGGCGCGAGAGGCGGGCCTCCCGGGCGATCAGCGCCGCAGAAAGACCGCCCGTCCCCGCGGCGAGATCCACGACGTGAGCGCCGGCCAGGGGCTCGGCCAGACGCGCCGCCGCGCGCAGCGCCGGCCCCTCGAGCCACAGCTGCCGGTCATAGCTGCGCGCACGGGCATCGAAGTAGGAGGCGATGGAGTCGCTCAAACGGGGGGCCGGTTCACGAGCACGAGGAAATCACGACGGATGCCGGCCCGCAGCAGCGACCGGTGCGGCGCGTTGGCGTTCATGCGGAGGGAACCCGCCCCGCGTCCCACGCCGCAACCTCGTCGACCAACCAGAGCCGGGCGCGGTGCACCCGGCTTTTGACGGCGGTCAGGGAAAGATCCAGAACCACTGCGACCTCCCTGTTGGAGAACCCCGCCACGTCACGCAGCACGAGCGGGATCCTCTGCTCCGGCGGCAACCCGCGTAGCCGATTCGCAAGGAAGCGACCGAGCTCCGCATTCTCCGAGAGTTCAGCGGGCCCAGGCCCCGGATCCTGCGCCGAATCGCGCAGGGTCTCGGCGTCGCGTCGCGGACGTCGAATCCGAATCAGCGCCTCGTTGACGCCGATCCGATGCAGCCAGGTCATGACCGCGGCATCCGCGCGGAACGTGGCCAACCCCCGCCACGCGGCGACGAAGGTGTCTTGCA
>JANLSO010000133.1:0-3085 GCA_031362405.1 Thermoleophilia bacterium | reverse complement strand
TCGCGCGGGCTGACCATCGGCCTCGTCGCGGTCGTGCTCATCCTTCTGGGCATGGGCGTGGTCAATGCCGTGGGTAAAGCGGACGCTCCACTGCGCCTGTGCATGGCGTACGCCAGCGCTTCGGCCTTGTCACTACTGGCGATGCCGCGGATCACCCTCTTGGTGGGGGCATACGACCACCTGATCCTCGCCGTGCCGGGTGTCGCCCTGCTTGCCGCAACGGTCGCCCGACCTCGGTGGGGAACCGCCGTCGCTGCGTTCGTGGCTTTACTCATCCAGATCTTCCCGATCGTCTTCAAGTACCAATTGGGGTCGTCGGAGCAGGCAATGTCCATCGCGAGTTCCGCCCTTGAGTGGATCAACGCCCCTCTACCCGCGGGCTTCTACTACGGAGCTCAGGTCGCCGACTACACCCTCCAGACCTACGGGCTCTTCGCGGTGATCCTCCTGGGCGTGCTCATCGCGCATCCGGTGGGCCGCTGGTCGCGTGCACGGAGGACGTTTCGCACCGACCAGGCCCGCCCGAAGTCCGCGTAGTTCGCGCCGAGAAAACTCACAGAAAGTCCATTGCGGGCCGGTCGCCAAAGGCACTACCGTGCCGCACCGTGATGGTGAGATCTGCGGTTGTCTCCGTCCTCCTACTTGTGGGCTGTGCTGTCCTCGCGTTGGGTGCAGAGAGGTCGAGCTGGCACGGACCGATGACGGCCGCGGCATCACGGAACCCGGTCGACGATTCTCACGTCTACGTGAAGCGACACGGAACCGGATCGCTCCGAGTGGCGGGCAGGCGATGTGTAACCCCGGCCCAGAGCACCCGCGTCGTGACGCCTCGGTTCGAACGGGTGCCTGCGGGTTTTCGGCCAGAGGGCGTCCACGTCGAGGGCAATGATCTGTGGGTGATCGTTACCGCACGCGAACCGAGCCGCGCTGAGACCGCTGCCGAGGTTGCACCCCTCTCCCTCCAACTGCGAGACGCCAGAACGGGCCGACTGCGACGCGCCGTACGACTTCCCACAGACAGCTCGAGCGGTAGCGGCTTTAGCGATGTCGGCAGGTCGACTTGGCTCGGGACCCGCGAGGGAACGTTCCTACTCGACCCGACATCCCGTCGACTCATCGGCCGCCGCGTCACTGACCCTGGCGTATTCACGGGAGCGAATGGGCTCGCATGGTCGGATCAAGGAGTCCAGCTCGAGGTTGCGTCGGGTCGCCCGACGGGGATCACCGCCGATGCGATGTTCGCCGGACTTCTAGCCCAGGCGCCGGGGGCGCTTTGGACGATCCGGCACTCATGCGGCGACGCTCTCTGTTCGACCGTGCCCGCATCGCTCGTGCTCCGCGACCCCATGACGGGAGCGGCGGTGGCCGAAGACGGGCAGATCTCCATCGCCGACTCCGCGCCAACCGGTACGGCGACGCCACAGGGCCTCTGGCTACGTGACGGCATTGGGACCCTCTTTCGGTGGCCGACCGGTGGAGCCGTAACCAGAGTCGGCACCGGCGTTGACACCGAAAAACTGGAGTACAGAGACGGACGCGTCTGGGCACCGCTAAGGACAGCCAAGGGAATCAGCTTGGTCGCCTTCGACGCCCGAACGGGGCGTCGACGAGACTCAGCCATCGCCGACCCGCGCGCCAAGGCCTCGAGGGACTACCCCTTTGGCTTCGCGGTGAGCCGCCGAGCATTGTGGATCGTTTCCCAGAAAGAGGGAGCCCTCATCCGCGTGCCTCTCCCCGCCCCGTGAGCCTCATGGCCTTGGCAAGAAGTCTGTGAGGGAGGGCGCTGACCGGCTTGGTCGTCGGTGTCATCGTTTCCATCCCGGCGTTTGCTGCTTCCGGTGCCCCGGTGGTTGGAACAACCGGCAACGACGTGATGAGCGGTTCGGCTGGGCGCGACTGGATCGACGGCCTTTCGGGGGGACGACCGAATCTCTGGCCTCCGCGGGCCAGACATCTTGCAGGGTCATCCGGGGACCGACGTCCTGATCGGCGGCGACAGCAGGGACCGGCTGCTTGGAGGCGCCGGGGACGACGATTTGAGTGGCGGGCCTGGGGCAGATCTCATCGAGGCCGCAGACGGCAACGACGTGATTCGAGGCGGCCATGAAAACGATCGCCTCTACGGGCGTGGCGGTAGCGATGCCATCCCCGGCGGGGAAGGAGATGACTGGATCGACGGAGGCAGAGAAGCGGATCGCGTTGCGGGAGGCCTCGGCAACGACCAGATCTCGACGTTGGTGATGGGGCGGTCGACACCGTGGAGTGTGGGCCCGGACGTGATGCCGCGCGCGCGGACCGCAGAGACGTGGTTCGAGGCGGGTGCGAGCGCATCACGGTCTACGGCTGAGGCCAGCGCTTCTGTCACGCCGCAAGACCACGCAATGGGGACCTCACGGGGGCTCGCGGCGCCCGTTACCGGCGGCCGCGGCTACCGGTAGAGCCAGGCCGGACGAACCGGGTCCGTGACCTCGCTTTCGTCGCGTCGCAACAGCAGGAAGTGATAGTCACCCGCGCCGTCGTCATCCGCGGCGGGGAACCACCCGGCGTCCGGGTTGGCGACCCCATGAACCGGCCGGGTGAGGTAGGTGATCGGGGCGAACCCAATCCCCGTCACGAGATCGAATAGTTCTTCTGCGGTGTATTCGCGGTTGTGGCGCCCGTGGGGGCCGTAGCCCGAGTACGGGTCGTAGATGCCCTGGCGCTGAGCCAGACGATACCGGTTGCCGGCCCGGGCGACGTTTGGTGTGGTGAGGATGAACGTGCCGCCGGGTCGCAACACCCGGGCAATCTCGGCCAACTGGAAGACGGGGTCCTTGATGAGGTGCTCGATGACCTCGCACAGCAGCACCGTGTCGAAGGAGGCGTCGTCATACGGAAGGCGCGTCGTCTCGGTGTCGACCAGATCACTGCGAAAGCGGGTGAGCACCCTGCCGGCAGCGTCGACGATGTTCTGCTCGATCGCGTCGCCGGGCACGCCGAAGTAGTTCGTCATTCGAAGCTCGCACTCGGGATACCGCTGCTGCACGAGACGCGAGATGAAGTAAGGGTTGTAACCCACCTCCAGAATGCGACCGGGTTCCTCGGG
>JANLSO010000131.1:0-5650 GCA_031362405.1 Thermoleophilia bacterium | reverse complement strand
GATCTCCTACGACACCCAGGCCGTGCTCGCGGGCGACAAGGTCCGCTTCCAGGGCCAGGAGGTCGCCTTCGTGATCGCGACCGACGAATACTCGGCCAACGACGCCCTGCGGCTAATCGACGTCGAGTACGAGCCGCTGCCGGCGGTCGTCAACGCCCGCAAGGCGCTCGACCCCGACGCGCCGCTGATCCGCGACGACAAGACCGGCCAACGCGACAACCTCGCAAGCCCCACATGGGAGGCCGGCGACCAAGAGGCGACCGACCGCGCATTCGCCGAGGCCGACACGATCGTCTCGCGCGACATGATCTACCCGCGTTGCCACCCGGCCCCGTTGGAGACCTGCGGCATCATCGCCGACTTCAACAAGGAGACCGGCCAGCTCGACATCTACAACGGCAACCAGGCGCCGCACGCCCACCGCACGGTCTACGCGCACGTCGCGGGCCTTGCCGAGCACATGATCCGGATCCGCTGCCAGGACATCGGCGGTGGCTTCGGCAACAAGGTGCCGGTGTACCCGGGATATGTGTGTGCGATCGCCGCCTCGATCGTCGCCGGGGTGCCGGTCAAGTGGGTCGAGAACCGCTCCGAGAACCTGATGTCGACCGGCTTCGCCCGCGACTACCTGATGAAGGGCGAGATCTGCTCCAAAAACGGCAGGATCACCGGCCTGCGGGTCGACGTGATCGCCGACCACGGCGCCTTCGACAGCACCGCTCAGCCCACGAAGTTCCCGGCCGGGTTCTTCCACATCTGCTGCGGCTCGTACGACCTGCAGGCCTCGCACGTGAAGGTGAAGGCGGTCTATACGAACAAGGCCCCCGGGGGAGTCGCCTATCGGTGCTCGTTCCGCATCACCGAGGCCGTCTACATGGTCGAGCGGATGGTCGATGCGCTGGCCCTGGAGATGAAGGTCGACCCCATCGACCTACGGATGCGCAGCTTCATCGGCCCCGAGCAGTTCCCGTACGAGACGACCACCGGCTGGACCTACGACTCGGGCAACTACGCCGAGACGATGCGCGTGGCGATGGACATCGCCGGCTACGAGGACCTACGCAGAGAGCAGGCCGAAAAACGGGCCCGCGGTGAGCTGATGGGCATCGGCGTGGCCTTCTTCACCGAAGGCGTCGGGGCGGGGCCGCGCAAGCACATGGACATCCTCGGTCTGTCGATGAACGACGGCGCCGACCTGCGTGTACACCCGTCCGGCAAGGCCGTCGTCAGCATCAGCGCCCAAACCCAAGGACAGGGCCACGAGACCACCTTCGCGCAGATCGTCGCCGAAGAGCTGGGGATTCCGCCGGAAGACATCGAGGTTCGCCACGGTGACACCGACAAGTCTCCCTACGGCCTCGGTACCTATGGCAGCCGCTCGACGCCGGTCTCCGGGGCCGCCGTGGCCGTCGTCTCGCGCAAGGTACGCGACAAGGCGCGCCTGATCGCCGCGACGATGCTCGAAACACGGCCCGAGGATCTCGCCTGGGAGAAGGGCCGCTGGTACGTCAAGGGCGACCCCGAGAAGGGCGCGATGATCGAGGAGATCGCCCTGCGGGCCTACAGCGGCGAGGAGATGCCCGCCGGGCTCGAAGGTGGGCTCGACGCGCAGGTGATCTATGACCCGCCGAACCTCACGTATCCGTACGGCGCCTACATCGCGGTCGTCGACATCGACCCCGACACCGCCCAGGTGACGGTGCGGCGCTTCATCGCGGTCGACGACTGCGGGGTGCGGATCAACCCGATGATCGTCGACGGCCAGATCCACGGTGGCCTTGCCGAGGGCATCGGCATCGCGCTGATGGAGCTGATCAGCTTCGACGAGGAGGGTAACTGCCTCAACTCGTCGTTCATGGACTACTTGATCCCCACCGCCCTGGAGTGTCCGGAGTTCGAGCTGGGCGAGACGGTCACACCATGCCCCCACCACCCCCTGGGTGCCAAGGGCGTCGGTGAGTCGCCCAACGTCGGCTCTCCCCCGGCGATCGTCAACGCGGTGATCGACGCCCTTTATGAGACCCACGGCGTCGCGCACATCGACATGCCCTGCAGCCCGGCGCGTGTGTGGGCCGCCATGCAGGGACGCCCGGAGCCGCCCCAATGATGTCGCCCACCATGCTTCAGCGGGTTGCTGAACTCGCCGCCGGAGACGTCGCGTTCGTAACGGCGACCGTCGTGCGCGCGCAGCGCCCGACCAGCGTCGAGGTCGGGAATGTCGCGCTGGTGCTCGGCGACGGAAGCATCGAGGGCTTCGTCGGCGGCTCGTGCGCTGAGCACAGCGTCCGCGCGTACGCGCTGAAAGCCATGGAGAGCGGCGAAGCGGTGCTGCTGCGGATCCTCCCGTTCGCCGAAGAAGTCGACGACGTGATCGAGGACGGCGCGGTGACGGTCCAGAACCCGTGCCTTTCCGGCGGTGCCATCGAGGTCTTCCTCGAGCCCGCCGTTGGCGCCCCACGGGTCATCGTCGTCGGCGACACGCCGATCGCCGCGGCCCTTGCGCGGATGGGTTTCGAGCTGGGGTTCGACATCGCACAGGTGGCCGACGAGGAGATCGCGCTGCGGCCCGACGATCTGGCCCTGATCGTCGCGGCCCATGGACACAACGAGCTGGCAGCCCTGCGCGCGGGTCTCGACGCCGGCCTGCCCTACGTCGGTCTGGTCGCCAGCCGCGCCCGCGGCGACGGGGTGATCGGCGAGCTCCACGGCGACGGCGTGGCCGAGGAGCTGCTGCGTCGGATCGACGTGCCCGCAGGGCTCGATATCGGCGCGCGCACACCGTCGGAGATCGCGCTGTCGATCCTCGCCGCGGTCGTTGCCGTGCGCCGCGACGGCCACGCTCGCTCGCCCATCGCACCGGCCGTCTCAGCCCCGGCAACGAACGCCATCGACCCGATCTGCGGCATGACCGTCGCAGCCGTTGCGAGCACACCGTCACTTCAGCACGGCGACCAAACCGTCTACTTCTGCTGCGACGGCTGCAAAACAACGTTCGCGGCCCAGCACGAGCATGCCTCCGCCTCCGAGTGAGCCGTTTGTCACCGGCCTCGTGCTCGGGGCCGGTGGTTCCCGGCGCCTCGGACGGCCCAAGCAGCTACTGCCGTATCGCGATGGCACGCTGCTCGGGCACGTCGTCGGTGTTGCCCGGGCGTGTCCGTTTGATCAGGTCGTCGTGGCGATCGGAGGGTCGGCCGACGATGTTCGCGCCACCGTCGATCTGGCGGGCACCGACGTCGTCGTCAACGACTCCTACGGGGCGGGCTGCTCGTCGTCGATCGCCGCGGCCCTGCGTAGCGTCGACCAACGCTGCGACGTCATGGTCCTGATGCTCGGCGACCAGCCGGGCGTCAGCTCCGGCAGCGTCAAGACCCTGCTGGCGGGACGTGGGAACGCGCCGCTGGCCGTGTGCCGCTACGACGACGGGCGCGGTCATCCGATCGCCTTTGCCCGCGAGACCTTCACGGATCTCGCCGACCTGCACGGCGACAAGGGCGTGTGGCGCCTTCTCGATCTGCGGGCTGAGGACGTCGTTGAGGTGCCCGTCGCGGGCGGCATCCCGCGGGACGTCGACACCGACGACGACTACCAGGCGCTTCTCGCACAGAGCCCGGCATGACCCCACTAAAGGTCACGGGCATGGCAGCCGACGAGGTCGCCGCCCTTATCCCCGACATCGAGACGCTCGCACGGCGCCTTGCCGATGTCGACTACCTCGTCGACGAGGGCCTTGCGACCTCGATGTTTCTCGGCGTGCGCCTGCCGCAGCCACTGCTACTCGAAGGCGAGGCGGGGGTCGGCAAGACCGCCGCCGCGAAGGCACTGGCGGACGTGCTCGACACCCCGCTGATTCGCCTGCAGTGCTACGAGGGAATCGATGCTGCAGAGGCGCTCTATGAGTGGAACTACCCGCGCCAGCTGCTGAGCATCCGAATGGCCGACGCCAACGGTGCGACCCTGCGCGAGGAAGACCTCTTCGGGCCCGACTACCTCATACGCCGTCCGCTGCTGCGCGCGCTCGAGCACCCCGGCCCGCGACCGGCCGTGCTTCTGATCGACGAGATCGACCGCGCCGACGATGACTTCGAGGCGTTCCTGCTCGAGCTGCTCGGTGAAGCACGCGTGACGATCCCCGAGATCGGCACGGTGGTTGCCACCCACCCGCCGATCATCGTGCTGACCTCAAACCGCACCCGCGACCTCCACGACGCCGTCAAGCGCCGCTGCCTCTACCACTGGATCGACTACCCCGACGCAGAACGCGAGGTCGAGATCGTGCGCCGGCACGTGAAGGGTGCATCCGAGACGTTGGCAGTTCAGGTCGCAACCGCCATCTCACGCATGCGCGACAGCGACGTGCAAAAGCCACCCGGGATCGCCGAGGCCATTGACTGGCTCGCCGCTCTCGACCTGCTCGGCGTCGAGCGCCTCGATGCGGCCGCCGTCGACCGCACCCTCGGCTCGGTGCTGAAGTACGTCGAAGACCAGGAGGTCATCCGCGCCGCGGGCCTCGATGAGATCGTGGCCAGCGGTGGCTGACACCCGCCCCTCACCGGCGCCGTTCGCGGTCGAGACGATCCACCTCGACCTGCCGTCGTTTACGGGAGCGTTCACCCGGCGAATGCACGACGCGGGAATGCCGATGACCCTGTCGCAGCCGACGGATCTCGCCCGCGCCCTTACGCTGACAGAGCCGCTTACCCGCCGTCGACTCTATTGGACCGCCCGCGCCGTCCTGGTCGCCGATCCCGCGCAGGTCGCGATCTTCGACCGAGTCTTTTTCGCGATCTTCGGCGATCAGGCGCGTCAGACGACCTTCTCCCCGGAGGACGTTCACAGGCTCGCCGCGCCGACCGACACACGACCGAGACCCGACCACCCGAACGCGCGTACTGACGTGGCCTCACAGCCTGGTGAGGGTTTCTCGTCGAGCCCATCTGGTGCCAACGACAACGAGGAGGGCTCTGTCGTCGACGTGCCCCTGGCCACGGCAAGCGACGAGGAACGGCTTGCCGGACGCAGCTTTGACGACCTCGAACCGCACGAGCTGGCCCGGCTCTACGACCTGATGTCGCGCCTGCGCATCGCCACACCGACCCGGCGCCGGCGACGATATGAGAAGGGCCATCACGGACAGCGCATCGACATGCGGCGTACCCTGCGCGCGAGCCTTCGCACGGCGGGCGACCCGATCAGGCTCGCCCGCCAACGTCGGCGCGTCGAGCACCGTCGCCTGGTGATGCTGTGCGACATCTCCGGCTCGATGGAGCCCTATGCACGGGCTTACCTGCAGTTCCTTGCCTGCGCGGCGGGCAGCGGCCCGAACGCAGAGGCCTTCGTGTTCGCCACACGGCTCACACGCCTGACGCGGGCCCTGCGGTCGCGAAATCCGGAGCGGGCGATTCAACGGGCCGCCGCCGCCGCGCCCGACTGGTCGAGCGGTACCCGCATCGGCGACGCGCTGAAGACGTTCAACGACCGGCACGGCCGGCGGGGTATGGCCCGTGGCGCCGTGGTGGTGATCCTCTCCGATGGCTGGGAACGCGGCGACCCGATGCTCGTCGGCCGCGAGATGGAACGCCTGGCGCGCCTGGCCCACCGGATCGTGTGGGTCAACCCGCGTGTCAGCGCCCGCGGGTTCTCGGTGAGCGCC
>JANLSO010000185.1:0-41813 GCA_031362405.1 Thermoleophilia bacterium | reverse complement strand
GGAGGTTCCGCCCCCGAGCGAAGAACAGGCCATGCAGGAAATCGTCCGGTCCTACCTCGGCGCGTTCGGTCCGGCGGCTCCGGCCGACGTCGCGAGCTGGTCGGGTATCCCGATCAAAACGCTGCGCCACGCCATCGCGGCCATGCCCCTGTTGGAGATCGAGTTCGAGGACGGCACAACGCTCCTCGAACTGCCCGGCGGGAAGTTACCGGAGGCTGACGCGCCGGCGCCCGTTCGCTTCCTCGGCCACTGGGAGGCGATTCTCCTCGCTCATGTCCGCCGCGCGGAGATCCTTCCCGAACGGTTCCGTCCGCTCATCTTTCACACGAAGAAGCCCCAGTCGGAGGCGACGTTCCTCGTCGACGGTGCCGTCGCCGGGGTGTGGAAGGTCGACGCACGGCGGGTTGTGCTGACGCGCTTTGAACCCATCCCGGAGCGGTTCCAGCGCGAGTTGGAGCGTGAGCGGGCGTCCCTCGAGGGCTGGCTCAACGGCTGAGCAGGCGGTCAGGATCTCTGCGGCCGGTCGACGGGCGCCAGAAGCAATGCCCGACATACGATGGCGTTCATCACGAACGCGAACGGAGGTCCTTGCCATGTGTCGCAACATTCGTCCGCTCTACAACTTCGCGCCACCGGCCACCGACGACGAAATCCGTGCTGCCGCCGTGCAGTACGTGCGCAAGATCAGTGGCTTCACGAAGCCGTCGGCCGCCAATGAGGATGCCTTTCAGCGGGCGGTTGACGCCATCGCCGAGGCATCGCTGGTGCTTCTCGGTGAGCTGTCGACGACGACCGCGCCAAAGAATCGCGAGATCGAGGCGCAGAAGGCGCGGGCCCGCGTGGCCCGTCGTTTCGCCGCCTGATCAGAATGGCGCAAGAGGAAGGGAGCTCGCCTACATGACCGAGAAGAACCGCTGGATCGCCTTCTACGTCTTGTGCGTGGGGATGCTCATGATCGTCCTCGACGCCACGGTGGTGAACGTCGCCCTGCCGGCGATCCAAGACGATCTCGGCTTCACCCAGTCGGGCCTTGCCTGGGTGGTCAACGCGTGCCTGATCGCCTTCGGTGGTCTGCTGCTTCTGGCTGGCCGCTTCGGCGACATCCTCGGGCGCAAGAGCGTCTTCATGTTCGGGCTGGCGGTGTTCACCTTGGCGTCGTTGTGGTGCGGCCTTGCCCAAAGCCAGGAGATGCTGATCGCGGCGCGGTTCGTGCAGGGCGCGGCGGGGCGCTGACCTCCGCGGTGATCCTCGGAACGATCGTGACGATGTTCCAGGAGCCTCGGGAGCAGGCCAAGGCGATCGGCGTCTACAGCTTCGTCGCCTCGGCCGGCGGTTCGGTCGGTCTGCTTGCCGGTGGCGTGCTGACCCAGGCGATCAACTGGCACGGGATCTTCTTCGTGAACATCCCGATCGGCATCGCAACAGCGTTCTTCGCTCAGCGTCTGCTCGAGAACGACAAAGGTGTCGGTTTTGGTAGCGGCGCCGACATCCCGGGAGCCGTGCTCATCACCAGCGCCTTGATGCTGACCGACTACACCATCGTCACACCGGCGGCCGACGACGGCTGGGTCTCAGGCGGCGCACTCGGCCTCGGCGTGATCTCGCTGGCACGAGTTGGCCGCGCTGACGGCTCTGCCGCAGAGCAACGATGCGTTTTGCGTGTTGTACGACCGAATGCGGAGCGCATCTTCCGATGGTGCGCCCGGGTTGAGTCATCGACCCTCACAGTGAATGACGCGCCGCGGGTGTATCAGCTCCGGGGGGCGTAGGTTCCGTCGAACGACTCGAAGGGCGGCAGCGTGCGCTTACCTTGGCAACGGCGTTTGTTCGGTTACGGTTGGCTCGTTCTCGCCGTCGCGGTGATGCTCCTCGGCGGCTTTCGTGCGGAGGCCTCAACGGTGGCGGGGCGCATCAGCGGGGCCCCGATCCCGGCGGCCGGAGCAGGTCAGGCCTTCGTCCGTGCCGTCAATCTCCAGACGGGCGAGATCGCGACCGTCGATGACACCGACGCGACCGGCCGCTACCGCGTGACCGTCCCGAGGGGTGCCTTCGCTCTGTTTCCGACGGTGGTGACTCTCAGGAAAGTGTTCTCACCGAAGCCGACCCGGGTTCGTCTGAGACGAGGCCAGCGTCGCTCGGTTAGCCTGAGGGCGCAGCAGGCGACCACCATCGTGCGACCCATCGTTGCCCTGCCAGACGAGAGTTTCCGCGGTGGGACGGGCGAGTTCGCCGTCCTCAACAAGGGTCTTCGCGACATGTTGATCACCGATCTGATCGACGTAAAGACGGCCACCTGTGACCTCTCGCTCGTCGAACGCAGTATGAAGTTCACCGACGCCTACAACCTCGAGTTGGCACTGGTTCGCCGCGGACTCGTCGACCCCACAACCGCGATTCGTCCCGGCCGGCTCATCAGCCCGACGCGAGGGGTCCGCGGCACGATCACCGTCGCGAACGGTCGGATGCGGATCGACGCGGAGACGTACAAGTGGAGTTCGAAGAAGACGCTCAGGGGAACGAGCGTCGAGGGCCCTGCGGAGGCGTTCTTCGAACTCGAAGCCGATCTGGCGCGCCGGCTCACCGCTCTGCTGTGCGAGCAACCGGTCCCCATCAAAGGGACGTTCACGGGCTCGCTCGACTACGCGAAGGTGACGCCGGTCGGAGCCATCATCGGCACGCTCGATTGGGATGGAGCCCTGGAGTTGGTGCCCTCAAAGAGCCTCGGCGGCCTCCCGCCGCAATTCGGGGGTCCGACGACCCTCTACGAAGTGCAGACGGGCTCCTTCACCGCACACATCCGGATCGTGCCGGCGGGCGGTGGCTGCACGATCTCAGGGCAGGGCACGTTCGACGTCAACGCCGTCTACGCCGGGATGCCACCACCGGCGCTCTCGGTAACCGATGGGGATCCCGACACGTACCGGCTGGCCCTCGATGGCAACCTCGCGCAGATTCCGACCGTTCTTTCCGCGTGCCCACCGGGGCAGGAGACCAGCAACGGGAGAACCGGTGTCTGGCCCCTGCTCGGCATCGGCCTTCTGCCATTCACGCAGAACCCTTCGGTGACGACGAGCGACGTGTTCGCGGGTAGCGCAACCGGGTCGATGCCGGGCACCGACGACGGGTACACGTGGACCTGGAGCCTGCGCGGTTAGCTCGCGCGCACCAATTCGTCGGCGAGCAGGTCCATGAGCAGGCCGTCGTGGAAGGTTCGGTCGGGGCCGCGCTCGTACTGGCGCATGATGCCCACCGGGCGAAAGCCAACGGCCGAATAGCACGCGATCGCCGCAGCGTTGTCGGCGGCGGGGTCGATGGTGATGCGGTGATGACCACGATCATCGATCAGGTGGGCCGCGACGACGGCGATGACCTCACGCCCATAGCCGTGGCCGTGGTTGGCGGGGTCGAGGAAGATGTCGATGCTCGCGTGGCGGTAGTCGGGCGTGTCCTCCTCTCCGAACTGCACCAACCCGTGTGGCTCGGGATCACCGCCGAGCAACACGACATAGCGTGTGGCCTCGGGCTCGTCGTGGAGCGGAAAGCCTTCATCGTCAGGCCACCTCGCCGAGACCTCCGGTGTCGCGCGGATCGCCCGAACCGCCTCGGCGTGCTCCGGCGCGAGTGGTACGAGCACGGTACGCGGTCCCTTCAGACCAGGCGCGCTCATCGTCAGGCCACCAGCTCGGTCGACGCAGAGCGCGCCAGGATGGCGGCGATGATGACGTCCCACACACCCCGGGGCAGCTCGTGGCCCGTTCGCTCGAGGGAAAGAAACCGCGCGCCGGGGATCTCCGTCGCCACTTCACGCCCATGGTCGGGCGTGAGAGGAGGGTCCTCGGTGCCATGGATCACGAGTGTCGGTACCGTGATGTCCGGTAGTCGCTCACGCCACGGCTCGATCCGGCTCACAGCGACGAGATGGTTCGTCATCGCCGATTCGATGTTGACCGTGCGGTCGACGTCGCGGCCGTCCCGTTCGCGCACGGCCGCGTGGTCGAATGGTCGCGAACCCGCCGTGGCCTGGGCGTCGGCGACCATCGCAGTGTCGGATCCTGCTCCGCACCCCCCGGAGGGTCTGCGTCGGCCGTTGCGTGGTCACCGGGGCTCGTGGAGATCAGGGTGAGCGACGTGTACTCGGGTGCAAACCGGCCTCGTAGCTGACGGACCGCCTGTATCGCGGTGGTCGTAGCGGATGACGAATCGGTGGCCGTGACGAACGTCTCGTGTGTCGGCATTTCCTTCACCTCCGGGGTGCCGTTGAGGATTACCACAGACGCGCTGCCGGGGACCCCAGACTTGTCACCGCGAGGCCTCCTGATCGAGGATGCGTTGGAGCACTCAACCTGGCGACGGATCGATGAGGGGCGTCCGGTGGCGTACGCAATCTCCGCAGAAGGGTCGCGCTGGCCTGAGGGCGTCGTTCCCTACGTGATCAGCGAGGAGTTCACCGAAGGGCAGCGGCGGACAGTTCGCCGCGCGATCGACCACTGGAACCGGCGAACCATCATGCGTTTGGTCAAGCGGTCGCACCAGGATGCCTTCGTGAAGTTCGTGCCGGCCGAGAAGGCGTGCCAGTCGGCCGTGGGCCGCCAAGGTGGCGAACAGCACATCGGTTGCGCCATCGGCGATGGCTTCGATACCGGCAGCGTGATCCACGAGATCGGCCACAGCGTCGGGTACTTCCACGAGCAGCAGCGCCCCGACCGCGACCAATTCGTGACGGTCAACGCGGGGAACATCGAGGCCGGGAAGGAGTCGAACTTCGAGATCCGCATGGGTGGGGTGATTCTCGGCCCGTATGACTACGGATCGATCATGCACTACCCACGCGACGCCTTCGCCGACGGTGGCGACACCATCGTCGCGCCCGCGGGTGTGTCGATCGGACAACGTGACGGCCTGAGCGAACGTGACATCAACGGCGCGTGCGTCATGTTCGGGGCACCCCACTTCGTAGTCGCCTTCGAGGACGATGGAGGCGTGAAGGGCCGCTCGAGCGTGGTGTGGGCGGGGCTTGCGCGATGGGGTAAGTACTGCTGGCGTCCGTCACCGGTGGATGACGGCGACACACACCGGTCGCTTCCGAACGTCGCGATCGACGCCGACCGAACGTCGGTCGTGGTGTGGCAGGACGGACGCACCGACGGTGATATCCGGGCACGGTGCCGTGCAGTCGACGGCGCCGACCGGTTCGGTGACATCGTCGTGGCCTCCGGGCCGGGTAGTCACGAGGCCCCCGACATTGCGATGGCGGCTGATGGGAACTTCGTCGTGGTGTGGCAGGCGCGCCTGCCCGGTGGAGTTCAGGAAATCCGGATGCGCGGCTTCGATCGTCGCGGCCAGGAGCGATTCGCGCCGGTGACCATCAGTTCCGGGGCGGGTGTGCCCGGCGCGGCCGCCGTCGCCATGGGTGGCGCAGGAACGTTCGTCGTCGTCTGGGGCGAGCTCATTGACGAATCGTTAGCGGTCCGCGGGCGGGTATTCGGACGGGACGGCATGGGGATCTTCGAGCAGTTCACCGTCGCCGAGGATCTCGGCGACCAGGATGTGTTCCCCCGGGTGGCAGCGGCGACGGACGGCAACTTCGTGGTGGCCTGGGAGCGCAAGGTGCGTGATGTTCGGGCACGGGGCTTCAACATCGACACGTCGGACCGCTTTACCGAGATCGGGGTGAGCGCGACGGACGTCGGGGCGCAGCTCGTGGCGGATCTCGCGGTGACTCCCGCGGGCCGTTTCGTGATCACCTGGACCGACGACCGCAACGAGAATTCACTCGGGCAGATCCATGCACGCGCATTCGACGCGGAAGGCGTCGAGGCGGCTCCCGAGTTCACCGCCAATGCCCGAGGTGGGGGAGATCAACAGAGACCCCGCGTTGGGGTCGACCGTGACGGGCGGACCTACCTCGTCTGGGAAGACGACCAAGATCGAAACGGCTTCTTCCAGATCCACGCTACGGTCTTCGACGCCGCGGGCGAGCGGAGCCTGAAGTCGCTGACCGTGAACACGAGGTGGCGTGGCCAACAGCGGCGCCCCGCGACCGCCAGCCGCTGACCCCGTCCGCGGGGATCCCTCGTGCCCTAACGGTTGGCGGCGTCGAGCATCTCACCGTCGGCCGGGATGTGAACTCGATCGGAGAGTCCTGCCGCATCAATGCGCCGCGCCAGATCCGGCCGGAGCTCGAGGCAGTGATTGATCGCCTCCATATGAACGGCGACAACCTGCGCGCCGGGGGCTCCCGCGGCGACGGCGATTACATCGTCAGCTTCCATGGTGATCGTCCCGCCCTGGAGAAACCGTGCCCCGCCGGCGTTCACCACGATCCAGTCAGGAGAGTGCTCGGCAAGAGCGTCTGCGACCTCGGGGCACCAGACCGTGTCGCCCGCCACATAGAGGGTCGGCTCACCATCGCCTGCCAGGACGAAGCCGCTCACGGGAGCAAGCCCCTGGATGATGGCTTCCTCGCGTCCGTGACGGCCCCCTGTGCGCCAGATCCGAAGCCCATGCCATTCGAGCGGAGCATCCGAAGGCACCGGTCGGACGTCGACCAGACCGATGGGTGAGAGGTCTCCCAGATCCTCCGGTTGCACGAACCAGGTCACGGTGGGATCGAGTGCGGTGACGCCCGCGGCGTCCAGGTGGTCGGCGTGAGTGTGGGTCAGCAGCACGGCCTCGACCCCGGCGACGGCCTCGGCGGCGGTCATCGGCAGCTCAACCAGCGGGTTGGGTCGCTCCTGGGGCGTCCCGCGCACGGGCCCGCGGGCAGCGGCGGCATCCAGCATGGGGTCGACCATCAGCCGATGTCCACCAAACTCGATCAGCAGAGTCGCGTGCCGGACAAGAGTCAGTTGCATGAAAACACGTTACCGAGCATCGCCAGCACTGTTGTCGGGTCGCGAGGTGTACATGCCGACGATTACCGCTCGAAATCTTGATGAAGACGTTCAGCGCTTGAGGCGACGGACGACCTCTGCGGCCCGACCTCGCCGATACCGGAGCGCAGCGAGCCTCGGGCGATTGACCTTTCGTGATCGTCATCGACACGAACGTCCTTCGGAGCCGCTGCGTATGCGCCCAAATCCCGAGGTTCTCGCGTGGCTCGAGTGTCACACTATGAGGCCGTCGTCACGGCGGTCACGTGGGGAAGCCTTTGACCGGTGCCAGAGGGCTTCCCGCCGGGCGCCGTCGCGTCCGCCTCCACGAGGCGGTGGAGCCTGTGCCGAAGGCCTACTCCGAGCAGATTCTGCCGTACGACTCGGCCGCCGCTCGGCACTACGCCCAGATGCGGGTCGCACGGCGCGCGGCTGGTGTCCCGTTAGCGGTCGACGACGAAATGATCGCCGCGATCTGTACGGCGGGCGGCGCGCAGCTGGCCACGCGAAACGTGAGCGATTTCGTCGACCTCGGTGTGACGGCCATTAATCCCTGGAAGCGGGCCAGCGGGGCGCCACGGTCGTGACGGCACAGGGCCCGACCGGGGCGCTCAAGCCACCACTACAGCGGCGGAGACGGCGGGAGCCAAGCCGTCGCGGTGCTCCCGCCGCCGGCCATTGGCTAGGCGCTCACCTGGTTGTAGACCTCGAAGGTCGTCTCCTGAGGCGGAGCCGTGAACCCGCCCTCGATGCCCTGCGCCATCCGGGGCATCAGAACCGCGTCGCGAAAGCGCTCCCAGCTCTCCTTGGAGTCGTGGATCGCGACGATCGTCCAGCCCCCCTGCGACGGGCCGGCCGCGTGGAACACCTGCCCCTCCGGGACGCCGCCGCTGCTGGGGTGAACGGCTCCGATCGATGCCTCGTACTGCTCCTTCGTGCCGCCCGCGAACTGATGCACGACGCCGTATGCCATGTCGTTCTCCTTCTCGCCGATTGGTGTGCGCTCTCGCGCGTGAGCCGCGCCCGTGAGTCTCGTCGATCTACTCCGGCGGGAACAGAGCCCAGAGGTGTTGCCGTCCGGGTGATGGACGGCCTGGCGCGGAGCTCCGTTCGCATATGCGACATAACAATCATTCGCGTGCGTCGTAAGCAGGAGGCGAGAGGAGCTGTTTCTCTACGCTCCGTGACTCTCCGGCTGGCTGATCCCGGTCATCGTGCTCACGCGACTCGGTGCCGATCTCAGCAAGCAGGGCCGAGGGCTCGGGCGTGCACTCTTCGCCGACACTCTGCGAAGGGTTGCCGCCTTCGCCGCCGACCAGATCGTTCGAACCCTTCTGATCCACTGTGAGGATGAACGCGCACGTTTCGTTCTCTCTGCATCACGCCGAGATCGAGGCTTCCCCCAGAGACCCGCGTGATCTCCTTCTGCTGATCGAAGACCTGAGAAGAGCCCTTCGACCCGAGAGGGCCAAACGACCCCGCGCAGGAGCGTGGCGCTCCCGAGGCTGCGGGCGAAGGTCGCGCGGAACGGCGATGCCCCTGCGTTAGTCGGCCTCAATGTGTCCGTCGGTCTGGCCGATACCGAAAGGGTGGAACGGTTCGTCCTGTCTGAAGCGGTCGTGGGTCGCCACCGGTGGTTGCTGTGGCTCACCTTCGCCAGCCTCATCCTCTACGTCACCACGGTGCCCCTCCGCCCGCCGGAGGGCGCCTTTTCGTTGCGCGACGCGGGCCTTTTCAACATTCCCTTCGTCTGCGCCTCGATCATGTGCCTTCGCCGGGTCCGCGCCGAGCCCCGCGATCGCCTCGCATGGGGGCTTTTCGGTGTCAGCATGGCGATCTACGCGGCCGCAAACCTCCTCGGGACGCTCGTCGTCGGCACGGGCCCCGACGCCCCCTACCCATCGATCGCGGATGCGGGATGGCTGGTGTGCTACCCGCTCTACTACGCCGGCCTGGTTCTGCTGGCGCGTTCACGGGCGGCGCGGTCGCACCTGAGCGTGTGGTTCGATGGGGCGGTCGCGGGTTTCGGCGCGGCGGCAATCGTGGTGTGGATCCTTCTCGGGCCCGCGCTCGCCGAGATCGAGGGTCGCTTCTCAACCGTAGCGACCAACGCCGCGTATCCGATCGCCGATGTCCTGCTGATCATGGTGATCGTCATCGCGGTCGGTCTGCTGGGGTGGCGGCCCACGATGATGTGGAGTCTTTTGGCTGCCGGGTTCGCAATGTTTGCGCTCTCGGATGGCATCTTTTTGCATCAGGAGGTGCTCGGCAGCTACCAGGAGGGCGGCCTGGTCGACGTCGGCTGGCTCGTCGGGGCCGTGCTCTTGACGCTGGCCTGCCTGACCCGCGAGGGCCGGTACGAGGCGCCGCGGCAGACGGGCCTGCTGATCATCGCGGTGCCCGCTGTTTTCGTGATGAGTTCACTCGCGCTGCTCACATACGGCCAGGGCCGCTCGCTTCCAACGATCGCCGTGATCTGTGCGGTTGCGAGCATTGTCCTGGCGCTGGTACGCCTTGGGCTGACGTTTCGTGAGGTCCAGACCCTCGCCGATACGCGTCGGCTGGCACGGACCGATGACCTGACCGGTCTGGCCAACCGACGGCACTTCTACGAGCGGCTGAACGACAGTCTCCGCAATCGGTCGCCGGCTGACCCCTTGGCCGTGGTCATTCTGGATCTGGATCGGTTCAAGGAGATCAACGACTCGCTCGGGCATGCCGCCGGGGATGCACTATTGGTGGGCGTCGGACCGCGGGTGGAGGACGTGCTGCGTCCCGGTGATCTGCTCGCGCGGCTGGGGGGCGATGAGTTCGCGTTGTTCCTCGAGGGCGCCGGGCAGGACGAAGCGCACGTGGTCGCCTCACGCATCGTCCGAGAGATCGCCTCTCCGTTCGTTGTGGGTGAGATGACATTGCACGTCGAGGCCAGCGTCGGAGTGGCCATCTGGCCCGATGATGGTGACGAGGTCGATGAGCTCGTGGCGCGGGCGGATGTCGCGATGTTCGTGGCGAAATCGATGCGCACCGGAGTGGAGTTGTACGACTCCGAGCGAGATCGCGCCCACCTGGACCGGTTCGGGGTGATCGAGGCCCTGCGCGAGGCGATCGGGTCAGATCAACTCGTGCTGCACTACCAGCCAAAGCTGCATCTTGCGACGGGTCGCGTGGTCGGCGCCGAGGCCCTCGTGCGCTGGGAGGACCCCACCCGCGGCCTGGTACCGCCGGACAGGTTCATTCCGCTTGCGGAGCAGTCGGGCCTCATGGGGGCGCTGACAGCGTGGGTTCTGCGTCAGGCGCTGGCACAGACGGTGATCTGGAACGCCCAGGGCCTGGCCATGGGGATCGCGGTCAACGTATCCGCATCGAGTCTGCGGGAATCGGGTTTCCCGGATCTCGTTGCCGATCTCCTCCACGAGACGGGCGTCCCGCCGCACGTCCTGACCCTGGAGATCACCGAGGACACCGTCATGAGCGACCGCGAGCGGTGTCTGGACGTCTTGCACCGCCTGCGAAGTTTCGGCATCCGGATCTCGGTCGACGACTACGGCACCGGGCACTCGTCGCTTGCCTATCTGAAAGAACTGCCGGTGGACGAGCTGAAGCTGGATCGGTCGTTCATCTCGAGCATGAACGATGACACGCGGTTGGCGGCGATCGTGGAATCGACGATCGGTCTTGCCCATTCGCTCGGGCTGCCGATCGTCGCCGAGGGTGTCGAGACTCCGGATGTACAGGACCGTCTCACGATCGCGGGGTGCGACCTGATTCAGGGCTACCTGCTGACCCGTCCCCTGCCCGGCGCCGACCTCGTCGCGTGGCTTAGGCAGAACGGGTGCACGGTTGCCGCGGAGAATGCCGTCGGGGTTCGCACAAGCCTTTGATCGGCGCCGCTGCGGCCGATGAACTACCTATGGCTTCATGGTCGTCGCAGATATCTCGAGGGTCGCGTCACACCGTCGTCCTGGCAACGATGCTTACCGGCCTTGCGGTTTTCGCCGCTTCGACGTTCATCGATGTTCCGCATGCGTTCGCCCCCCTGTTCGACCTCGGGTTCTACAACGTGCCGTGGGCGTGTGCCGCTCTCATCTGCTTTCTTCGGGCTCGCCAGACCGATCAGGATCGGCTTGCCTGGTTGGCCATTGGTGCCGGCATCGGGCTCGATCTCGTCGCCAATGTGTACCTCGGTGTTCATGAGGTAGGCCTTGACGCCCCGATCGACGAAAGCATCATCGATATGAGCTGGATCGGGGTCTACGCCCTCTATTACATCGGCGCCGTGCTGCTGGTGCGCACCCGCATGACCGGCTTCCAAGCCAGCATCTGGCTCGATGGCGTCGTGGCCGGCCTCGGGTTGTCGGCGATCACGGTCTGCCTTTTGGCGGGGCCATCGCGAACCGCCGACGCCGTGGCATCCGCCCCGGCGATGACCTACCCGATTGCCGATGAGCTACTGCTCGTGGTGGTCGTGACGGCGGTCGGTCTTCTCGGATGGAAGATCACCCCCCTCTGGGGCTTCCTCGGTGCCGGTTTCGGGGTGCTCACGGTGACCAACGCCACCTTCCTCTGGCAACAGGCCTCGAGCGGATACACACCTGGCGGCTTGCTCGACATCGGCTGGCCGGCGTCTGTTGCCCTGATCGCCGCCGCGGCCCTTGTCAGCGATCAGGCCCGCACCCACCACGTGTCGAACCGACCGATGCTCGTCGCGGTGCCGGCAGTCTTTGCACTGATCTCCATCGCCCTTCTGGCCTACGACGGCCAGGGGCGGCCGCTGGCAACCGCGGGCGTTTACGCCGCCCTGGGCTGCTGCCTGACAGCGCTGGTGCGGCTCGGTTTGACGTTTCGCGAGGTGCAGACGTTGGCCGATACGCGGCGATTGGCGCGGACCGACGACCTCACGGGTCTGCCGAACCGCCGCGATTTCTACGAGAGGTTGAACGAGCGGCTGCACAACCGCTCACCCGGCGATGAGCTGGCCGTGGTCATCCTCGACCTCGATCGGTTCAAGGAGATCAACGACTCCCTCGGACATGCGGCCGGCGACGCTCTGCTGGTGGCCGTGGGGCCGCGCGTGGCAGACGTGTTGCGTCCGGGAGACCTGCTCGCGCGCCTCGGCGGCGATGAGTTCGCCTTATTCTTGGAGGGCGCCTCCCGGGACGAGGCCCATATGATCTCCTCGAGGATGGTCCGGGAGATCGCCGCCCCGTTCGTGGTTGGGGACATGGCACTCCACGTCGAGGCCAGCGCGGGCATCGCGGTATGGCCCACCGACGGCGCCGACGTCGATGAGCTCGTGGCGCGCGCAGACGTCGCGATGTTCGTTGCCAAATCGATGCGCACGGCGGTCGAGTTGTACGAACCCGAGCGCGATCGCGCCTATCTCGACCGGTTCGGAGTGATCGAGGCCTTGCGTGGCGCGATCGGGTCAGACCAGCTGGTGCTGCACTACCAGCCGAAGCTGCACCTGGGCTCGGGTCGTGTCCGAGGCGTGGAGGCGCTCGTGCGGTGGGAGGATCCGGCGCGGGGTCTCGTGCCGCCGGATCAGTTCATTCCCCTCGCCGAGCAGTCGGGGCTGATGGGTGCGCTGACGGCATGGGTGCTGCGTCAGGCTCTCCTTCAGGCGGTTACCTGGAAAAACCAGGGATATCCTTTGGGGATCGCCGTAAACGTGTCGGCATCGAGTCTTCGCGAATCAGGCTTCCCCGATCTCGTGGCAGATCTTCTACGCGAGACGGGCGTGCCACCGCACATGTTGACCTTGGAGATCACCGAAGACACCGTGATGAGCGACCGAGAGCGGTGTCTGGACGTCCTGCACCGGCTCCGCAGCTTCGGGATTCGAGTGTCGGTCGACGACTACGGCACCGGGCACTCGTCGTTGGCCTACCTTCGCGAGCTGCCCGTGGACGAGCTGAAACTGGACCGCTCGTTCGTCTCGACGATGAACGACGATCAGCGTCTGGGCGCAATCGTCGAGTCGACCATCGGGCTCGCCCATTCACTGGGCCTGCCGATCGTCGCTGAGGGCGTTGAGACCGTCGACGTGAAGGACCGACTGACCGCCGCGGGTTGCGATCTGATCCAGGGGTACCTCTTGACCCGGCCCCTGCCCGGCCCCGCCCTCAGTACCTGGCTCGCGGAGCTCTCGGTACCCCGGCCGAGCAACGTGAGGACGTCGTCAGCCGCCGGTTGACGAGAAGTGCTGGAAGTCTTTGACGTCACCGCTCCAGCGTCCACCCCATCCCCACCCCACCGCGTCGAAGGCGGCGACCAAGCTCCCCTTCTCGACCGCCATTCCCGGCCGCACCTCTGAGCGATCGACGAAGACGCGACTCGCCCGGTGGTAGACGCGCCCACCCTCGACGTAGGGGTTCTCGATCGGGTTGATATCCAGGGCCCGGCCGTACGCATGCTGTGACCAGCGCGACGAACCGGTGGCGACCCGGCAGTTGAACGCCGACGTGTTGTCGGCCTCGATGGAGGCGAAATCATCGCCGTCGTACGCCTCGATCGGTTTCATCAGGCGGATCGGAGACTTCGCTGCGTACAGCCGTTTCATCACCCCCACGATGTCGCCGGCAGCGTCTTTGTTCACCACGACGGCTCCACGCCGACGTGCGTTCGAGAAGTCCCAATATGAGACCTCGACGCGTCTCAGGTCGTCGAGTGCAACCGGGCATCCCGGCCGCCAGACACCGGGAGTCATGCGGTCGCGCGCGGGGTCTGTAAGGCGGCTCACCGCCGCCCGAAAAGGCTGTTGCTCTTCGCCCGTCGCAACGCTCGGGGCGAGAGCGGCCAGAATGGCGACCGCGGATACGACGAAACGTCTCACGGGCGCGTCAGGGCGTGGCGAGAGCGCAGGTCGTCGATAATTCCGGCGCTGATCGCCGTGCTGATCGTGCCGGTGCGCGAGAGAAAGGCATCGTCGGCGCCCGGCGCTCCGCACTCGATCAGCACCCGTGCCGAGGCATTCGTTCGGTAGTAGCCGTAGAAGCGCATCATCCGTACGTTTCCGTCGCGGGGCTCGACGCCGGTAAACGAACCTCGGGCACCGTTGTCACGCGTGAAGACGGCACGGAACCGGCTGGCCACGTCGATGGCGAGTCTGCGTGAACGCTTCTCGACGGCGGGGCTTACCGTCGTGGCGCGTCGGTGCGGCGCACTGTCGGAGTACGGGCGCGGGTTCGCGGTGCCCTCCCCCTCACCGTGGTACCAGTTCTCGTTGGCGCCGGTGATGGCGTGTCCGACCGCCGCGTGGCCACCGGCGGCGTCGTGGTGGATGCTGATGAAGGCGGAGCCCTTTGCTCCCGAGGGAGTCACGAGCGCTGGGGTGCGGCGCGCGTCGACTCCGGCATCTCGCAGGAGGGAGACGACCTTCGCCGCCACCCGGGTCGTGAAACCGACCTCAGAGCCGAAGGGCCCCGCGCCCGCGCCGGTCTGGGCACGGTAGCCCGGTTCGCCGGGCGGTTCGTGGCCGGCCTGGACCCACACGATTGGCGCGGAGTTCGATGGCGGCGGCGCCGGGTGACGAGCCGCGACCGCTGTACCCGACAGCGAATAATCATTCGGCACGAATGCGCGGGCACCCAGCCCGAGCGCCGGCACCGTCAGCACGACACCGATCGCGGCGATGCGCCTCTTCATGCGGTGTGTGTCGGCCTGGTCACGGCGAACACCGTAGCTCACCGCCGAAACGACACCTCCTCGGCCGACTATCCTGGCGACATGTCGACCCGCCAGAGGAACAGTCTCTACGGCAGGATCCGCGACCTGCCGGTGCACCTCGAGCAGTACGTCCTCGAACCGCTCGAGCGCGACACCTCCAGCGGCTTCGTGCGGACCTCCACCACGATTCGACTGCGTGGCGGCGGCCACGAGGGCCTCGGCGAAGACGTCTGGACCGACCCCGACGACCAGTTGGCCTTCCAGAAGGCGGGAGCGGTGCTCGATCTGGCCGGCCGCTGGACTCTCGATTCTCTGTCGCGACGCTTCGGCGAACTCGACCTCTTCCCCACCGCGCCGTCGCCGATCGGCCCCCTGTTTCGGCGCTGGGGGTTTGAGGCGGCCGCACTCGACCTGGCCCTGCGTCAGGCGGGGGCATCCCTTGCCGAGACCCTCGAGCGCACACCGCGCCCGGTGCGGTACGTCCTGTCGATGCGGCTCGGGGAGCCCTCGTCGATCACGCCACTCGAGGAGCGCCTCGCCGCCTACCCGGATCTGGAATTCAAGCTGGATCCCACCAACGATTGGGACGACGCGCTCGTGGCCGCGATCGCTCGTCGCGCGGGCAGTCAGGTTGCGGTGCTCGACTTCAAAAGCCTCTACCACGGCTCTCCGGTGGATGTAGAGACGGATCCCGCGCTCTACGCCCGCTGCCTTCGCGCATTCCCCACTGCTCTGCTCGAAGACCCTGATCTCGGGCCCACGACCGCAGCGCTGATGCAGCCGCATCTCGATCGCGTCACCTGGGATGCCCCGCTGCATTCACTCGCCGATGTCACCTCGTTGGCGCACACCCCGCGAGTGATCAACGTCAAGCCATGCCGCTTCGGCAACCTTCGCGAACTCTTCTCGGTCTACGAACACTGCGAGCGGGAGGGCATCGGCATGTACGGCGGAGGCTTCTTCGAGCTCGGGCCCGGCCGCGGACAGATCCAGTACCTCGCCTCGCTCTTTCACCCCGACGGATCGAACGACGTCGCGCCCCGCGGCTTCCACGGCAACCACCCGTCGCCGGACATTCCGCCGAGCCCTCTGCCGGTTGCCGCCGCCCGGACCGGATTCACCTGGGCGGACCCCGACCCACCCCCGGTCACCGCTTCCTCCTGACCGAACCGCGAGGCTCGAGACACGACCCTCGTTCAGGTGTGCGGCAGGGTCGACGACGGCAGGATCGGCCACACCGATGTGTGTCGCTGCCGCGGCGCTCAAGGACGCCCGGGCCGTGCCGACGTCGCAAGGGCTCTCAGGTGTGACGGCGAAAGGAACCGGACGATGGGCGCTCTTCGAGGACCTCTTCTTACGCTGACCGCGCTTGCCCTTACGGCCGCCGCCCCGGCGAGCAGTCTCGGAGCACCGGCCGGCACCCGTGTCGCGGCGTTCGACGCCCCGCAGGCCTTCTCTGCAGGCGAGCGGGTTACCATTAGTGGGCGAATCGCTCCCGCCATCGCTACGGACGTCACCGTGGAACGGCTGAACGCCGACGCAACCGCGTGGGAGGCGGTCGTCACCCTGCGTACTGACCGGCGCGGAAAGTTCGCGGCCACGCTGCCGTTTCGCACCAATGTCAATCTCCGCATTTCGGTTGCGGGTGATGACGGGAGCCTCACCGCCAGCCGCAACCGCTTCGTCGCGCTGCGACGGACCGTCGCCGTCTCGGTGCGTCCCGCCTTCTACGAGACGATCGCGATGCGCCCGCACCTTGTGACCGGTCGCGTCCGTCCGGCGCGTCCCGGCGAGACGGTGATGCTCGAAGGCTCGCGCAACGGTGGCGCCTACGCTCCATTGACGCGCATGACGGCCGGCAGTGGCGGGGCCGTAAAGGGCCGCTTCTCACCTCCCGACGGGGGCGTCTGGCGCTACCGCATGTCGGTCGCCGGCCGACAGGGCATCGACGCCGGTGGTTCGGCGGTGACGCCGCCCACCAGAGTCTTCGCCGCGAACCCGCACAACATTCCTGCGAGCGCTTCGCACTATCTCGTCCAGGCCCTCGGAGAGACCCAGCTTTACTACTACGAAGAAGGCCGCCTTCTGCGTGTTCTGCCCGTGGTTTTCGGCAAACCGTCCACCCCAACGCCCGTCGGCCGGTACGCGATCTACTCAAAGACGCCGGGCCCAGGCCCGGCCTTCGGGCCGCTGGCGATGTGGTACCACCGCGGCTACGGGATCCACGGCACCAACCAGGAGTATCTCCTGAAGCTGCCGCCGCGGTACTACTCGCACGGCTGCACGCGAAACTACAACGACAACATCCGCTGGCTGTACCCCCGGGTTCCGGTCGGTACGCCCGTCCTCAACCTTGCGCCGTAATCGGGTCGCTCATCGCGCTGACGAGGTCGATGAGTTCCTGGCCGTAGTTCTCGACGAGCCACGGACCCACCCCGTGCAGTGCCTCGAGAGCTGTGACGTCATCGGGGCGGCGTAGCGCGATCTCACGGATCGCGCGATTCGCGGCAACGCGGAATGCGGGCCAACCGAGCTCGCGTGACTTGTCGAGTCGCCAGCGGCGTAGTTGCAGAAAGAGCGCGCGCTCGGCGGGCTCCATTTCATCCGCGAGCGCATCGGCGGAGCGCGGCGCCGGGGCGGCCAGGTGGTCCACCCCGTCCACGGTGGGCCGACCCTCTCGAAGGGCGATGCGACGCCGTGGACGCGAACCGGTGACGGCCGCTGCTGCGAGGGCCAGGTCCTCCGGCGCGGAGCAATCGTCGCAGCAGCGCTCCTCGGGGTCGCCGCGCCCGGGCTCGCCGAAGTGGGCCAGGATGCTGCCGCGTCGGCATCGCCCCGGTGCGGCGTAGTCGAGCATCGCCCGGATACCCGCCCGGCGTCGGGCGATCTCCCTTCCGACGAGGCCGTCGAGGGCTTCGGCCGCGGCGGCGCTGAGCCGCGACTGGATGAGGTGGCCCTCCACGGAGGCTCCCGTCGAGGGGGCGAGCTCGAGAGCGCCTGCTCGCGCGGCCATCGTGAGCGCGAACGCGCTGCGCTCGTCGAGGCTGCCGCGACCGACCCGAAAGCGCCCGGAGTCGTCGGCGTTCTGGGACAGCCGCGAGAGCAGAGAATCGACCTCGCCGCGACCGATGCGCGATGCGTCGAGGCGGCGCCACAATGCGGCCGAGTCTCCGGGGCCCCACAGAAGCAGCGCGCGGGCGGGGAGCCCGTCGCGGCCGGCGCGCCCCGCCTCTTGGTAATACTGCTCGACCGATTCGGGCATGTCCCAATGGGCTACGAGGCGCACATCGGGCGCATCCACCCCCATACCGAAGGCGGTGGTTGCGCACATCACCGGCATCGAGCGATCCATGAAGGCGGCCTGGACACGCTCGCGATCCGCACGCCCCGCGTGGTAGGCGCCGGCGTGGTGGCCGAGCTCGCGCAGGCGATCGGAGATCTCCTCGGTGGCCTTTCTCGTGCCGCAGTAGACGATCGCCCGCTCGTCGCGCGCGCCATCGAGCGCCGCCGCCAACACCGCGAACCGGCGGGCCCGGCTCCCCTCACCGGCGAACTGGCTCGTATCGAAGGTGATGTTGGGGCGATCAAATCCCGTGACGACAAGGGCGGGGTCGACGAGCCCGAGTGCGCTGACGATCTCGGTCTGGACACGGGGCGTCGCGGTGGCGGTCAGCGCGATCACCGATCGTGGCGTGATCAAACGCCGGATCTCACCGACACGGCGGTAGTCGGGGCGAAAATCATGTCCCCACTCGGCGACGCAGTGGGCTTCGTCGATGGCGAGCAACTCCACACCGCGGCCGCGGACCGCCTCGACGAAACTTCCCGAGTGAAAACGCTCGGGTGCGCAGAACACCACGAGCGTCTCGGGGCTACGGATACGGTCGATCGTTGCGCGCTGCTGGCCCTCGTCCATGCGCGATGTCAGGGCGGCAACGGGCAGGCCCGCGCCGGCAAGCCGTGCGGCTTGATCGTCGATCAGGGCGATGAGCGGGCTGACGACGATGGACAGCCCCCCCAGCACCATCGCCGGGGCCTGGTAGCAGAGGCTCTTACCGCCACCGGTGGCCATGACCACCAGCGCGTCGCGGCCCGCGAGTGCGGCCGCCATCGCGTGATCCTGCCCGGGACGCAGCGCGCGTACGCCGAGCGCGGTGAGGGTGGCGTCGAGCCGATCGCCTCCGCGGGGCGTCGTGCTCGGCTGGTCCGCCGTGGAGAGCGCCTCACGCCGAGCCAGGAGCCGTTTTGCCGCTCCGCCGATCGCACGTCTCGCGTCGATATCGCCGGCGTGCCACGCGACCCTCAGCGCCGCGAATCGCTCATCGCACGCGCCGGCATGCGCGACGCTGATTGAGCCGGAGCGTTCGGCACCTGCCACGTACGTGGCGATATCGGCGATTTCATGGATCGGCAGCAGTGCGGGCAGTCCCCGGTCGATGAAGATGATTGAAGCACGACCGTCGGCCGGCATCGATTGGCCCGCTTTGCTTCCGGTTCGCCCCACCGCCGGTGGCCACTTTCCCGGAATATGCGTGTTAATGGCGTGCACGGGTGGGAACGACATGTCTCCCATGGCTCCCACGACCCGTGGTACCGTGCCGCCCGATCCGAGCTGATCGTCTCGCTTGGGTTGCGAAAAACTATGGACGTCCCCCCTCACTCACCGCCGAGGCGCCGTTTCTGGCGTCCGGTTACCGCGCTACTCGTGTCCTCGGCCGCCGTCGCCGGAGCCCTCGTGGCGTCCGGTAGCGCCAACGGAGTGTCGACGCAGCAGGTCGATGCGCAGCGGGCGCAGGTCCGGGCGATCGAGGCAGAACTGGCCGCCGTTCAGAGCCGCTCGTCAACCGCGGCGGCGCAGTACGGCGATGCCAGCGCGCAGTTCCGCCAGCTCCAAGCCGAGGTGCGCGACAACGGACGTGACCTGAAGATCCAGACCGTCGTCTACGGACGAGCCCAGGAGCGGTTGGCACAGCGGCTGGTCCAGCTCTACACCACCGAACCGCCCTCGACCGTCGAGGTGCTGGTCTCGGCAGGAAGCCTGACCGGCGCTGTCGATAGCCTCGAGATGCTGAACCGGGTCCAGCAGCAGGACCGCGCGGTCGTCGTCTCGATCGGCAAATCGCGAGATCGCCTGAAGACGCTGCGCACGCAGCTGGTGGCCGATCGTGCCGAGGCCGCGCAGACGCGCCGGCACGCCGCCGATCAGCTCACCTCGCTCCGCGCGCTGGCCGGCCAGCGACAGGCCCTGCTCGGCCAGGCGCGCAGCTCGCTCAGCTCGCTCGAGTCACAGCAGGCCGCGCAGATCGCCGCCATCGGCCGCGCACAGGTGCAGGCACAGCGTGCCGCGTCGCCCGATGCGACTCCGGCCGAGGTCACCGCGGGAGTGCCCCAGACCGCAAGCGCGCCATCGGTGGGTGTCGCCGCCTCCCCGCCGAGCGGTGGAGCCACCGCTCCCGACCTTTCGGGAATCGCCCAGTGCGAATCCGGGGGGAACCCCGCGGCGGTGTCTCCCGGCGGTACGTATCGGGGCAAATATCAGTTCCTTCCCGAGACCTGGCAAGCGGTCGGCGGGACGGGTGATCCCGCCGCGGCATCCGAGTCTGAGCAGGATCTTCGGGCCTCCATCCTCTACGAGCAGGTCGGCGCATCGGCCTGGCCGGTGTGCGGCGCGCGGTGAGCAAACCGTCGTACCCGTGACACCGCGCCCTTGACGACGGGCGCGGGAAGACGGATAGTGCGCGCGTCGATCCCTTCGGGGGCACGACGGTACGTTTCTCTGCCGTCAGCTCTGAGCCAATCGGCCCGAGATCTGCAGTTCTCGACATCGGCGGCACAGGATGACCGCCGCACGTCGAGCCTCGGGCGATGGCATGTGCTTTCAGGGATGGTTTCAGCGAGATCCCACGTGGGAACGGGAGGCGAATGACCACGCAGCAGCTCAGCAGCGGATTGAATCGCGAAGGCGAGTTGAGGGCCCTGATCGTTCGGGGTCAGGAACTCGGCTTTCTCGGCCTCGAAGAGGTCGCCGAGGTTCTCGATGGTATGGGTCTCGACGCGGATGCCGCGGAAGAGATCTACCAGCAACTCGAAGAAGCGGGAATCGAACTCCTCGAACAGTCGGAGGCCCTCACTCGGGCCGCCGAGGCGAACGAGGAGTCTGATCGACCGCGTCGTGCTCCGGCCGCGGTCGAGCAAACCACCGATGCTCTCCAGCTCTTCCTCAAGGATATCGGTCGTGTGCCGTTGCTCACCGCCGCCGACGAAGTTCGGCTGGCGAAGCGCATCGAGAACGGAGACCAAGCCGCCAAGCAGCAGATGGTCGAGGCCAACCTGCGGCTTGTGGTGTCGATTGCCAAGGGCTACCGCGGTCGCGGATTGCCTTTCTTGGATCTCATCCAAGAAGGCACCCTCGGGCTCGTGCGCGCCGTCGAGAAGTTCGACTGGCGTCGCGGCTTCAAGTTCTCGACGTACGCCACCTGGTGGATCCGTCAGGCTGTCACGCGTGCTCTCGCCGACAAGGGTCGAACCATCCGCATCCCGGTTCACGTCGTCGAGAAGCTCAACCAGATCAGTCGCGCGGAGCGTGTGCTGATCGGACAGTTGGGTCGCGAACCGACGATGGAGGAGATCGGCGAGGCGGCCGGTCTGCCGCCCGCCGAGGTCGAGGAGATCCTGCGTTCGGCGCAGCCGACCGTCTCGCTCGAGAAGCCCGTCGGTGAAGAGGAAGAGTCCGAGCTCGGCCGCTTTCTCGCCGATGAGACGAGCGTGGCCCCCGAGATGTCGGCCGAGGTGTCGCTGCGTGAGCAGGCGCTTCGCGAGTTGCTCGATCAGCTGAGCTACCGCGAGCGGCGTGTTTTGGAGTTGCGCTACGGACTGCGTGGCGAAAAGCCGCGCACGCTCGACGAGCTCGGGCGGATGTTCAATGTCACCCGTGAGCGCATTCGCCAGGTCGAGAGCCAGTCGCTGCAAAAGCTGTCGTCGCTTCCCGACGCCGGACGCCTCGGCTAGGAAAGCGGAGTCCGCCGTCGCCTGGGCCACTCGGCCCAGGCACGGCCTCGTCTCAGTTCAAGTTCGGGTCCTCGGGCATGCGGGCGATGAGCCGGTAGTTGCCGCCCTTGCGGTCGAGCACCTCGCTCCACAGGGTTTCGGGCTCGTCGGTGAAGACGTCGGTGACGGCACCCTCACCGTCGATCCACGCCCCTCCCTCGATTTCCTCTTCGAGCTGTCCGGTTGCCCATCCGGCGTAACCACCGAAGACGCGGACCGATCGAACGACCTCGGCGAGTACGTCGACGTCGGCGTGGGGATCAACAACCCCCACCGAGCTGAACGCCACGGTCGCGGCGTGTGACGCGTCACGGAAGTCGGCGACCATGATCACCGCCTCCGGCTGGACGGGGCCGCCCTCGTGAACATTCTCGCCGGCGGGCACGAGGTCGGCGAGCGCCCCGGGCAGAGCGACGCGGGCCTCGATCTGCATCGGCCGATTGAGCACGACTCCGAGCGCGCCGCTACTGGAGTGCTCGAGCATCAGCACGACGCAACGGTGAAAGTTCGGATCGACCAGGCTGGGCGAGGCGATCAGGAGCCTGCCCCGACGCCACGTGGGCGGGCCGCCATCATTCACGCTCGCTCCGGACCCGGAAAGAGTTCGTCGAGGAGCTCCAGGTGGTCGGCGGTCTCGTCGGGGTCGCGGGCGCGGATCGCGCTGTGCAGGCCCTCGAACGCGACGACTGCCACGGGGTGGAGAGCCGTACGGTGCCGCACACACCAGTCGGCAAGCAGTTCGACCTGCCCCTCGGCGTCCTTCCAGCGGTCATGGGCGGTAAGGCCGGCGATGAGCGCGAGGCCGGCGTCGACGACGGCGTGGTAGGTCGGGCCCGCAACGGGGGGCGGCCCCGGCTCTGGCCCCGCCAGCGGCTGGAGCTCGTCCAGCCAGCCCGGCTCATCGAGCGTCGCGACGGTCGCGGCAAGCAACCGCGCCGCCACCGCGACCGTCACGGAATCATCAGCCGACGCGGTTCTCAGCCGTGATCGAGCGTGCGCAGCCGCGACTTTTCGCGGATCGTGTTCATCACGCCACCAAAGACACACAAGGCGACGGCGAGCAGGATGCCCGCCCAGAAGATCGGCATATGCGACGGAAGCGACTCGCCCACGTCTTCGAGGGCCCAACCGAGGCAGAACCAGATGGTGGTGAAGATCATCACCGTGCCCGCCGCGCGAAACGGCCAGGTGGACGGCAGCATCTCGTTCGCGTCGCCGTGGGAGGACGCCATACGTTTCCTTTCGTCGATCGTACCCGGCGGACGCTACCACGCACCTCGGCGGGCCAGAGCCCCGTCGGCATCGGCGATGACGACCGACGCGCGTTGTCGTGCCCTTCGGCCCCCGTCCACCTCACTCGGGTGAGGTGGCGCGGTTCGCCAGGCGGCCGATGATGCGTCGTTCTCGAGCGTCGACCGCGAAGCTGCCATCGACCGAACGGTAGAGCTGAGCGGGTCGCCCCGGGCCGCGTGCCCGCAGTTGGCCGGCGGGCGCGACGACGCCGGCCGACAAGAGGTCGCGTCGAAAGTTTCGGGTATCGAGCGTCGTACCGAGTACCGCCTCGTACACCCCTTGCAGGTCCGACAGCGTGAAGAGCTCCGGCAGCAGTTGCACCGCGATCGGCGCGTAGGCGGTCTTGGCGCGTAGACGCTGGTGGGCGTATTCGATGACGTCGCAGTGATCGGGGCTCAACTGCGGGAGGTCACCCAGCGCAAACCACCGCACCTCGACGACATCGCGTCCGGGAGTCAGGGGATGCCGGTCGGCGGCAATCAGCGCGAGGTGTCCGATCGCGACGGCCCTTCCCCCATCGCGGTCGAAGGAAAACAGCTGCTCCAGCCAAATCTCGCGGATGCCGGTCTGGTCGGTCAGCGTCTGCAGCGCCGCGTCGAGAACCCCGCGCGTGTCGCCGGCAGGCGCGCCCGGAAGCGACCAGGTGTTACCCGGGCGCCGCACGACGAGCACCTCGAGCGATCGTTGGCGCGCGGTCATCACGGCCAGCTCGACGGAGACCTCTTTCATGTCGAGGCCGGGGCGGTCTCCCGCTCGGCCCACAGGGAAAGGCCTTCGGTGTTGGCGGTGTCCCACGTGAACCAGCGCCACGCCGCGAGCGCGTCGTCGCTCGCGACGGCCGCCTCGACCGAGATATCCCGGGCGATCTCCTCGGCGACGCCGTCTCGTTTGTTGCGGAGCCAGCCGCGCACGGCTGCCTCGCCAGATCTACGCAGCTGCTCGTCGGCGAGGGCCAGGGTAGCGGCGGGGTCGTCGCCGACGACTCCGAAATGGGAGACCGCCACGCAGTCGGGGCGTCGCTCGGCGAGCAAAGCGACGCTCGCGCGGGCGGCGGCGATGTCCACGTCGGCGGGTGGCAGGGCCGGGTAGAGGCCGCCACCCAACATCCGAATGCCGACGGCGTCGCCCGCGATGACCGTGTTGCACCAGTCGGCCACGACCGACATGTGGTGCTTGGCGTGCCCCGGCGTCGTGAGCATCTCGAGGTACCGGCCGTTCCCCACCTGAACGCGGAACCCATCGGGGGCGACGACGATCCGCTCCGCCGCGATCGGGGTGAGCCCGCCGTAGATCGATGACCTCACCCCGTAGACCGCGTGCGATGCGGGCACAAGACGGCTGGGGTCGATGAGGTGGCGGGCACCACGTTCGTGCACTACGACCGTTGCGTTGGGGAATGCTCGCGCGAGATCGCCGCTCGCGCCGCAGTGGTCGAGATGGATATGTGTGAGCACGATCCAGGCGAGGTCGCCGGGGCCGATGCCCTCGGAGGCGAGTGCCGCGCGGACCGTCTCGGCGCAGGTTTGGGGCCCTGTATCAATCAGGGCGGGCTGGTCGCCACGCACGAGAAACGCCGCCGTTACGCCGGGACGATCAGCGATCAGGGTGTCGATGCAGGCGATCTCGGGGGCGATGTCGGCCATGGGCGTGAGTCTCGCATAGCCTTACGGCGTGAACGATGACGCGCGACAGCGGGCGTGGACCGCAGCCGGCGAGGCGGCGGCTGCTCTGGTGGCCGACGGTGACCGGGTTGGCCTGGGTACCGGGAGGGCCGCCGCGGCGGGTATCCGCGCGCTCGGACGGCGTGTGGCGCAGGGTCTCGCGTGTCGCGGCGTTCCCACGTCGCGGGCGAGCGACGCCCTGGCGCGCGCGGCGGGGATCCCCATCGTGCGCATGACCTCACCCGTCGACATCGCCATCGACGGTGCCGACATCGTCGATCCGGTCGGCCGGGCGATCAAAGGCGGGGGAGGTGCGCTCGTGCGGGAGGCGGTCGTCGATTGCACCGCTGCTCGCTTTGTCGTGCTCGTCGATGCGCCGAAGGTGGTCGCCTCACTCGACGCCTGGGGATCGTTGCCCCTCGCCGTCGTGCCGTTCGCCGTGGGCTTCCTTGCGACCGAGCTTGCCGACCTGACGCCGACGCGTCGCCCCGGGCGCTCCGACGACGGCCTGGCGATCGTGGACGTGCATCCGCCTGTCGGGGTCGATTGGGATGCCCTGGAAGCACGATTGCGGCGCGTTCCCGGGATTGTGCAGACGGGTGTCTTTCACGTGCGCGTCGAGGACGTCCTCGTTGGCCATCCGGACGGCACGGTGACCGGAATGCGGGGTCGGTGACGCGCGGCCCGTCGCTGACTCTCGCGCGCACCGTGGGGCGCCTGTCGCGCCGGCTCGGACGCGGCGGCGGCACCAGCGCCCCCGGGAAAGTCCTCCTTCGTATCGACCCCGGGGCGATCGAGCGCCTCGCGGCCGACCTCCCGCACGGGGCGGTCGTGATCTCTGCGACCAACGGCAAGACCACCACCGCGCGCCTGGTCGCCGAGTGCCTTTCCGGTGCCGGCCTTCGTGCGGTTGCCAACGGTGCGGGTGCCAACCTCCTGTCGGGCGTGGCGACCGCGCTTCTTGATGGTGGTCGTCGTCGACCACGCCCGCAGATCGGCCTTTTTGAGGTCGATGAGGCGGCCCTACCCGAAGTGGCCCGGCGTCTGGCACCGCGGGTGATCGTTTTGATGAACCTCTTTCGTGACCAGCTCGACCGCTACGGCGAACTCGAATCGATCGCCCAGAGGTGGGCAGAGCTGATCCACCGCCTCCCTACGGACACCATCCTGGTGTTGAACGCCGACGATCCCGCGGTCGCCGAACTCGCCGACGGCCGGCATCGCACGATCTTTTTCGGCGTCGATGATCCGGCCGTCGCCCTCGATGCCCTCCCCCACGCCGCCGACTCGACCCGCTGTCGACGCTGCGGGCAGCCCCTTGTCTACCGCAGCGTTACCCTCGGCCACATGGGCGACTGGCGGTGCTCTGCCTGCCATGCCGCCCGGCCCGCGCGCGACGTTGCCCTGGAGCGCGTGGTGCTCGACGCAACGCGTGGGTCTGACATCACGCTGCGCACGCCGAACGGGGCGATTGAGACCCACATTGCCGTGCCGGGCATCCACAACGCCTACAACGCCGCCGCCGCCGCCGCCGCCGCGATCGCGCTCGAGATCCCCACCGTGGTCATCGGCCCGGCTCTCGCCGCGGGGCAGGCCGCCTTTGGTCGCGCCGAGCGCGTCGTCATCGGCGACCGGGAGGCCGTGCTGCTTCTGGCAAAGAACCCGGCGGGGGCGAACACGACCGTTCACACCGTGCTTCTCGATCCCCAGCCCCTGAACATCCTCGTGGCCCTGAACGATCGCACTGCCGACGGGACCGACGTGAGCTGGATCTGGGACGTCGATTACGAACCGCTCCTTGCCCGCCTCGCGCACCTGACGGTCACCGGTGACCGGGCTCACGATATGGCGCTGCGCTTTGCCTATGCGGGATTCGCCCGTGAACGTATCCGTGTCGAGCCCGACCCCGCCCGCGCATTCGACGCGGCGCTCGGCGATGTCGAGGCGGGCGCCACGCTCTACGTGCTGCCGACCTACACGGCGCTGCTCGAGCTGCGCGCCATCCTGGCGCGGCGTGGCCTCGTCAAGGAGTTCTGGCGCGATGGGTGACCACGAAGCCGAGGAGGCGCGAAACTTTCTGCGCGAGCACGCTCACTACGACGACGACATCGCCACGTGGCGGGGCGCCGCCCAGGCCGTCGGCGGCCCCATCGCCGACCTCGGCGCGGCGGCCGGTCGGGTGACCCTTCCCCTTGCTCGCGACGGTCACGAGGTCTGGGCCGTCGATCGGTCGCCCGCCATGCTCGCCGAGATCACACGTCAGGCCGACGCCGAGCAGGCCGCAGTGGGCGCGCGCATCCACACGGTCGAGGCCGACATCTGCGACTTCCTGCTCCCGGCGCCCTGCGGGCTCGCTCTCATCGCGATGAACACGCTGCAGGTCTTGGTCGACATCGACGATCAGCTGCGCTGCCTCGGGTGCGCACGGCGCGCGCTGCGGCCCGATGGTGAGCTGTGGTTCGATCTCACGCTGCCCGACCTCGGCGATATCGCCGACTCACTCGGGCTTGTCCGGGCGCTGGGCTTCCACCGAGAGCCCGACGGCACGCTGCTGGTGCATTCCGGCTGGTACGACGACCTCGATGTGCTCGACCAGTCGGTCACCCTCACCCTCCGCGTGGAAGAACGGCCCCCCGAGGGCGGGGTCGACGTCCGTCTCAGGCAGCATCGGGTCCACCTCTTCCCACCGATCGAGATTCAGCACCTGCTGGCCCGGACGGGCTTTGCGCCCGTCGAGGTGTGGGGCGACCACGACGGTTCACCGTTGGCGCCCGACTCAGATCGTCAGGTGTGGAGGTGTCGCCCCGTATGAGCGTCGTGCGCCTGTGTCACCTCTATCCACGCGAGATGAACATCTACGCCGACCGAGGAAACATCGCGGTGATCCGCCAACGTCTGGAGCGTCGCGGCATCGCGCTGGAGATCACCGATATCGGCCTTGGTGAACCCCTGCGCCACGACTACGACCTCTACTACCTCGGTGGCGGCCAGGACCGCGATCAGATCGCCGTGGCCGACGATCTGCCGCGCACGAAGGCCGACGCTCTGCACGCCGCGAAAGATGACGGCGCCGTTGTGCTGTGCGTGTGCGGCGGCTTTCAGCTTGCCGGCCACGGGTACACCGCCGTCAACGGTTCGCGCATGCCGGGCATCGTACTGCTCGATGCCGACACCGTGGCCGAGCCCGGTCGCCTGATTGGCGACGTCGTGATCGACGCCGAACTCGATGGTGAGAGCCGCAGCGTCGTCGGCTTCGAGAACCACGCGGGTCGAACACGCCTCGGTCCCGAGTGCCGACCACTCGGGCGCGTTGCCGTGGGACATGGAAACAACGACAGAGATGGCACCGAGGGCGGTGTCGCCGAGCGGGTCATCGGTACCTACCTGCACGGGCCTCTGTTGCCGAAGAATCCGTGGCTGGCCGATGTGATCCTCGGTTGGGCCATCGAGCACCGCACCGGACGCCGCCCCGTACTGGAGCCACTCGACGACGCCCTCGAGCATTCCGCATACGCTGCCGCGCTCGCCAGGGTGGGCGTTTCCCGCTAACTGCGCCGTGTCACCACCGGTGCCAGGCACCGGTGGTGACACCAACCGAGCGAGCGGCGCAGATCTGTGCCGGGCACCGATCCGAACACCGTTAGACGGAAGCTCCGCCGGTCACCATCGCGGTGACGTACTGCTCGAGACCTGAGGGGCTGTCTTCAAAGCGGGCGCCGAAGTCTTCCGAGAACGGGTCCGGGTAGATGTCGAGGGTCCCCGACTCGACGCCGTCGAGAATCTGGTGCGCGACGTGCGCCGGGCTCGTCTTGTCGAAGGGGAGGTCTGCCGCCATATCGGTGTCGATCGGCCCCGGGTAGGCGCCGATGACCTGTGTTCCCTGCCCGGCGAGGTTCACGCGGGCTGATCGGATCAGCGAGCGCACGGCCGCCTTCGAGGCGGCGCTATACGAGACAAAGGAAGCAAACGCCGTGAGCCCGACGACGGACGAGAGGTTCACGATGCTGCCGCCGCCGTTTGCCGCCAAGGCCGGGGCGAACGCCTGGGTGACGCGCAGCAGGCCCAAGTAGTTGACGTCCATCTCGGCCTGTGCGCCCCCGATTATCGCCGGGTCGACGATCGACAGGCCGAAACCCGTCGCGGTACCCGCGTTGTTGAACAGGAGGTCGACGTCACCGGCGGCGGTCGCGGCCGCCGCGATTTGGGCCGGCGTCCGTCGCATCCAACTCGAGCGCGACGACGCGGCCGGGATATGCGGCGACCAGATCGGCCACTGCCTCGGGGTTACGCGCCCCAGCGTAGACCTCGGCCGCTCCTCGTTCGATCAGCGCTTCGACGGTCGCGCGTCCGATGCCCCGGTTGGAGCCGGTCACAAGGGCAACGCTTCCTGCAATCTGCTGTCCGGCCATGGTGGTATGTCCTTCGCTTGTTGAACGACCGGTCAGATAAAGTGGTAGAAAGGGGTTACTCAGCCGAGGCTCGCGAGCGCGGCATCGACGCAGCGGCCGAGCGTATCCCGGGTCGATCCATTGCGCGCCATCACGTTCATCCCGTAGATCAGCCCAGTAAGAGACAGCGTGGTTCCGTCGATGTCGCTCGCCCGATCGAGCTCTCCTCGTCGTACGGCACCGCGCAGGGCGTTGGCGAACGAGCGAACGATGTGGTCCTGGTTGCGGCTGCAGCGATCCGACACCTCGGGGTCGCCGTCGACCGCCAACGCCGTGTTCACGAGAAAGCACGAGCGGCCGGAACCCTTCGAGACGAAGGCAGCGACGTCGGTAATGAACGTTCGGATCTCGGCAAGCCCCACGTCGTCGTTCCACAGCAACTGCCGGTGCTCGGGCTGACGCGCGAGATAGCGGTCGAGCGATAGCGACTTTCAGACCGATCAGTCAATAACTATGTACCCGACGATCCGAAGCCGGCCGCGCCACGGGTGTCGACGTCGGGAAGCTCGGCGACCTCGGAGGGCGAGCCGACCCAGATGGGGGTGATCACCAACTGTGCGACGCGGTCACCCGCGGCAACCGTGTACACGCTGTCCCCCAGGTTGACGAGCAGCACCATCAGCTCGCCGCGATAGCCCGCGTCAATGAGGCCAGGCGCATTTGCGACGGTGATGCCGTGGCGACGCGCGAGGCCGGACCTGGGCACGACGAGCCCGGCGAAGCCGGCGGGCACGGCCACGGCCAGGCCGGTCGGTGCGGCCCAGCGTGCGCCGGGCGCGATCGTCGTCGCCTCGACGCAGACCAGATCAAGGCCGGCGTCGTGTGCATGGGCGCGCCCGGGCACGACGGCGTCGGGCCGCAGTCGCCGAATCGCGAGCTGCTGCCCGTTCTGACCGATCGTGCTCAGCCTCGGGCCACCAGGCCGGCGATGCGCTCGGCGGCTTCGTTGAGACGCTCGTCCGCAAGGGTCAGGCTCATCCGCACAAAGCCCTCTCCGCTGGGCCCGTATGCGTTGCCCGGGGTGATCACGACCCCGGTCTCCTCGAGCACTTTCTCGGTGAACGAGGCGCTGGTCTCCCCGTCGGGGACATGCGCCCAGATGTAGATCGCGCCCTTGGGCGGCGTCACCTTCAGGCCGATCTCTCGCAACGCCGTGACGAGGACATCGCGGCGGCGCTGGTAGATCGCACACATCTCGACCACGCTCGACTGGTCGCTCATCAGCGCAGCGACGCTGGCCTCCTGGACCGCCTCGAACATGCCGCTGTCGATGTTCGTCTTCAGCTGCCAGTAGAGGCTGACGAGCTCCGGGTTCCCGACCACGGCGCCCGACCGCCAGCCCGTCATGTTGTAGGTCTTCGACAGCGAGAAGACCTCGATGCCGACGTCCTTGGCGCCCGCCGTCTCGAGAAACGAGGGCGCGCGGTAGCCGTCGTACGTGATCTCCGAGTAGGCGTTGTCGTGGACGACGACGATGTCGTGCTTCTTGGCGAAGGCCACGACGCGGGCGAAGAAATCGCCCTCGGCAACCCCACCGGTCGGATTGTTCGGATAATTGATGAACATCAGCCGTGCGCGGGCGGCGACGTCGGCGGGGATCGCGTCGAGATCGGGCATGAAGCCGTGCTCGGGCCGCAGCGGCATCGGGACGGGTTCCGCACCAGCAAGCAGAGGACCCGTGGTGTATACCGGGTACCCGGGGTCACTGGCCAGGGCCACGTCGCCCGGGTCGAGAAACGCCAGGTTGATGTTCGCGACGGCCTCTTTGGCTCCGAGTGCGGGGATGATCTCCGTCGCCTGGTCGAGCATGACGCCGAAACGCTTCTCGTAGAAGCTCGCGACCGCCTCGCGGAAGCTCTGCCGGCCGCGATTCGATGGGTACTGATGCGTGTCGGGGCGCGCCGCGTGTTCGCGCAGCGCCGCGACGACCATGTGCGGCGTCGGAGTGTCGGGATCGCCGATTCCCAGTGAGATCACGTCGACGCCGGCGGCCTTCTTGGCCGCGATCTTCTGCTCGATCTGGGCGAAGAGGTACGGGGGCAGCCGCCGCAGCCGTTCTGCTCCGGCGGTGGAGGGGGTCAGAGCGACTCCAGGCTGGCGATCATCGCCGGTGAGAGTTCTCCTGCGAACACCGGCTCGGCCGGTCCTGTCATCGTTACCTCCAGGTTGTCGTCAACATCGATCAACAGATCTCCTCCCAGGAGGCGCACGGTCACCGGGCTCTGCATGCCCGAAAGCCGCACCCCCGCGACTGCGGCCGCGCACGCCCCGGTGCCGCAGGCGAGGGTCTCTCCCACTCCCCGTTCCCACACTCTCATCTCGAGAGTCGAAGGCCCTTCGACACGGACGAACTCGACGTTGGTGCGCTCAGGGAATCGCGAATCGGTCTCAACCCGCGGTCCCACGGTCCGCACAACGGCCGCAGGGTCGGGGTGCTCGATCACGGCATGGGGATTGCCCATCGAGATGTTCGCCACGGCAACGTCCAGGCCGTGGACGCTCAGCGTCTCGCGCGACTCCCCGGTCGTGAAGACCGCCGTGCCCATGTGTACCTCGACCTTCGCGTCGTCGCGAACCCGTACGGTGGTTGTGCCGCCCCCGGTGAGGACACGTCCATCGGCGGGAAGGCGGCCGTCGCGAGCCAGATAGCGGGCGATGATTCGAATGCCGTTGCCGCAGTTCTCGGCGATGCTGCCATCACCGTTCCAGACCGTCATTCGCGGCGTTCCGGCCTCCCAGCTGACCTCGAGAACCCCGTCGGCACCGATGCCGAAGTTCGGGTCGCACAGCAGCCGGGCGCGCGTGGGCGTGATCGACAGCGGCCACGCATCACGCTCGACGATGACGTGATGGTTGCCGGTCCCCTGCCATTTCTCGAAGCGCATTCCGAACGCCTTACGTGACCGGCGCGCCGTGATCGGCCCAGGCCGACAGCAGCGCGGGCAGCGCGTCGATGGCAGGCGCGTCACCAAGATCGATCTCGACGGCCCCCGGCGTGTGTCGGAGCCATGCGAGCTGGCGGCGTGCCAGTCGCCGCGTTCGCGCCGCGAGCCGTTCCGGCAGATCTGTCGCATCGAGCTGGCCTGCGGCCAGGGCCTGGACTTCGGCGGCCCCGATGATCTGGAGTGCCTCGCGCGAGACGTCGGGGGTGTCAACGACCGCCTCGACCTCCGAGACGAGCCCCTCGTCGAGCTCTCGGCGCACGCGTGCGAGGATCATGTCGTCGAGAATCGGCCGTGGCCGGGTTACCGCGATCAGCAGCGTGGGATGGCGGGTCGAGGCCGTCCACAGCCGATCGACCGGCCGCGCTTCAGCGCCGCCGATCGCCGACAACTCCAGGGCCCGCGCGAGTCGTCGCGGGTTCGCCAGGTCGATGCGATCCGCCGAGGCCGGGTCACGACGGGCAAGTTCTCGGCGGGCTTCGGCGGGAGCTTCGAACACGAGCTTCTCGGCCCATTCGCGGGTGGCGGGGGCGGCGGGCGGCGGGAACCCGAGATCGGTCAGGGCGGCACGCAGATAGAGCCCTGTGCCGCCCGCCAGAATGGGTAGGCGTCCGCGGCCGAGGACGTCGTCGATGACCTTGTGCGCGGCGGCGGCATAGTCACCCGCCGTCGAGCCCTGGGTCACGGACAGGTCGGCAACGAGGTGGTACGGCACCTCCGCCCTCTCTGCGGGTCGCGGACTGTCGGCGGCGATCTCAAGGCCCCGGTAGCGCTGGAATGGGTCGGCGACGATCACCTCGCCGCCCAGCGTCAGCGCCAGCGCGTGGGCGAGCGTGCTCTTGCCGGCCGCAGTCGGCCCGAAAAGGGCGAGAACACGGGGTGTTTGTGGTGCGGACGTCATGTCGCTCCTGGACGAGCCGGGGTCAGACAACGGCGGGCGTAAGCGCCTGCCGGCCGGACAGTGTCGTCGATGTGGCGCTATCGATCTCAACCATGACGAGGTCACCCGCCCCGGCGTCACCCGTGAAGTTCACGGCGATGTTCTGACGCAGGCGCCCGCGCAGGCGGGTGGGATCGGTCCGTGACGGCCCTTCGACCAAGGCCTCACGCGTGGATCCGACGAATCGGGTCGCGCGCTCCCGGGCGGTCTGTTGCACGACATCGACGAGATGCTGAATGCGCTCGCGCTTCACGGCGTCAGGCACGTCGTCGACGAGGGTTTCGGCGGCCTCGGTGCCCGGCCGCGGCGAATAGAGAAACGTGTAGGCCCCGTCGTAACCGACCGCACGTACCAACGACGTCGTGTCGGCGAAGTCCTCATCGGTTTCGCCGGGAAAGCCGACGATGAGGTCCGTTGTCAGGGAGAGATCGGGGATCGCTTCTCGCAGGCGCCCGACGAGATCGAGGTAGCGATCACGGCTGTACGTGCGACGCATCGCCTTGAGGAGGCGGGTCGAGCCCGACTGGGCCGGCAGGTGGAGGTGCTCGCAGACTTCGGGGCATTGGGCCATTGCCGCGATGACATCGGCCTTCATGTCCTTGGGATGGGGGCTGGTGTACCGCACGCGGTCGACCCCCCCGATCGCCGCAACGGCGCGAAGCAGCTCGGCAAACGTCGCCCGTGGCCGGTCGAGATCGCGGCCGTAAGAGTTCACGTTCTGCCCGAGCAGCGTGACCTCGCGTACCCCGTCGGCGACCAGCGCGGTCACTTCGGCGACGACATCGGTGAGCGGACGGCTGCGCTCGTTCCCGCGCACCGTGGGGACGATGCAGTACGCGCACACGCAGTTGCACCCGACGGAGATCTGAACCCACGCCTGATGGGCTCGCGAACGCTTGGCCGGAAGTGTTCCACTGAACGCACCGTCGAAGCTGAATGCTCCGACCGACTCGATCCGCTCACGCGCGATCAACTCACCGAGACGTGAAACCTCACCGGGGCCGAACGCGATGTCCACCCAGGGGAACGTCTCGAACACTGCGGACTTCTGGGCCTGTGCCCAACAGCCACCGATGGCAACGACGACTTCTGGGCGCTCGCGCTTGATGCGCCGGGCCTCCCCCAGGTTTCCGGTGAAGCGGACATCGGCGCTGCCGCGGATCGTGCACGTGTTGAACAGCAGCAGGTCGGCGGTCTCGCGATCCACGCTCTCCTGGTATCCGAGCGTCTCGAGCAGCCCTTTCATCCGCTCGGAATCGTGGTCGTTCATCTGGCAGCCGAAAGACGTGAGGTGGTAGCGCATCGCTCCAGCTTAGTGGTCGATGACGATCATCTCGCACCGAACGCCGGGCGCTCGTGCGATCCGCCGGTCCCCCGTCGCGAGAGGGCATTTGAGCGACTCGGCTAATGCGACGTAGCCGGCGTCGTAGGCGCTCAGGTTGTCGCGAAGCTCCCACATCCGGTCGATGAGGTGGGTGACGGAGTAGCGGCGTGCGCCGAGATCGGCCCAGCTGGAGAGCCAGCCCGTCGCGACCTCGACGGAGGTTCGTCTGCGGCGCACGAGGCCGCGTAAGGCGTGCACCACCTCGTGATCGGCGATATGCGGTACGTGCAGATCGCCGTCAACGAGGAGCAGGCGCGACGGGCCGTCGCCCTCGAGGCCCGCAACGATGACCGACGCGTCGGCGACGATCATCTGGGGGGAATTGGGCCGCGTGCCTCGCGGATGAGATCAACAATCTCCTGCATGTTCACATCGATGGTCGGTGCGTTGGCGAGCAAGGCCCTGTTATCTGCGCGTCGGGACGCCGCGGAGAGCTCCCTGACGACAAAGGCATTCACCGACAGGCCTTCCTGCGAGGCAAGACGCGAGAGGCGCTCGGCGACATCTTCGGGAACGTTTCGTATGTAGAGCGTCTTCATGTCCATATGAAAGCAGTCTGCTAGCAGGTGTGTCCAGGCGGACGAGAAGCAGGTGGGGCGGGCGTGCAGTACGCCCGCCCCACCGGGAGCCGTCATCAGCCGGCGGCGACCTCGGCGACCTCGGCAACGCCGAGCACCTCACCCGTCACCGGGTCGACGTCGAGATCGGGCTGAATCAACAGGCCCGACTCTTGGCGGATGCGCCCGTCGATGATCTGTGCCACGTCGGTGTGTTCCTTCAAGAAGGCCCGCGCGGCGTTGCGACCCTGGCCGAGGCGCTCCTCGCCGAACGAGAGGTACGCGCCGCTCTTATTGATGATGCCGTACTCCACCCCGAGGTCGATCAGGCTACCCTCGTGAGAGATGCCATGGCCGTACATGATGTCGAACTCGGCCTGACGGAACGGCGGGGCGACCTTGTTCTTGACGACCTTTACCCGGCAACGGTTGCCGATCATCTCGGTCCCCTCTTTGAGGGTCTCGATACGGCGAATGTCGAGGCGCACCGACGAGTAGAACTTCAGGGCGCGGCCACCGGGGGTCACCTCGGGCGAGCCGAACATGACGCCGATCTTCTCGCGCAGTTGGTTCGTGAAGACGCAGATGGTGCCGGCGCGGTTCAGGGTTCCGGCGAGCTTACGAAGGGCCTGCGACATGAGCCGAGCCTGCAGGCCGACGTGCGTGTCGCCCATCTCCCCCTCGATCTCGGCCTTCGGGACAAGCGCCGCGACAGAGTCGATCGCGACCACGTCGAGAGCACCTGATCGGACCAGCAGATCGGCGATCTCCAGGGCCTGCTCACCGTGATCGGGCTGCGAGACGAGCAGCTCATCGACATTTACGCCGATCCGCTTGGCATATGCGGGATCCATGGCGTGCTCGGCGTCGATGAACGCGGCCGTCCCCCCCGCCTTCTGGGCCTGGGCAATGATGTGGTAGATCAGCGTCGTCTTGCCGGAGCTTTCCGGGCCGAAGATCTCGACGATGCGGCCCTTGGGCAGACCGCCGATTCCGAGAGCCAGATCCAACGGCAAAGAGCCGGTCGGGATGATGCCGGCGTCGGGGAACGCGCCGGGATCGCCCATGCGCATGATCGAGCCTTTACCGAACTGGCGTTCGATCTGGGTAAGGGCTGCTCCCAGTGCCTGCGACTTCTCCACGACGGTCTCCTTCACAAGGGTGGCGGGGTTCAACAACAATAGCCACGGCCTCGGGGGAAAGCGAACGGGTGTTCGTCTTTCGGCACAAATGCGGGTACACCGGCACAGACGCGGCGCTAGCGAGAGAGACGGTTCACTCCCGAGCTGCTGCTGCTCTGATCCTCGGTCAGCGCGAGGCGAAGAAGCTGAAGAGCGTTCGCGACCGCCCGCTCGCGGATCTGCTCGCGGCTGCCGCGAAACCGGAACTCCTGAACGGTGGTTCCCCGTAGGCCGGCGCACGATACGTAGACCAACCCGACGGGTTTCTCGGTGGTGCCCCCACCCGGGCCGGCGATCCCGGTGATGCCCAGTGCCCAGTCGGCGCACAGGTTGTGGCGGGCACCCTCGGCCATCGCCTCGGCGCAGAGGGCCGAGACCGCCCCGAGCCGCTCGATGAGTTCCGGGGGCACGCCGAGCAGATCCTGCTTCACCGCGTTGGAGTACGAGATCACGCCACCGAGAAACCACGCCGAAGCTCCGGCGTGTGCGGAAAGGCGGGCCCCGAGCAGGCCGCCCGTGCACGACTCGGCGACGACGACCGTCTGCCCCGCACCGGCAAGCTGGGCCGCGACGATCTCGTCAACCGATGCACCCGTATCGCTGAAGACCGCATCGCCGAATGCGCCACCCATTGCGCGGAGAAGGCTCTCCCCCGACCGGGCGCCGGCGAGGGTGAGTTCGGTGATCGTGACCTCGAGCTCGCCCGCGCGGGCGCAGATGCCGAGGCGCAGGCCGTCAAGCGGATCCTCAGGTAGCCCATCGAGAAGCTCCACCAGCTCCGACTCGATGACCCCAAAGAGCCTCACGATGCGCTGGACGGGGGCATGCACGCGCCCCAAAAACGTCGAAAGTGGAGGCGTTTCAACCGCCTGCTCCCACATGCCCTGTAGTTCACCGGGCGGCCCGGGAAGCACCACCACCAGCTGGCCCGAACTCGTCGCGGCGATGCATCCGGCTGCGGTGCCGACGGGTGACAACGGGGTTCCGCCCACCGGCAACATGGCCTGCTTACGCATCCCCTGCTCCTGAATGTGTGTGCTCACCCGGTCGCGATTCGGCGCTCCCGTCATCCGCTCGCGGACCTGCTCGAGGACATCCTCTCGCAGCGCCAATTCCGCGCCGACGCTCATGGCGACCGCCGCCATGGTGACGTCGTCGTGAGTCACCCCGAGGCCGCCGCTCGTCACGATCAGATCGACGCCGTCGGCCAACAGACCCTCGAGGGCGGTGGCAATCGCCTCGCGGTCGTCACCGATCACCACCGTCTGAGTGTGATCGAGACCAGCGGTGCTCAGCGCGCGCGCAAGAAACTCGCCGTTGCGGTCGCTGATGTGACCCGAGAGAACTTCGTCGCCGGTGACGACGATCGCCGATCGCGGCAGCGGTCTACCCGCTGATGAGACTCGGACCGTCCTTGGTCACGAGGAACTTCGTGCCACCCACGAAGGCGTAAGTCGTGCCGTTGACCTTGGCCTCGAGGGCCTCGGGTCGCGCCACCTCAATGTAGAGCGACCGGTCAACGCGCCACGACTTGGTCGCTCCGGCGGCAAGGGTCTCGCCGAGGACGGCCTTTCCTTGGGCGTTTCGACCTCGTACGGAGACCCACGTCTCGGTGTCCGTGGCGGTGATGCTGATCGTGAACTTTTTCTTGTCGACCACCGCCTCCGCGCGGCCCGGGTCGGGGTCGGCGCTTGGCACGGTGGTGATGTCCGTCGAGCCAGACGGGGGCTGGATCGCCGTTCGATCGGCGCTGCCCGAGTCTCCGACACCCATCCACACCAGCACAGCGAGACCCATCACGCCGACGATGGCCAGCCAGAGAAGTTGCGCTTCGGTGCGGCGAGGTCCGCGGTTCGGTGCGGGTCGGCGCCCATTGGCACCGCCGTGGCGGGGTCGACCGGTTGCCCGCACTCGGCGGCCGTCAGGGTCACCGGGAAGGTCGAGCCCTCCGAAGCGAGATTCGTACTCGTCGAGGACGAGTTGCCCATCGAGGCTGAGGTAGTCGGCGTAGGTACGCAAAAAGCCCCGTACGTAGGCCGGCGATGGGAGCAGGTCGAAATGCTCCTCCTCCATCGCGCGCAGGTACTTCGCACGGATTTTGGTCGCCGACTCGCAGTCAGAGATATCGAGGCTGCGCCGCATGCGCGCCTCGCGCAGTGTGTTTCCGATTTCGAACATGTGTGAGGTGACCCGCACACGAGGTGCAGGGATCGCGCCACCCTAGCCAGCCGTTTCGATCCGCGCAACTACCGAGCTTTTAGACCTCGAGCTCCATTTCGACGTCGTCGGCTTCTTCCGGGCGATGACGCGACAGCAATCGAGCCAGGTCCGCCTCACCGACCAAGACCGAGCGCGGCTTCGAACCTTCGTGGCCTGAGACCACACCCATCAACTCCATCCCGTCGACCAGTCGTCCGGCGCGCGCGTACCCCACCCCGAGGCGCCGTTGTAGCAACGAGACCGACGCGGTGCCCTGCTGGATGACGAGCTCGATGGCACGTGCCAGCATCTCGTCGGCTTCGGGATCGGGCTCCGCGACGGTGACCTCCGGCGGCCGTTCAAGGAGTTCGCGGCGCATCTCGGGCCGACCTTGACCACGCCAGTGATCGGTGATCGTGCGGATCTCCTCCTCACTGACGTACGCGCCCTGAAGGCGCTGAAGCCGCGACGTGCCGACTGGGCGAAAGAGCATGTCGCCCGAGCCGAGCAGGCTCTCGGCACCGCCGGCGTCGAGGATCACACGCGAGTCGACCTGGGACGACACGGCAAACGCGACACGTGAGGGAACATTGGCCTTGATCATCCCGGTGATGACGTCCGCGGAGGGGCGCTGGGTGGCGAGCACGAGGTGGATGCCGACCGCGCGGCTCTTTTGGGCAAGCCGGATGATGGCGTCCTCGACCTCCGCCGGTGAAACCATCATCAGGTCGGCGAGCTCGTCGATCAGCACGAGGATCGTCGGCATCGCGGGTTGCCCGGCGGCCAGGCGCGCCTCGTTCCAGTCGCGCAGGTTGCGGGCCCGGGCGAGTCCCATCAGCTCGTAGCGGCTTTCCATCTCACGAACGATGTTGGCGAGCACCGCCGACGCGTCGCGCATGTTCGTCACGACGGGCGTCAGTAGGTGCGGGATGCTCTCGTAGTGGTTCAGCTCGACCTTCTTGGGGTCGATCAGGATCATTTTCAGCTCGTTGGGGCTGGAGCGCAGCAGGAGCGAGGCGAGGATCACGTTGAGGCAGACGCTCTTACCCGTGCCGGTGGATCCCGCGATCAGCAGGTGCGGCATCCGGGAGAGATCGACGTAAACCGGCTTGCCCGAGATATCGAGGCCAAGCCAGGTCATGAGCGGGCCCGCGTCTGCCGGGAAATCACGGTAGATGTCGCCGAGGGTCACGAGCGTCGCCTCGGGGTTCGGGACCTCCACGCCGACGGCCTGCTTACCCGGGATCGGGGCGATGATCCGCAGCTCGTCACGAGCGGCAAGGGCATAGGCCAGATCGTCGCGCAGCGCGGTGATGCGGCCGACCTTGGTGCCGGGGGCAAGCTGCAGCTCGTAGCGCGTCACACGCGGCCCGCTGATGGCATCGGTGACCGAGGCCGTGATCCCGAAATGGCCGAGCGCCTCCTCGAGGCGGCGGCTGGTGTCGGCGATGAGGGCAGGCGGCTGGCGGGTCGGCCCGGTGGTACGGCGCAGCACGCGCGCGGAGGGTGTGCGGTACGCAGGACGGCCGTCTTCACGCGTGCTCAGCGACTCTGGCACGTCGGGTGACTCGCTCGGAGCCCCGTTCGGCCCGCCCGCGGGACTCACCGTGACGTCAGCAGTGCTCGCGACAGGTGCTGGTGCAGATGCCCGCCACGGAGCCCGCTCGCCCGGTTCTGGCGTGACCGCTGTCTCGTCGACGGCGTCGGGGCCCTCTACGCCCAGGGCCGGGGACCTCGGGAGGTGATCGGGCTCGGAGAACAGGTCGGGAAAGTTGTCGGCCCCATCGACGAGGTCGCGTTCTCGGTTGGCGCGTCGCCCGCGAAACTGCGTGACGACGCCGGTCGGGTCGTCGAACGGCAGGCTGCGACGCGCGCGCAGCTGCAGGCCCAGGCTGTGGCCACCGCGCATCGCGGTGACGGTCGCGCTCGCCATGCCCCGACCCACGGTCCGCGACGCGGTGGCCATGCTCTTGCTGGAACGCCGCACCACGTGTCCGATCGACGCTCCGGAGATCAGGATTGTTGCTGCCACCGCCCCGACGATCACCACGAGCGCGGTGCCAATGCTCCCGATCGTGCTCGTCGTTGCCATCGCGGCGACCTCACCGAGATATCCACCGCGGCTGCGCATCACGGTGTTGTCGAACCAGGTGGTGCGCTCCGGCCCACCGAGACCGAGCGCCCCCGATCCCACCGCGATCAGGCTGGTGCCGAGACCGATCACCACGCCAAGTCGCATTGGGCGGGCCTGCAGCAACGGATGATCGAGCACCAGGAGAACCGCGAGCACCACGAGCACGAGCGGCAACACCACGACGAGACGCCCGATGCTCAGCCGCAGGGCCGATTCGAGCCAACCGCCGACGGGTCCGGCGCCGAAGCCGAGGAAAAGCGCGGATGCGAGGAAGACGCCGAGCGCCCCGATGCCGACACCGGTGATCTCACGTGTCACGACGGGGTTGGCAGCCGATGCGCGCTTCGCGCGCGCTCGAGCACGGCGCCGGCGGGCGACCTGGGTGCTCATGCGGGGGTGTGGGGCGGGTTGCGGTTCATGAAGGAAAGCCGCGCCGGTCGCCCGGCGTGTCGATTCTTCATTGGCGGGGTAGGTCTGGGTTCCTGCACGGTTGGTACGATCGTGCCGTTGCCCATTGCGCACCGTTTCTGCGGTGACCGCCACGAAACGGAGAGTCATGCCTTTCTCCCTGCCCCCGCTGCCCTACGCGTTTGACGCGCTCGAGCCCCACATCGACGCAAAGACGATGGAGATCCACCACGACAAGCACCACCAGGCCTACGTCACCAACGCCAACGCCGCCCTCGAGGGCACCGCGTACGCCGACGCCTCGGTTGAAGACGTCCTTCGCAACCTCGGCACGCTGCCGGCCGACAAGCAGGGCCCGGTGCGCAACAACGCCGGTGGCCACGCGAACCACTCTCTTTTCTGGGAGATCATGGGCCCGGGCGGCGGCGAGCCCTCCGGCGCCCTTGCCGCAGCGATCACGACGACGTTTGGTTCGCTCGACGAGCTGAAGACCAAGATCAATGCCGCGGGCGTCGGTCGTTTCGGCAGCGGCTGGTCGTGGCTGGTGTGGAACGGCACGGGCCTCGAGGTCATGTCGACCCCGAATCAGGACTCCCCGATCTCCGAGGGCAAGACCCCGCTTCTCGGTGTCGATGTCTGGGAGCACGCCTACTACTTGAACTACCAGAATCGTCGCCCCGACTACCTCGCCGCATGGTGGAGCGTCGTCAACTGGTCGGCCGTCGGCGCGCGCTACGACGCCGCTTCGAAGTAGCTGACGCGGCAGCGCGGTGGCCACGGCGCACGGATACTCCGGGACGCCGCTGGCCAAGAAGCTCGGCGTGAAGGAGGGCCACAGGCTGGCTCTCCTTCACGCGCCCGGGGGGTTTGAGGCCGTGCTGTCTCCCCTGCCCTCCGATGTCACCGTGCTCTCCCGACGCGCGGCCGATCTGGACGTGGCGGCGTTCGACGGTGCCGCCCATTAGCTGGTGAACGGCGATATCGAGGCCCAACCGCTCGTGCTGGAGGCGGATGCGCCGAACGGTCTGCTCGACCAGCGTCCGCATCGGAAGGCAGTAGACGAGACGTCGGGGGGTCGCCAT
>JANLSO010000158.1:0-11067 GCA_031362405.1 Thermoleophilia bacterium | reverse complement strand
TCTGGGAGGTCCCGAAGCCGCTGACCAAGCTGATCCACACCGCCGGCTGGCCGCTGCGCTTCGGCAAGAAGTACCGCGAGTACGGAGGCTCGTGGCTCTACCCGATGGGCGAAAATCAGGTCTCCCTGGGCTTCGTCGTCGGCCTCGACTACGCCGACGCGACGATGTCGGTGCACGACCTGCTCCAAGACTTCAAAACGCACCCCTTCATCAGGAGCATCCTCGAGGGCGGGAAGCGTCTGGAGTGGGGCGCCAAGACGATCCCCGGCGGAGGCCTCTACGGCCTGCCGAGCCGCCTGCACGTACCCGGCGCCGTGATGGTGGGAGACTCGGCCGGCTTCGTCGACATGGCCGCCCTGAAGGGCGTCAACTACGCGATCCGGTCCGGGATGCTTGCGGCCGACGCGATCTACGAGTCGCTGAAGGCCGACACCGCCACCAAGACCGCGGGCCTGTGGGGATACGACAAGCGCATCAAGGACAGCGAGGTCTGGAAAGACCTCTGGAAGGTGCGCAACATCCGCCCCGGGTTCCAGCGCGGAATGATCATCGGCGGAATGATCCACAGCATGGCGACGGCCAGCTTCGGGAAGTTCCCGGCGACGATCCGCCCGAAGGCCGACGTGCACGAGCCGATGTTCATCGGCAACCGCACCTACACAAAGCCCGACGGCGTGCTCACGTTCGACAAGCTGTCGAGCGTCTTTGCCAGCGGCAACAAGACCCGCGACGACCAGCCGAACCACATCCGCGTGCAGCTGCAGGTGCCGCGCACCCTCGCCGTCACCTGGGAGAACATGTGCCCGGCGAAGGTCTACGAGATCGATGAGGATGCACCACAAAACGGCACGGTCACCGTCAAGATCAACCCGTCGAACTGCGTGCAATGCGGGGCGATCACGGCCAAGGGCGGGCGCCTCACCCCGCCCGAGGGTGGCAGCGGCCCCGAGTACACGAGCACATGAGCACCCAGTACGCGATGTCGCCCGCGGCCCGGGGCGTGCTCGACTGGATGGTGGAGAATCGCGTACGCCAGCTGGAGCTGATCTCCGAGCAGTACGCGGCATCCGACGACACCTCGCCGTCGGGTGATGCGGCTGTTCGGGCGCATCTTTTGTTCGTCGCGGAAGCCCTCGCGGCGACCGCTCCGGACGACCATCCCGAGCTCGGCGTCTTCGCCGACACCCTTCCCGATCGGCTCGACGACGCCCAGGATGCCCTCGCCGAGCACCACGAGGCACTGGCGGCGGCGGCGAACTTCGAGGCCAATCTGCAGTTCGGGGACGAGGCAAAGAGCGATCCGTCGCTGGCCGCAATGCTCGGTCGCCGCATCCGTATTGGCGCCTGGATGCGGCTTTTCGTGGAGGCTCTCGATCAGGTCCAGCCGGATCGCCGGCCGATCTCGCACGACGTCGCCGAGTGGATGGCCGCCCGCCAACGGCGCCTGGCCGGGATGGTCTTCGCGATGGACAAGAAAGCGAAGCTCGCCGAGATCGCACGTGCGGGCAAGGGCTCCATCAACGACCCCGCCGTCGTGAACCACCTCGGGCAGGCGGCGATGGTCCAAGCCCACATGCAGTTCCTCGTCGAGGCGCTCACCGACACCCTCGAGTAGGCCTCACGCGGTTATCTCTCTGCTGCTGCGGACCCTGTCGTGTCACACCCGGTGCCAGGCACCGGGTGTGACACGTGTGGACGGTAAACCGGATGCAGAGCGGCATCTCAGCGCCACGGCGACGGTCGGCGGCCCCAGACAGCACCCTATTGGTCGCCTACGTGTCACCACCGGTGCCAGGCACCGGTGGTGACACGACCTGAACGTACGAGGGGGTGATAACGGGGCCTCCCGCCTCTTTGAGAGATGACATCTCTTCTCAAAGGAGCAACCCATTGCCTCGTTCGCACCGTTGCCTCGCCGCCGGATTCAGCTATCACGTCATGGCGCGAGGAAACGCTCGCCGCAATGTCTTCCTCGATGACCACGACCGCGTCGACTTCCTGCGGCGACTCGAACGGATCGCCACGGCCAGGGGCTGGGGATGCCTTGCCTATTGCTTGATGGGCACGCATTTCCATCTCGCGGTCCAGACGCGGCAGGCCGATCTTCATGACGGTATGCGCGACCTGCTCGGCAGGTACGCATGGTCGTTCAACCGCAGACACGACGATGTTGGTCACCTCTTTCGCGACCGCTACCACGCGGTGGTTATCGAACGAGACGGTCAGATGGAGGCCACAATCGCCTACATCCTGCGCAATCCCGTCAAAGCAGGCCTCGTCGACGACCCGCTCGACTGGCGGTGGAGCAACTGCGCAACCCTGATGGGGCGCCGGCGGCGCCACGCAACGAGCCCGCTGGACCAGATGTCCGTGCTCGAGTACTTCAGCCAGAACATGACGCGTGCCCGCGAGAACCTCAGCGCCCTGCTCACGAGTGGCACCGATGCACTGGGTGATCCCTCAGAGCCTGCACCCCGACCCCCGGTCGATGACCTGCTGGCTGCCGAACACATCGACGAACGCATCCGGAGAGCGGTCGGCGCCGGCTACTCGCACAGCGAGGTCGCCAGGGCCCTCGGCCTCACGCGCAGTGCCGTGAGTCAGCGTCTGAGGCGACGCGCCGCCCCTGCCGGTGTCACCACCGGTGCCTGGCACCGGTGGTGACACTCCCTACTTCCGCCGCGCAAATAGGCCTCAGGTGGTGCGGTTCACCACGGCGATCGCGACGTCGTCGTCGATGTGGCCGCTGCTGAAGACGCGAGCCGCCGAGTAGATGACGCGCGCCAGATCGCGTGGTGCGTCGCCCGCGTGGGCCGCGAGGATCTGGGCCAGGCGTTCTTCGCCGAACATCTCGTGTTCGCGACGTGCTTCGAGGATGCCGTCGGTGTAGAGGACGAGCGTCTCGCCTCCGGCAAAGGATGCGTGATGTGTGTCGTAAGTCACGCCGGGAAACGCGCCGCAAGGTGGGCCACGTTCTTCGAGTGCGGTGACGGCGCCGGCCACCCCCAGCACCAGCGCCGGAACATGACCCGCGCTCGCCCACGACAGCGCCGCGCGGTCGGCGTCGATGACGACCAACAGAACGGTCACGAGGCTCGCCTCGGGGAGGCGCCCGCGGATGAGGTCGCCGAGGTCACCAAGCAGCCGGCCCGGCTCGGGCTCGCGCATCGACATGCCTTCGACCATGTAGCGCACCATCGCCGTGACGCCTGCCGCCTCGGCACCTTTGCCGCTGACGTCGCCGACGACGACACCCACCCTGCCGTCAGGCAGCTCCCAGGCTCCGTAGAAGTCGCCACCCACACGTGAGCCAGCCGCCGCCCGGTAGAGCGCGGCCATCGCCAGGCCCGGCACGACCGGTAAGTCGTCAGGTAGTAGTGCGTACTGCAGGGTCGCGGCGATGTGGCGTTCCTGTTCGAACTGCAGGGCATTCTGGATTGCCGCCTCCGCGTGGCGGCCGAGCTCGGTGAGCAGGCGCAGCTCGCGGGCACCAAATGCACGCGGTCGACTCGAGGTCGCCCAGAGCACTCCGTAGATGCGTTCGCCAAGCGCCAACGGCACCTGCACGAACGAGCGCACATGATCGAGTCCGGGGATCTTTCGCCCCGTGCGCCGTTCGGCGTCGGCGTCGTTGCAGATGAAGGGGTGTCGGCCCGACAGGACGCGCGCCACCAGGCTGTCGGTTGCGGGGACGGCCATCTGCTCGGCCTCGGCCTCGGAGAACCCGCGGGTCGCCGCCGGCTGGATTTCGCCGTGAGCGTCGGCGACCAACACCGCTGCCGCGTCACAACCAGACAGCTCTTCAGCTTGATCGAGCAGGTGCTCGTGGATGTCGCTGAGGGTCAGGGCGCTGGCCATCATGTGCGCAGCCCGCGCGAGGGCCATCTCCTCTTGGGCCCGGCGTTCCTCGAGCAGGCGTAGCCGGGCGGTCTCGGTCGCCAGGCGCTGGGCTTCGGTCAGCGCCTCGCGGTGCGAGGTCACGTCGCTGAGGATCTCAACGCGCCCCAGCGGTTCACCAGAGGTGTCCATCACCGGAGCCGAGTAGCGCTCAAGGATGCGCCCCGCGACCGTTTCGATCTCGTCGTTCGCTGTTTCGTGGCCGTCATGCAGGGCGATCGTGCGCGCCGTATACCGCGCCGGATCGACGATCTGCGGTCGCAACTGCTCGATGACATCGCGGATGGGCTGGCCGAGGAACTTCGAGAGATCGACGCCGAGAAACGCGCTGGCCGAACGGTTGACGGTGGTGACGCGCTCGCGCAAGTCGGTGACGATGATGCCGTTCGGGCTGCCCTCGACGACCGCCTCGTGGATCAGCCGCGAGCGGCGGTTGCGGTCGCGCCACTGGTGGTTGCGCACCGTCAGCGAGAGCTGGGGTGTGACCTCCTCGATTCGATCGGTGAGGGCGCTTCCGGCTGGCTGACGGGGGTCGAGGGAGATCAGCGCGACCGCCCCGAGATGTGGGGTGTTTGGCGTTCCCAGAGGCACCGCGACACCGGAGGCGCCGTTGAGCAGCCGCTGCGCCCCCGCCGCATTGTGTCCCGCGGCGGCCAGGTGAGACAGGCGGCTGAGGACGGTCGCGTGGTCGGTGAGCCGCGGCCAGCCCACCGGGGCTCCCGTGTCGACGGCATCACCGATCAAACCGAGCATCTGCCCATCGGCGGTGAGCACCTCCTTGAGCACGCCGTTCGGGTCGGCATCGGGAGCGACGCTGATGCCCATCACCGAGGGGATGGCGTCAGCGTCATCGGCAACGACAAAAGCCACGATGGGCACCTCGACGGCGTGGCGCAGACGCGTCGCCAACCCTTCCAGCGCCAACCGCAGCTCGGTCTCCGGGCTCGGGTCGAACAACAACGTCGCCAGGCGCGGGCGCCCGGCGTTGCGGTCAGTGGCCACGGTGCCGCGCGATCATCGCGACGTAGTGGGCCGCGGAGGTGACGATCGCGGTGCGCTCGCCGTCGGTGGTCTCCCGTACGATCCGGCCGGGAATGCCGACCACCAGCGACCCAGGCGGAACGATGGCCCCCTCGGGCACGAGGGCCCCCGCGGCAACCATCGAATGCTCGCCGATAGCCGCGTGGTTCATGACGATCGCGCCCATCCCGATCAGCACGTCGGCGGCGACGATGCAGCCGTGAACGATCGCGCGATGGCCGATGGTCACCCGATTCCCGACGGTGCACGGCACCCCGGCGTCGGCATGCAGCACGGCACCATCTTGGACATTCGTGTCATCACCGATTGCGATCGTGTCGGTGTCCCCGCGAATGACCGCGCACGGCCAAACGGAGGATCGCGCCCCGAGATGCACACGCCCGCTCACGACCGCGGCGTCATCGACGAACGATCCTGGCCCGAGCTGGGGATGGAACCCCTCGAACGTGCGGATCACGCGACCGACGGTACCCGAGGTGGATGTCATATGCCACGCGGCAGGGGTCAGACGTCCGCCGCGACGGCCCGGGCCCTGACGGCGGGTGCATCAGCCCCTAATATCGGACCGAGTTGTCGAGCTACCAGGAGAGTCGCACCGTGAAGCGCATCAAATCTCTCGCCGCCGTGATCGCGATCGTCGCGGTCGGTGGCGTGATCGCCGCCGGGTGTGGCGGCTCCGACGCAAGCGAAGCCAAGACCCCTGCCGGCGCGAAGACCGTGGCCAACACCGCTCTGGAAACCGACTCGACCGGGAAAACAATCACGGCTCCTGCGGCCACGCCCCCACCGGCGACCGAAACCGGAAAGACCCCTCCCGCCGGTGGCGGCGGAGGCGATGCCACGGCGGGGCTCGCCGTGTTCCAGGGCAAAGGCTGCGCGGGCTGCCACGCAGGCGACGGCAAGGAAGCAGGCGGCATCGGACCGCAGCTGTCCGGACGCGGTGTCGATGAGACGGCGATCCGGACGATCATCGGAGCCGGCAAGGGCGCAATGCCCGCGGGTCTCGTCACAGGAACTGACGAAGACAACGTCGTCGCGTACGTCCTCAGCCTCCAGTAGCCCCATCGCGTGTTTCGGGGCCCGTGCCACCCGGGTAAGCTGGGGGCATGGGCCTCGATGTCGTGATCACCGAGGGCGCCGATCACGTGGCGATCGCGCTCGACGGTGAACTCGACATCTACACGGTCGCGGGCTTTCGCCAGGAACTGGAACGCTTCGACCCCCGCCAGACGCGATTGGTGATCGACCTGTCGGCCGTGTCGCTGCTTGACTCCTCCGGCCTCGGTGCGCTCGTGAGCCTCCTGAACCAGTCGCGCGACACCGACGGACAGCTCGGCCTTGTTTGCCCCGAGCGGCGTCTGCGACGGGTGTTCGAGATCTCCGGCTTGCGGCGCGCGTTCGTCTTTGGCGAGACGCAGGCCGCCGTTGAGACCGCGCTCGACGCGGAACGAGAAGAGCAAGAAACCTCCTAGTGCTCGATATTCGCCTCATTCGCTCCGAGACCGATCGGGTCCGGGCCGCTCTCGCTCGGCGTGGCGCCGATGCCGCCCTCGATGAGGTCATCGGCCTCGACGGCGACGCCCGCGCCGTCCGTCAGCGAGTCGAGACGACCCGGGCCGAACGCACCCTCATTTCCAAGAGGGTCGGCGAGGCCCGAAAGGCCGGCCGCGACAGCTCGGCCGAGGAAGAGGCCGCGCGTGCCCTGGGCGAAGCGCTCACGACCGATGAAGGCATCCTTGCGAGCCTCGAGGCGCGCCGCGACGAGCTGATGCTCGGTCTGCCGAACCTCGGCGAGGATGCCCCACAGGGCGGCGAAGACGACGCCGTCGAACTGCGCAAGGTCGGTGAGCCGCCCGCGTTCGGTTTCACCGCGCGCGACCACGTCGAGCTGGGTGTCGGTGTCGGCGGGCTGAACATCGAGCAGGCCACCAAGATCTCCGGGGCGCGGTTCGCATACATCACCGGGGCGCTGGCCCGAGTGCAGCTGGCCCTCGTGAGCTTCACCATCGACTTGCTCGACCAGCGCGGCTTCACACCCGTGATCCCTCCGGTGATGGTGCGCGAAGAAGCCATGTACGGCACCGGCTTCTTCCCGACCGACCGGCAGTCGATCTACCGCCTGGCCGACGACGACCTCTACCTGGTGGGAACCTCGGAGGTGCCCCTCGCCGGTCTGCACATGGGCCACGTGATGGCCGAAGGCGACGTGCCCGCCCGGTACGCCGGAACCTCCACCTGCTTTCGTCGCGAAGCCGGCGCGGCGGGCAAGGACACCCGCGGCATCTTCCGCGTGCACCAGTTCGAGAAGGTCGAGATGTTCTCGTTCGTGCTCCCGGAAGAGTCTGACGCCGAGCATCTGCGCCTGCTGGCGATGCAGGAGGAGATCCTTCAAGCCCTCGGCCTCGTGTATCGCGTCGTCGACATCGCCCTCGGGGATCTCGGCGCATCAGCAGCGCGTAAGTTCGACTGCGAGGCGTGGATGGCCGGGCAGGGTCGCTACCGCGAGGTGACCTCCAGCTCGAACTGCACCGACTACCAGGCGCGACGGCTCAACTGCCGCGTGAAGCGTGGCAAGTCGACGGAGATGGTCCACACGCTCAACGGCACCGCAATGGCCCTCGGGCGGACGATCATCGCCATTCTCGAGACCCATCAGCGTGAAGACGGCAGCGTGGCGATCCCCGAGGTGCTGCACGGGTTCGGCGCCCCGCGGGAGCTCGTACCGCGGTGAGCACAGTCCGCCGCCCGCGTGTGGCGGTGGTCGGTCATGCCGAGTGGGTCACGCACGTGCGCGGCGATTTCCCGGCGCCCGGCAACATCGCGATCTACGAAGACGGGATCGAGGAGCCGGGCGGGGGCGGAGCCGTGGCGGCGGCGCAGGTCGCCCGACTCGGAGCCGAGTGCCTGTTCATCACGGCCCTCGGCGACGACGACACGGCACGGCGTACGCGCGAGGTGCTGGTCGCCACCGGTATGCAGGTTCGCGTCGCGGTGCGCCCGGCCCCCCAGACCCGTTCGGTGAGCGCGGTCGGCGACCTCGGAGACCGCTCGATCACCGTTCTCGGTGGGGTACCGCAGCCTCAGATCAACGACGACCTCGGCTGGAGCGATCTCGTCGACTACGACGCCGTCTACTTCGTCGGTGAGGATCCGGAAACGTTGGTCGCGTGCCGGCGGGCACCACTGCTCGTCGTGACCGCCCGCAGCGGTGCAGCACTCGGCGAGGCCAGTGTGCGCGCGGACGTTCTGGTCGGCAGTAGCCACGACGACCGCGAAGAGGTCGAGGCGACGAGCCTTCCCGTTACTCCCGCGGCCGAGGTGTGGACAGAAGGCCGCACGGGAGGTTGGTGGCGGGAGAACGACACGCCCATCCAGCACTGGAACGCCCTTTCACCTACCGCACCGCCGGTCGACAGTTACGGCTGCGGCGATAGCTTCGCGGCGGGCCTGACAGTTGGCCTCGCCCGCGGATGGGACCTCGCCCGGGCGATCCACCTCGGGGCCCTCTGCGGGGCGGCATGCGTCACGGGCCGCGGAGGCTTGGGCACGCAGCGGGTTGAGCCTTAAGGCGAGCCGTTTCTCCCGCCCGAATGGTCAGGTTCGGGCACAGACGTATCGGGCTCGATCGCGACGAGGACAACACGAGTGCCCCGGGTGGCCTCAACGGTGAACCTCCACCCGCCCTGGGCAACGGAATCGCCGGTACGGGGCAGGCGGCCGAGGCGCATGAAGACGAGCCCGCCGACGCTGGTGACGTCGTCGTCCTCGACGTCGACGCCGTAGTCGGCAAGGTCTTCGAGCGGGACGTGTCCGCGCACCATGAGGCGCCCGTCGGGTGACTCGTCGACGGCGGGACCGCGGTCGCGTTCGTCGTCGATCTCGCCGACGATCTCCTCGATGATGTCCTCAACCGTCACGATGCCCGCCATCTCGCCGTACTCGTCGAGAACCACCGCCAGCGAAGTGCGACGGATCTTTAGATCCTTGAGGAGCTGATCAAGAGGCTGGGTCTCCGGCACGAAAAGCGCCGGGGCAACCACCTGGCCGACGGGCGTGTCGTCACCACGTTCGATGAGGCCGCGGGCGAGGTCGGCAAAGTGGACCACCCCGAGGACCCCATCTGACCCCATCACCGGGAAACGGCTGTGCCGGGTGGCGAGGGCCTCGATGAGTGCCTCCCTCACCGGAAGGTCAGCAGACAGATCACGCACCTCCGGCCGCGGCGTCATGATGTCGCGCGCCGTGCCCTCGCCGAGCGAGAAGACGCCCTCGAGCATGTCTGCTTCCTCGGGCTCGATGGCGCCACCCTCTTCGCTCTGGGCGATGAGACGCTGGAGATCCTCTGGGGTCGACGCCAGCTCGGCCTCCGTGGCCGGCTCGATGCCGAACACACGGATCATCCGGTTGGCCGCGCCGTTCAACAGGTAGATGAACGGCGTAACGAGGATGCGAAACCACTCGAGCGGGCGCGCGATCGCACGGGCGGTGCCTTCGGCGCGGCGGATCGCGAAGTTCTTCGGGCCGAGCTCGCCGACGACCACATGCAGGACGGTGATGATCGTGAAGGCGATGATCCCCGCCGTGATCGACGACGACGCGGCTCCAAGGCCGACGCGCTCGAAGAAAGGCTCGAACAGCCGGGCGAAGGCGGGTTCGCCAATCCAGCCCAGTCCTAGGCTGGCCAGGGTGATCCCGAGCTGACACGCCGCGAGGTAGCGATCGATCTGACGCGCCTGATGGGCCGCCAAGGCGGCGCTCGACAGACCTTCGTGCGCCATCTGGTCGAGACGCGTGAGGCGCACGCGCGCGATCGCAAACTCCGCCGCGACGAAGAAGCCATTGAGCAGCACAAGAAAAAGTGCCGCGAAGATTTGGACCGCGCTAAGCAACAGCCCCTAACTGTTTCACGCGGCGATGATAGCCCAGCGCCCCGGACATCGCCGCAAACGCTCCGGTTCTGTTTTTGCGTCCCGGGCACCGGGCCTCCCGGGTCGCGGAGACAGTGAGGTGATATATTGCATGCAATGCAACAGGTACAGCGCACATCCTTGGCCCGCGAGGTCTACTCCCAGTTGCTCGGAGCGATCGTCCACGGGGCGCTTGCTCCGGGTGAGCGTGTGCGCGATTCGGAGCTTGCCGAGCGCCTCGGGGTGAGTCGGACCCCCGTGCGCGAGGCGCTCTTGCGCCTTCAAGACGAGGGCCTGATCGAGTCTGTTCCCGGTTCGTACATCCGCGTTGCTCCGGTTGATGCGGAGGCGGTGACGCACGCGTTCGTGGTCGTGGCGGCGATGCAGGGTCTCGCCGCACGGCTCGGCGCCCCCGCGGCAACCGACGACGATCTTGACGCGATGACGCGGGCGAACGCCGAGCGCACCGCCGCCCTCGAGGAGGGTGACGTCGTCGAGGCGATCGCCGCCGATGAACGGTTCCACAAGGTGCTCGTCGATCGGGCCGGCAATCCTGAGCTCGAGCTGCTGCTCAGTCGCGTGTTGCCGAAGGTGCGTCGACTCGACTACCTGCACTTCTCCGCGCTCGAACCCGACGAATCGGCGAGCGACCACGCGGCGATCATCGCGGCGTGCGCGGTGCGCGATGGTGCACGGGCGGGTCAACTGGTGGAAGCAAACTTCCTCTCTCTCGGGCGGGTCGTCACCGCAGCGCTCGGTTAGCCATGCTCGCCGTCGCGTTCGCATTGTCGGCTTCGGTCGCGTGGGGTTTTGCCGATTTCCTGGGTGGCGTCGAGTCGCGCCGCCGGCCCATGCTGTTGGTGATCCTCGTCAGCCAGCTCGCGGGTCTTCTCGGGGCCGGCGTGCTGGTCCTTGCGACGGGTGGCGGCGTCCCGACGACGCCGACGGTGATCGCCGCGGCCGTCGCGGGGGCCCTGGGCGCCGCCTCGATCGCGGCTTTCTATCGGGCGCTGGTGATCGGAACGATCAGCGTCGTCGCACCGATCGTCGCGGTCGGCGCCGCGGTACCCGTGTTCGCGGGGATCCTGGTCGGCGAGCGCCCGGGGATCAGACAGAGCATGGGCCTCGGTATCGCGATCCTCGGAGTCATCCTCGCCGCACGCGAGACGGGCACACCTGCCCACGGAGCGCGCAACCAGAGGTTGTCGATCATTCTCGCCAT
>JANLSO010000116.1:0-13751 GCA_031362405.1 Thermoleophilia bacterium | reverse complement strand
GCAGGCCATCGTGATGGCCAGACGCTGTCCGGTCGCCACGGGTCAGCCTTTCCTCGGAAACGGGTCGCGGGAGACTACCACACGCCCCGCAACCGTCCGGCGACCCCTAAGAGGCGCGCCGCACCGGGGCAGTCCGGGAGGCGGCAGGGCGCGCGGCGTTCGCGGCCACACGAAGGAGGGCCGCGGAGGCGCGCTGGAGCTCGAGACCGGTGGCGACCGCCTCGGGTTCAACCCCGAGGGCCGTTGCGAAGCGGTTGTAATCGGTCACGAGGGCCTTGCGCGCCTTGGCGCCGGGCGAGCCGGCCGAGCGCACGCGTTGGCAGTGGGTCTGAATGTCTTCGACCGTGGGAAGTATCGGGTTGTGGCGACGAGTACTCATCGTTCGTCCACCGCGAGAGACCTCACGGGTACGAGGAGTGCGTCGCGGTTGGTGCCGGCGACCGAGAGCAGGTAGCGCCGGCCGCGTGGACCGAGCTCGAACTCCTCCTGTACGTCGAAGACCTCGTAGAAGTCGGTGGAGTGGTGAGCGCGCAACCTCAAGGGGGCGGTCGTGTGCGCGTCGAGGGCGTCGAGACCGCGGGCGAGGCAACCGTTCGCGCGGGGCGTCATCGGATCTGAGTTGTCGTAGTCGTTCATGCTGAATCTCTGGTCGGCTCGGGGGGTGCCGGTCTTGAGGTCCGGGTACGCTTACGGTCTATGGATGACCACCTCGATCTCGGCGACGCCGTCGAATACATCCTCGGAGAACGGCCGACGATCCACCCCGACGATGTCTGGGCTGTGCTGAACGAACTCGGCTCACCGCCACCGAAAGACGAGTTGGCGCGTGTGCTGTTGGCCTCCACGCACCCGGATGTCCACCCCGCGACGATCGGGGCGATTCTTTGTGAGTGGCGGGCCTACGCCTCGCTCGCCGCCGAACCCGACTGGGACGACGACTGATCTCCGCCGCGGCGGGCCCGGTTGCGGCGGCATGGTGGGGTGGCGTGGCGCTCGCGCTGTGGGAGCGGCGGGTGGTTCCCGAGGCGAGCCGCGAGCCTCCCACCGATCGGCCCGCGACGGTCAGCGTGATCGTGCCCGCCCGGAACGAGGCCCGAGGCATCGCGGCCTGCGTGCAATCGCTTCTCGGCCAGAACCATCGGCCGTTCGAGGTGATCGTCGTCGACGACGAGTCGACCGACGACACGGGCGCGGTTGCCCGGCGGGCCGGCGGTGGGGATTCACGGCTTCGAGTCGTCCGCGGGGAGCCCGTCCCCGATGGCTGGGTCGGCAAGAACTGGGCCTGCTGGCAGGCGACGCGGCTCGCCGACGGAGACTGGCTGCTTTTCAGTGATGCCGACATCGTCCACGCACCCGACGCACTGGGGTGTTCCCTCGCCCTGGCGCGTCGAACCGCCCGCGGTGGTGTGACGCTGATTCCTCGCATCGAGGCGGCGACGCGCGCGGAGCGATGGGTCATGCCCGCGGCCCTCGTGGCGATCGAGACCTTCGTGGCGCCCGGCCCGCTCGCCCGGCATCCGCGGACGTCCGTCTCAGTCGCCGCCGGGGGCTTCATGCTGATGACCCGCGATATTTACGACCGCAGCGGTGGGCACCGCGCGATCCGCGGGCAGATGGTCGATGACCTTGGCCTCGCTCTGCGGGTGAAGGGCGCCGGTGGCCTGCTTGTTCCGGCGCGGGGCACCGGGCTCGTCCACCTGCGGATGTACTTCGGGGCGCGGGAGTTGTGGCGCGGGTGGAGCAAGAATGCGTCGTTCGCGTCGGCTGGCCCTCCGGCGAAGGCCCTCATCGGAGCCAGTTTCATCGCGGCCTGCGCGGTTGTGCCCCACGTCGCCATGATCGTCGGGGTGGGGCGGCGCGACCGAGGATTGATCGGCGCCGCGGTAGCCGGGCTCGCCGCCCAAGGTGTGCTCCAACGGATGGCGGGCGGGGCGATCCCCACGCCGCGCAGAGATGTCGCGACTCTGCCTTTGGGGATGTTGGTGCTCTCTGCCGCCGCTGCGCGGGGGGCAATCGGGCGCCTGGTCGGCCGCTCGCCGGCCTGGCGGGGCCGCCGCTACCCGAACGCGCGATGAACCTGTGGCGGCGCCTCGGGGCAGATCTTCCGTTTGGGGATCCCCGGCGCGCGCACGGTGTACCAATGGAGGGCTACTACTGGAGGCTGGTTGAACCCGGATCAGGGCGGGTCGTCGTTGCCCTGTGCGGGATCACCCGGTTCGGAGGCGAGTCGCGGGCGCGGGTTGCCATCGCCCTGCACCCCGAGGGCCGGATCGTCACCCGCGAGGTCGACAGGGTGTCGGCCGACCCGGCAACGCTGGGTATTGACGCGGGGCCGGCGTTCGGCGCGTCGGTGGGGCGCCTGCATGTCGGCCTCGGCTCTCTTCAGCTGGATGCAGACATCGCGGGTCGACCCTGGCCCCGCCGAGTGCTGGGAGGCCTTGGCCTGGCGGGCGCGATCCCCGGGCTCAGCCAGTACTGGCATCCGCACGTCCTCGGCGCACCGGCGACGGCCACTCTTACCGTCGACGGCATTCCCCATAGGCTCTCCGCTCTCGTCTACGCCGAAAAAAACTGGGGCCACGGCTTTCCGCGCCGCTGGTGGTGGGGCGAGGCGCACGACGACGAGATCACCGCCGCGTTCGCCGGCGGCACCCTGGAGTTCGGCCCGACGTCAATTCCCGCAACTGCAGCGATCGTGCGGTTCGGAGATCGCCTGGTTCGCCTCGTTGCTCCGCTCGCCCTGGTCCGCGTCGAAACCGCCCCCGGCGAATGGCGCCTCACCGCCCGCGCGGCGCGCTTCGCGCTGACCATGGAAGGCCACGCCGGCGAGGCAGCGGCATTCGCTCTGCCCGTTCCCCCACGATCACCCGGCCTCCCAGCGGGAACCGTCGACCAACGCCTCGACGGACGTCTGCGCGTCCGTCTTCATGAAGGACGTCGCCTGATCCTCGACCGCGAGCTCTCCCCGGCCGGCCTGGAGAGCGGACATCTGCTGCCACTCAAGTGACATGACTTTCCATGCGTCGGATGAACCCGCTCTTCGCCGCCGTGTAGCGGTCGCGATCGTTGGTGAATCGTCTCGCGAGATCGCGTTTCAATCTGGCGTATTCCGTCACGATCGCGTCGTCAGCGCAAAGCGCGTCGGGAAGACGTAGGAACCGCGCGAGTCGCTCGGATCGGTCACGAGCAGGAGGTGATGGGTGCGATATCCCTCCGACGGATGGCAGAACCAACGCCGACCACGAGTCCGGCGTTCTCCCTCTCGGGGAATTGGTAGCCGGCCCAATCGACGAGACCATTCACCAGCAGATCGAGATCGTCGACCAGAGCGATCACGTCGATGATCGGCTTCGCGGCGAGGCCAGACACCGCGGTGGAGCCGATGTGGTGGACGCCGACCAGTGACATGACCTCGGCCAACGTGGCCGGCGACGCGCAGGGGCCACGAAGGGTCGACGTCAACGATCTCGATGGTCCTCAATGTCGTTAATGAGGAAACTAATGTCATTCGAGTGGCACGGGTTGACGTCGTTGATTGACGTCGTTGATGTCGAGCGGTCGACGACACGGCGAGCGCGAGAAGCGGGACAGGTCTAGAACGATCGATCGAGGATCACCGCGCCGACGAGGAGCAGGGAGGTCAGCAGGTGGAGCTGGGCGGTCTGGGGGGCGAGGGTCCGTAGGGCGTCGTCGCCGGGTCCGGTGCCGGCGCGGGCCTGCTGAACCCTTGGCAGGGCGAGCGGAACCGTGATCAGGGGCAGGAGGATCCACGGGCCGAAAAGGCCGAACGCCCAGACGAGTGGCAGCACGGCGTAGGCGGCCGCCAGGCTTACCAGGTAGAGGATGCGGGCCGGGCGGAAGCCCATCCGGACCGCCAGGGTGCGGACTCCCGCGCGGCCGTCTTCGACGATGTCCGAAAAGTTGTTTCCCTGCAGAACCGCAGCGATGAGAAGGCCCGGGCAGAAACCGACGAAGAAGGCGGCCGCGTCGAAGCCCTCGCCGGTCACGGCCGTGTATGCGCCCTGGGTGATGAACGGCCCCATCAGCAGGATGATCGCCGGGTCGCCGAGACCGAGGTGCTTGTAGGGGCGCGGGCCGCCCGTGTAGAGCCACCCGCCAAGGACGCCCGCGGTGCCGACCAACAGGAGCACCGGCCCGTGCACAGCCACGGCGATCAGGCCTAAAGCGGTGCCGGCCAGAAAGTAGCCAAGGGCGACCAGGCGCCCTTCACTCACCGACAGAAGGCCGGTCGTAAAGACGCGCGAGTTATCCATTTTGTCGACGGTGTCGACACCGCGGGCGAAGTCTTCAACGTCGTTGATGACGTTCACACCGCAGTGCACGAGCAGCACCGCCACGACCGCGACGACGGCGAGCCACCAGTCGGCGGCATCGTTGCCGATCGCGACCATGGCGCCGACGAGAGCGGGGATCCCCGAGGTCGGTAGATACAGCGGCCGCGTTGCGCGGATATAGAGCGCGACGCGTGAGGCGTCGGCGGGTTGAGGTGCGGCGGTTGTGGCCATGGCCGAGGCTACCCCGGAACAGTGGCCGCGAACCAGCGGCTACCTGCGGACGGGCCTCGCGCTACGACTCCCCGTGAGGATCTCCCGTGCCGCGTTTAGGGCAACCGTAAGGCCCTCGGCGCGACCGCGGATATCCGGATGAAGGTCGGCGACCCGATCGGGATGGCAGCGCTGCACCTGGCTTCGCCACGCCCGTTCCACGGTTTCCTGCGAGGACCCGGGCGCGATGTCGAGCAGCTGCGCCGCCTGCGACGGGGTGGTCGGCAGAGCCACCGACTCCACCGCCGGGGCCGTGCGCGCCTGCTCGGCACGGCGAAGCAAGGTGGCCACCGCGGCCCGATCACGTTCGACCTTCGCGCGCTCGGCGACCAGTCGCTCACGCTCTTCACGAACCTCGGCGGCAAGCTCCATGAGCTGACGATCTCGTGCAGAACCGTCGGGTCGCAGGCCCTCGAGGAGGGTCTCCGGGTCGAGCGTGTTCGGCACGTCGACGGGGACCTCACGTCCGCCGCCGCCCTCACCGCGCCGGATCGCCGCGATCAGCTCCAGGATCGACGAGTGCGCGCGATTTCCCGCCGATGGCCCGTCGCTCGGCCCAAGGCGCACGACCGACAGGGAATCCCACGCCGGGGTGACGATGAAGCTCGCCGACGACCGTCCAACGACGAGTACGCGGCGGTCAGGACGCTCACGTGAGCCGATGATGGCGAACCGCCCAAGCCCTGATCCGGTGCCGCGCAGGTCGTCGATCTCGACGCGTAGATCCTCGATCCGCCGGCCGACTTCGCGGGCGTCAGGACCGTCACCGGGCACCTTGAGTTGCGAGAGCATGGAGTCGAGGCCCCCGAGACCGTCGCGCTGGCCGGCGGCCATCAGCCCCCACCACGTCGCCCACGGATCGTCGGGGATCCGCGCCGCGACGTGGGCGGCCTCCTCCGGGCAGTCGAGCGCGCAGAGCGTTGCGGCAAGACCAATCAGAGAGCCGGAACGCGGCGCCACGGCGACCGAGGTCGACAGCAACGCAACTTGGCGCCACCGCGCCGCCACCCCGCGGGCGGGCGCCGGACCGGCCGCCACGACGAGGGGATCAGTCATCTCACGGACGGTAGTCGATCGTCGGCGCCAGGGCGAACGCATCCCACCGCCACCCGGGAAGCTGGGCTCGGTATGTCGACCATGGTTAAGCTCTGGGTGTGAATCGCCTCGCCGATGAGACGAGCCTCTATTTGCGCCAGCACGCCGAGAATCCGGTCGACTGGTTCCCGTGGGGCGACGACGCTTTCGCCCGTGCACGGGAGCTGAACCGGCCGGTACTCGTGTCGATCGGGTACTCGTCGTGCCACTGGTGCCATGTGATGGCGCACGAGTCGTTCGAGGATTCGACAACCGCCGCTCTGATGAACGGGCTGTTTGTCAACGTGAAAGTCGACCGTGAAGAGCGGCCCGACGTCGACGCCCTCTACATGCAGGCGACGCTCGCACTGTCGGGCAGCGGCGGCTGGCCAATGACGGTCTTTCTGACACCCGACGCCCGGCCGTTCTTCGCCGGCACGTACTTTCCACCCACCGCCCGGCAGGGGATGCCGAGCTTTTCGGATCTTTGCCAATCGATCGCGGATGCGTACTCCACGCGACCCGACGACGTCGAGGCCCAGGCGGCAGAGGTCACGTCGCGGCTCACGCAGGCCGCCGCGCGCACGGGCAGCGGCCGCGCCTTCACGGCAACCCTCGTCGATGACGCCCTCGTCGGGCTGGCGCGCACCTTCGACCCGCGGATGGGTGGCTTCGGCGGGGCCCCGAAGTTCCCGCCATCTCTTGCCCTGGAGTTCCTTGTGCGAAGGGCGCGACGTCGCCCCGACGACGTCAACGCCCGCGAGATGGCCGAGCTCACCCTGCGACGAATGGCCGACGGCGGTATCTGCGACCAGGTCGGTGGCGGCTTTCATCGGTACAGCGTCGATGCGATCTGGCTCGTGCCGCACTTCGAGAAGATGCTCTACGACAACGCCCTGCTCGCGCGGGCCTACGCGCTCGCGTTCGAGTTGACCGGCGATGCCCAGATGCAGCGGGTCGCCGAGGGGACGCTCGACTACCTACTTCGGGAGATGCGCGTCGAAGGCGGCGCATTCGCGGCCGCCCAAGACGCCGACTCCGAGGGTGGCGAGGGCGCGTTCTTCGTGTGGACTCCCGAACAGCTCGACGAGTTGCTGACGCCCGCCGAGGCCCGCGCGGCGAGCCTGCACTTCGGCGTGACCGCCGAGGGCAACTTCGAAGGCGCCACGATCCCGTACATCGCCCTGCCGCTCGACGCGGTGGCACAGCAGATCGGCGGCGACCCCGTCCCGCTGATCGAGGCCGCTCGGGCCAAGCTCTACGCCGCTCGTTCACGCCGTCCCGCGCCCGCCCGCGACGACAAGGTGATCGCGGCCTGGAACGGCCTCGCGATCGCCGCGTTCGCCGACGCCGGGCGGATTCTGGGACGTGACGACTACCTTGACGCCGCGCGCGGCGCGGCCCGTTTCCTGCTTGGGACAATGGTCGTCGACGGTCGCCTCCACCGCACTGGACGCCACCTCGGCCAGCTCGACGACCACGCCGACCTGTGCCACGGCCTGCTGCAGCTCTACGACGCCACCTTCGAGCCCGAGTGGCTCGAGGCCGCCGGGGGTCTGGCCGCGCGGATGATCGCGCTGTTCGCCGACGACGAGGGCGCTGGGTTCCTCTACGCGGGCAACGACGCGGAGGTCCTTCTGGCCCCCACCCGCGACCTCGAAGATCACCCGACCCCCGCCGGCAACTCGCAGGCCGCGTGGGTGCTGTTGCGGCTCGCGGCGCTCACCGGAGAAACCGAGCTGGAGACCCGCGCAATAGCCGCGCTCGACCTTGCCGGCGGTGATCTGGTGCGGTTCCCGCACGCATTCGGCACCGCTCTGGTGGCGATCGACCACGTCGCCCACGACCGTCGCGAGGTCGCCGTGGTGGGCCCTCGCGATGATCCGCGGACGATCGCGCTGCTCGACGCCGCTCGGGCCGACGGGGGACCGGGTACCGCCTTGGCCTGGGGTGACCCGGCCGACCCCTCGTTCGCGGCGCGGGTCCCGCTTCTCGCCGACCGACCACTTGTGGCGAGCGAGCCGGCGGCCTATGTCTGCCGTCAGTTCGCGTGTCAGGCACCCGTCACGACACCCGAGGCCCTGAGAGCGTTCTTGACCTGAAAGGTCGCGGTGTGACCCCGTTTCCGGGTGACCCCATGGCAGACCGAGGCGACCGCACCGCCCTCTACGACGACCAGGGCATGCTCGTGCTGGTCTTCAGCCTCGAACTCGACCATCGAACCGCCCGCCGAAGTCGGGCCGAACACGTCTGGCGTCCCGCGGACGTCTGCACGACCGCAGCCGCAGAGGCCGTCCTGCGGGGGCTGAGCGGGCACTCCCTGTGCCTGTTCGACGCCGAGTTCGTCGCGGAGCTGACGCGACGAGGAGCCACGCACCTTCGCCACCTCCACGTGATGAGCCGTCCGTTGACCTCGCTTCCTGGGGTTCCGGCGGTGGACGGTCTCGAGATCGAGGCGCTCAGCGCCGATCAGCTCGCTTTCCATGCCGAGTGCCTCGGAGAGATCAACCTCCGCGCGTATCCCGTCGGTCACCCTGACTATGAGTACGAGACGGTCGCCACGACCACGAACGAGATTCGACGGATCGGCCGCGGTGAGGTCGTCGGCCCCTACCGGGCCGAGTCAACGGTGGCCCGGTTCGGCGGCGAGATCGTTGGCGCATGCCTGATCTGCGACCACGACGGTGTGCCGCCGATGGGAGGGCCATGGATCACCGAGGTCTTTCGCGATCCGAAAACCCCGGTCAGACGGGTCGGAACCGCCCTCATCACAACGGCCCTGGCCCACTGTCACGCCGCGGGGCTGCCTGCGCTGTCGCTGTCCGTCACGCACGGAAACACAAATGCCTTCGCCCTCTATCGCTCGCTCGGGTTCATCGATCGCGCCGAGAGGTGGACCGTCGCGATTCCATGATGCGAGGTCTTGCCAAAGGCCGACGCGATGGGTTCCACTGCGGGTGTGACTGACCCATCGACCCAGCGGCGGGCACCACGGTGGAGCTTGGCTTTGGTTTTGCTTGTCGTGGTCAGCGCTGCGATCTTCGGAATCGGGAAGTCCGCTCCTTTCAAGCCGTCCGCCGACGCGTCGACGGCGACCGGCGGCAACGTGGGAAACGGGGCGACCCTCTTCGCGGCGAACTGCGCGGGATGCCACGGCCCCGAGGGCGCCGGCGGAGGGATCGGACCGAAGCTGGCCGGGGTTCCCCGCGACGGGGCAGGGGTCGCCTCGGTGATCGCCGCCGGACGTGGGGCGATGCCCGCGGGCCTGGTAGGCGGCACCGACGCGGCGGATGTCGTCGCCTACGTCGTCTCGATCGGCGGTGGCGCGGCGCCGCCCACGACCACCGCACCGACCGTTCCCGCCGTGGCTTCCGGGGGAACGGCGACGTTTACGGGGAACCGCCTCGTCGGTCTCACTGTCGGGCTCGACGATCCCGCGCCGGAAGGATGGAGCATCTGGGTCGACGGGTCCGCCAGCCCGCGGAAGATCGCCCCGATCGACGTGGGCGCCACGGTCGTGGTGGTGAAGGACGCGGGGCTCGACAGCCTTGTTGACGGCAACGATTCCGTTCTCGTCGGCGCGAGCGCCGACGCACCGGCGTTGCGCGCCGATATCCCGGGCGGGCTCTCCGAGCTGCTCGTGAGCTCCGCCGTCTCCCCCGACGGCGCGAGTCTTCTCGCGGCAAACACGGGCCAGGTCGACGTCCTGCTCACTCACATCGGCTTCCTCGAGAAGGCACTCGCCGAGAACAACCTCGCCAACGTGCGGTTTCATGGCGAGCACATGGTGAACATCGCCGGCGGGGACCCCCTCGCGGATGTCGATGGCAACGGCGAGGCGTCGAATCCCGGCGACGGTGTTGGGTTGGTTGGCCGACCCGACCGTCTCGGCTACGTGCCGGCAATCCGTCGGGACGGCGGCGATGGAGTCGCCGCCGCCAAGATCCTTCAGACGCTCATCCGGGCCGTCGCGGTCGACGGGCAAAGGTGCGGAGCCGCTGCGAGCGTTGCCGAGGGCCGACCCTGCGTTACCGCCATCGGCGGACGGGCGCAGGAGATCGCCGTGGCAGCGGCGTCCCTCGAGACGCAGGCCCGCAAAAAGAGGACGATCACCCTGAAGTCCGTCCCGTGAGGTCCTGATGACGCCCTTCGTTCAGCTTCACGCCGACGTTGCGTCGTCGTACGGAGATATCGTCACGACGGTCTTCACATCGACAATCGCCGGCAAGGCCTGGTTCGCGACGATCGCGGTTGTCCTGGCGCTCGTCCAGATCACCACGGCCGCCCGCATCTACGGGCGGCTCTCCGGAGTCATCGCCGCCAGCCCGGGCGCAGTGGCCCGCGTGCACCGCTGGTCGGGGCGCCTCGCAATCCTGTTCACCCTGCCGATCGTCTTTCACTGCGTGTTCATCCTCGGCTTCCAGACCTCCGACGCACGGGTTCTGACCCACTCGCTGATCGGCACTTTCTTCTACGGGGTCTTTGCCGCGAAGATGGTGATCGTCAAGGACCACGGCTTCCCGGCGTGGCTGCTTCCCGTCGCCGGTGGCACCCTGTTCGCGATGCTCGGGGTACTGTGGGCGACGAGCAGCTACTGGTACTTCACCGAGGTCAGGTTCGGCTTCTAAATCGAAAGGCCCCGCATGCCCAAATGGACGTTGACGCTCGACATCGCCGCAGACCCCGATGCGGTGTGGGCCGTCGTCGGAGACCCGGTGGGCGTCCCGAAGTGGTTCACCAAGTACGTCTCGGCGACGGTCGACGGCGATACGCGGACGCTCGTGAACGACCAGGGCGGAGAGCTCGTTGAGCGGCTCCTGACGCGCGACGACGCCCGCCGCTACTACTCCTACTCGGTGATTGCCGGCCCCCCGCTGGCGAGCCATGAGGCGAGCTTCGAGGTGGTCGCCGAGGGCGCCGGCAGTCGGGTGATCTGGGTGACCGACACCGAGCCGAAGGATCCGGCGGTGGATATGCAAGCCCGCCTGACGCCCGCTCAGACCGAAGGCCTTCAGACCCTCAAGGCACTCTGCGAGGGATCGTAGCTCGTGCGCCCGTGACGACGAGGACCGACACATCGACGTACTTGACCTTCTCTTTCTCGGTGCTGAAGGTCGTTAGGCGCCCACCGGCCTGAGGACGCCGTCTGCCTCCATCGACCCGACTCCCGATATCCGATTTCGTGCGTTGGCTGCATGAGAACGTCAGGACCGAGGTCACGCCCGAGCCGGTTTGAAAGAGCACGCTGAAGTCGCGGTACATCCACTGGGTCGATTTACCGAGTTCGTTGGTGGTCCGAGAAATCGCACTCGGCTTCCCCGTCGCGGCCCATACCTGCTTCTCCGTCTGCCGGAGCTTGACGCCGTCGATGCCCTGCATCGGCACGATTGTCGCGCCCGCAAATGTCGGGATGATGCGGCTGAACGCCGAGGCGCAGGAAATCGGAAGTCGGTTGAGGTCGCGGGAGTATTCCCCGCCGGACATCAAAACGCCAGATCCGCTTGGTTAGTCGATCACGAAGCCGACCAGGACCCGGCTGACTTTTCCGTTCCTGATGGTGAAGTCGGTAACGATCTTTCCTGCCTCGAAGGCGCCCAGGGTGCACGAGCGAAATCCGCTGGAGGTCGTACATTTCACCGTGGGAATCGCCGCCTTCAGCGCTGCTTCGGTGGAACCCACACCCACGCCCCCGGCGGTGCGCTGGGCGCGGGATCGGGTCGAGACGGCGGTCACCCGGTCGCCCGCGAAGAAGCTCACCGTAAACCCGCGGTAGCGGAACTCAGTGAAAGGACCCAGTTCGTTCGTGCCACTGACGACCCGGACGGGTTTCCCGGCGACCGCCCGAACCTTGACCTTGGTCTGGCCAAGCTTCACGCCAGCTATTCCGTGCTGCGGGACGATGACGGCGTTGGCCGAGGCGGGAATCGCGAGGGCGCCAGCGAGCGCTGCAAGGACGAGTAGTCGTTTCATGGCCGCCAGTATCCGCCCGAGGGCCGCCGAACGCCAGAGCCGGTATCCTCGCCCCATGGCCGACCTCACCGAGCTCGAGAACATGATCCGGACCGCCCTGCCGGGTGCCGAGGTCGAGATGGTCGACCAAGGTGGCGGCGATCACCTGTGGGCCGGCGTCACCGCGCCACAGTTCGCCGGCCAGCCCCTTCTGACCCAGCACCGCATGGTCTATGCGGCCGTTCAGTCGCGGCTCGACGACGGCAGCATCCACGCACTCGCGTTGAAAACCCGCGCCCCGGAGACGTCATGAGCGACACCCTCACCCTGTCCGACCAGGAGATCCTCGAGCAGATTCAGCGCGAGGTCGCCGATAACCGGGTCTTCGTCTTCATGAAGGGCACCCCGGAGATGCCGCGCTGCGGCTTCTCGAGCCAGGTGGTGCAGATCCTCAACCACCTCGGCGTAGAGTACGGCGCTCGCGACATCCTCACCGACCCGCGCATCCGCATGGTGCTGGGCGAGTGGTCGCAGTGGCCAACGATCCCACAGGTTATCGTCGCCGGTGAGCTGGTTGGCGGCTGCGACATCACCACCGAGTTGTTCCAGAGCGGAGAGCTCCAGAAGATGGTCGCCTAGCGACGCGCCGCCGGGGCGTCGCGAATGGCTGACGCTCCCATCACCGTCTTCGCGCCGGAGGACGAGCTTGCCGAGCTGCACGCCCACCTGGGCGGGGGCGTCGATGCGGCGACGATGTGGGAGCTCGCGCGGGCGCAAGGAATCCGGATGCCCTACGCCGACTACTGGTCGTTTGCCGCGGCCACCAACGTCGGTGCCGGAACCGATGGTCTCGCCGGGCTCGATCAGATCTACCACCTCACCGAACTGATCCAGAGCAGCCCCGAGGGTGTTTTTCGGGCGGTCTACGGGATGCTCGGCGGCGCATATCGGTCGCAGCGGATCACCACCCACGAGGTCCGTTTCAACCCGGCCAAGCGCAATCGTGGCGGCGAACGCGACCTTGATTCGATCGTGATGGCGGCGGTGCACGGCGTCGACCGCGCCATGCTCGACTACCCGATCCGCGCCGGTCTGATCCTGATGATGGACCGGTCGTTTACTCCCGAGCTGAACGCCGCGGTTGTTGAGCGCGCCGTGCGTTTCGCCGGCCGTGGTGTCGTCGCGATCGATATCGGCGGGCCACGCCCCGGCGGGTCAGTGGCCCCCTGGGATTACGCCGGCCTTGCACCCCTGGTTGAACGCGCACGCGCCGCCGGGCTCGGCGTCACCCTGCACGCCGGCGAAGAGGGTGTGACCGCTGCGGATCCCCGTCCGTTCGTGGATGAGATGCATCAGGTGCTCGACGTCGGGGTCGAGCGCATCGGGCACGGCATCATCACCGCGTTCGACTCGGACCTTCTGGCGCGCGTCGCGCAGACGGGAACCGTGCTCGAGCTCTGCCCCACCTCGAACGTCCGCACCGGGGCCGTGCGTGACGTCGAACAGATGGGTGAGATCGTCCAGAGGCTCTGCGAAGGCGGGGTCCGCATCGTTATCGCCACCGACGGACCCGAGATGATCGGCACGCGGTTGCGCGCCGAGTACGCAGTGCTCGTGCGATCGGGCGCCATGACCGCGGCGCAGGCGCGGGAGATCAACCAGGCCGCGCACGAGGCGACGTTCTTGCCCGGTCTCGCTCCGTCTACTTCGCTGCGGGTGTCGCAGGCGCGCTGATACTTGCGCCCGTCGGAAACGGGGAACGCGGCGGCCCCGTCCCCCGGACTCGCTCGACGGCAAGAACCACCACGTCGTCACGAAGGCTCTCCTCGTCGTGACGACGCGCCGCCGAGATCAAACGCGACAGACGGAGTTCGACCGCACTCGATCGCTCGGTCTCCATCACGGCGCACACCCCGTCGTTGCCGAACTGCTCGTCGCCACGGCGCGCCTCGATCAGGCCGTCGGTGAAGAGCAGGAGCGTCTCGCCACGACGCAACGCTATGGGCGTGGTCGGCCACTTGGCCTCGTCGACGACTCCGAGAAGTGGCCCCGGCTCGGGGGTCGCGACCACCCGACAGCCTTGGCGACCCACCACGATCGGGGGTGGATGGCCCGCGGGGGCGACCAGCCCGACGCCGTCTTGGTCGATCAGCGCATAGAGCA
>JANLSO010000115.1:0-4719 GCA_031362405.1 Thermoleophilia bacterium | reverse complement strand
GCTTTTCGCTCGCAGCAGTGTCACCACCGGTGCCAGGCACCGGGGTGACACGGGTGGAACGGGATGCCCGCGTGGGGGAGCTACAGGTAAGGAACCGGGTCGACGGCGCTGCCGTTGACGCGGACCTCGAAGTGGACGTGTGGGCCCGTCGAGTGGCCGGTGTTGCCGCTTGCGGCGATGACGCTGCCCTGCCCGACGTTCTGACCGGCAGAGACGAGTAGCCGTGAGTTGTGCGCGTACGCCGTGGCGATGCCACCACCGTGATCGATCACCACGAGATTCCCGTAGCCGCCCCCCCACCCCGCCGAGATCACCGTGCCGCTCGCCGCCGCCGCCACGGACGTCCCTTCGCCGACGGCGATGTCGATTCCCTCGTGCAGGCGCCCCCACCGGTAGCCGAAGCCTGAGGTCAGGGTGCCGTTGACCGGCCAGATGAAGCCCCGTGCGCTCGGCGGGCCGGAGCTCGCCGTGCTCGAGCTCACACCGCCCTGAGCCGCAACGATCTTGGCCGCCAGGGCTTGAGACTCTTTGCGTAGACCCTCGGTCTCCGTCTCGATCTCACGGCGATCTCCCCGCACACGCGACAGCAGGGTCGCCCGTCCTCCACGAAAGCGGTCGAGCTCGGCCCGCTTGGTTTTCAGGACCTCCGTGGTCGCCTCAAGCTCGTTCGCCACGATCGTCCGTCGGTTTTCCGCCGCGTCGGCCTCGACACGGGCCGCCTCTATGCGGTCACGTGACGCCCGCACCTTGGCCGCGTAGTTGCGGGTCGAGTTCACGAGCTCCCCATCGCGCTGGGTTGCCCGCTGAAGAAGATCCGAGACCTCGAGTGCACTGGTCAGAGAATCAGACTCCAGGAGGGCCAGCAGAGGATCGGGCTCGCCTCGGCGGTAGATCTCCCTCAGTCGTGTGGCCAACTCGAGCTGACGGCGGGCGAGGGTGTCCTCGGCCGTGGCCAGCCGCACCCGCTCAGCACGGAGCTCGGCGGTGAGGACCGCTAGGCGAGCGCGCAGCGCGGTCACCTCCGCCTGAACCGTGCCGAGTCGGGTTTCCAGAGGCGTCAAGCGGGCTTCTACCTGTCGGATCCGGCCGGTGTAGGCCGAGACCTGACTGGTGAGTACCGATTCGTTGCGTCGCGCCGCCGCGAGCCGCTCCTGCGCGCTATTGAGCTTGCGATCAATGCGATCCTTGCGCTCGCTCGGGCTCGGGGCCGCAAGCAACGAGGGGCCCACGACGATCGCCGAGACCGCCGTGATCGCGGCAACGGCGCTCAGGGTGCGGGCGCGTGAAGGAATGTCGGATAGCCCGGCCATGAGAAGGGACTTCGTGCCGGGCGACCCGATTCCTGGGCCGCCCGGCAGCCCACGACGATCCTTAACCAGGGGCCGGGGCGCGTTTCGGGTCAACGGCGACGAGCTCCGCGTACGGGTTCGTCGCGCCGCCGCCGCCCGGATGGATCTCGAAGTGGAGGTGCGTTCCCGTCGAGCGTGCGTCACCACTGTTGCCGACCGCGCCGATCACTTGGCCCACGCCCACCCTCGAACCCTCGTGCAGATCGGCCGCGATTGACTCCATGTGCGCGTAGTAGAACTCATTGCCCGCAGTATCGAGAAGCCAGATCGAGATGCCGCCGAGGCCGCTCTCGGTCGGGCTCATGCGCTTCACGACGCCGTCGGCGACCGCGACCAAGGGCGTATTGCGCGCAGACATCACATCGGTGCCCTCGTGGCTTCCCTGGCTGCGGGCGGCTCCGTAAGTGTCGGTGTAGTCGTACTGACCGACGACCGGGAACGTCCGTAGGTACTGCGCACCGAGGCGCACGGACGCCACTGGTGCCACCGCCGCGATGGCGCGAAGGCGGATGCCCAGACGACCAAGGAAGGCGGCGTCCGCGACTCCGGTGGCCGACAGGCCCATCCTCTTCTGAACTCGCTTCACCGCCTTCTTGGTGGCGAGCCCGAACGACCCGTCGACCTTCACCCGCTGCCCGCGGCGGATCAGCTCACGCTGGAGGTCGCGCACCGTTGCGCCGCCCGAACCCATGCGCAGGGTTACCGCAACCGGCGTGGTCGTAATCGCAGAGGCGCCAACGGCCTCGGGGGCCGGCGCCGGAGGGGCGCTCGCAGCAGGAGCGCTGGAGGGAGTGGCAGGCAGGTCGACGGCGACCGCGAAGGTGGGGAGTGCGATGGTGACGAGGGTCGCGACAGAGGCGACCACGTGCGTCACGAGACGGCGGGCACTGCGACCAGCGGTGCGCCGTTCGCACAGAGGTTTCAACCGGATTCTCGACGCTCCTCGTCGATGACAGGATCTCGCGAGCCGAGGCTGACGAGGGTGCGATCACCGACATCCGTTTCTGAGGACGGTTCGTCGGGCCGCGACCCGGGGCACGATACGTGCGAACCCGCAGTTCGGTCAAGGAACTTTACCGTTTGGTCTCACGATGTGAGACGCGGCGGGGCAGCCGGGTCTGTCAGATGGCAGGGGTCCGACGTCTGCGCAGGGTGCGCAGAGCGAAGATGACCAGCAGCAAAAGCACAAGCCCCGCGAGGATCGCACCGTTGACCAGGGTGCTCGAGCTGCCACCACCCGAGGTCGCGGTGAGCGGGGGGCAGTCGGCGAAGCGCAGCCGCCACAGGTTTGCGCCGCTGGGGGTCTCCGGGGCGCTGGTCGCGCCCGGGCCGCCCGGCAGGCTGAACCGGTAGGCGATCCGCAGGCCATCGCGCAACGTTCGGGCGTTGCCCACGGCCCGGCCCCCCAGGCACGTCTGGCCGCCGATCTCGCCGACGCCGCCGCGCGCGAAAAGCGTGAAACCCGGGTTGTCGCCCGTTGCCGTGCCAAGGCGAAAGGTGAAGTCGTTGAGCAGCGGCACCTCAGCCGGCAGATCGGGCAGGCTCGCCAGCACCGACGGGTTGGGCCCAAGCGACGCGAGAGGGCGGCGTAGCGACACGATCTCGTCGAGTTGGCCAGGAGTGTCAAAGGTTCGGCTCGCGGAGATCGTTGCTCCCGAGTCGTCGATGTCGACCGTCATCTGCCCCTGATCGCCACTCCAGCCGCCGTCGGCCAAGAGTGGGGCGAATCGCTGTGCGACCTTCTCGGGGGACACCCCTTCGAGGCCGAGGTAGGTGAGCGATGACGGGTCGAGTGCGAGACGCAGCGACACGGTTCCACGGCCGTCGCGGTTCATCTTGACGCCGACCTCGAGGTCGGTGGCGCACCCCGACCCGGCAAGGACGGCAACCAGAAGTGCGCAGATGACCAGCGCGGCGCGGCGGATCACGGGCTTTCGGAGTTCGCCTTGTCGAAACGATCACGCTGGCGCATCAGCTCCACCGCGCGCGCCCGTTCGTCGGAGTCGAGCGCGGCGAAATCATCGTCGTTGAGGTGCCCGCTGGCGCGATCGAAGGTGATCTCGCGAATCGCCTGGAGCGAACGTTCGAGGTCGTCGTCGACCTGGCGCCGCGCATCATCGGTGTCGGCGGCGTCAGAGGGCGGTGCGGTCGTAAGAAAAGGCCACGCCAAGGCGAGCACCAGGCAGACGGTGACCACTCCCACGATCGGAATGACCACGAGCGAGGTCACACCGGTACCGCGGGTCGAGGTGCTTCCTCTGCCGGGGCCGGGGCCTCTGGGCGGCGGCGCCGCGAGGCCGGCCAGGCAGCGGTCAACCCTCCGAGGAAGATGATCAGCCCGGCGACCCACAGCCAGGCGACCAGCGGGTTGACGAACATGCTGATGCGGGCCTGGCCACTTTCATCGAGCGCCCCGAGCACGAGGTAGACGTCACGGCCAAGCGTTGTGTCGATCGCAACCTCGGTCGACGGCTGCTGGCTGGCGGGGTAGAAGTTGCGTGCCGGTCGCATCGTGCCGACGCGACGGCCGTCCTGAAAGAGGCCCAGCTGGACCTCGGTTGTCATCTTGTTCTCGGTGCGGCTACGTGCGGCCGACTCGTAGACCACCGTGTAGCCGGCCACCGTCGCGCGGTCGCCCTGACGCATGATGAAGTCGCCTTCGCTGGCAAAGCCCTTGGAGCCCGCAAAACCGACGAAGAGCACGACGATGCCGAGGTGCACAAGGTAGCCGCCATAGCGACGTCGGTTACGCGCCACCAACTGGAGGCTCGCGACCGGCCACGAAACTCCCCCGACGGCGTGACGCACCTTTGTGCCGCGCCAGAATTCGCCGCTGATGCAGGCCAGCACGAAACCGCCGGTCATGAAGACGACGGCGCCCCAGAAGTTGTTCCAGGCGTCGCTGAACAGGGCCAACGCCGCGCCGGTCACCGCAGCGGCGACAAGCGGGATCGCGAAACGGCGGCGCAACTGCGCGGGCGAGGCCTTGCGCCACGGGATCAGCGGCCCGACGCCCGTCAGCACAAGCAAGGCGATCCCGATCGGCATCGAAACCTGATCGAAGAAGCCCTGCCCAACGGTCTGCCGGCGACCGCGAATCGCTTCAGAAAGGACGGGAAACATCGTCCCCCAGAACACCGCGAAGGCCAGCCCGACGAGCAGCACGTTGTTGAACAGAAAGACCGCTTCGCGACTGAGGAAGCTCTCGAGCGAGTGTTCGCTGCGTAAGAGCGGAAGGCGCGTAACCAGCAACCCAAGAGACCCGACCAAAAGCACGACGAGGAACCCAAGGAACATCGGGCCGACGGTCGACTCGCCGAACGCATGCACCGAGATCACGATGCCCGAGCGCGTCAGGAATGTCCCGAAG
>JANLSO010000010.1:0-20695 GCA_031362405.1 Thermoleophilia bacterium | reverse complement strand
CCTCGACTCGGTCTACCGCCCGGGCCGGCGCAGCCCCGACTGGCGAAAGGTCAAGACGCGCCAGGACGACGATCTCGTCATCGGCGGATTCACCACCGGCGAAGGGTCACGCCGCGACACGTTCGGGGCCCTGCTCGTCGGACGCCCCGATGGCGAGGGCCTGACCTTCGTCTCGAGTGTGGGCTCGGGCTTCACCGACACGACCGCGCGGGAAATCCGGGGCCGCCTCGACACGATGCCACGTGCGACGAGCCCCTTCCGCGGCGTCCCCGCCGACCTCACCGCGCCCCACTGGTGCGAGCCCCAGCTGTGGGCCCGGGTCGTGTACGCCGAGGTGACGTCCGATGGCCGCCTGCGGGCGCCCGTGTTCGCGGGGCTGGTCGACCCGCCCGATGACGAGGCGCCGCCTGCCCCAGACGACGCCGCTGCACCGGCCAGCGACGCCCAAACGCGCGTGGTCGTCGATGGCGACCGGTCGACGCGCCTGACCAACCTCGCGAAGGTCTACTGGCCGGAGGAGGGCATCACCAAGGGCGACGTCCTCGATCACTACCTCACCGTCTCCACCGCCCTGGTCCCGCACCTGGCGGGTCGGGCGATGATCCTCAAGCGCTACCCCAACGGGATCGCCGCACCGTTCTTCTTTCAGCACAACGTGCCCGACAACGCGCCGCAATGGCTCCCGAACGTCCACCTCGGCCGCGGCGAAAACTCGGATAAGGAGAACCACTACGCGGTCGTCAACGACCCACTTGCGCTGCTGTGGGTGATCAACCTGGGATGCATCGACCTGAATCCCTGGCAGAGTCGAGCGGCGTCGCCCCACGAGCCGACGCACGTGCTCTTCGACCTCGACCCCGCCGAGGGGATGCCCTTCGATGCGGTCATCGAGACCGCCCTGCTTCTCAACGGGACCCTGGAGGAACTCGGCCTGCGCGGCTACCCAAAGACCTCCGGCGCCAGCGGAATGCACGTCTTCGTGCCCGTCGGGCCGGGCCTCAGCTACGACGTCACCCGCCTTTTCGCCCACGTCGTCTACGACCGCCTCGCCCGCGAGCGGCCCGATCTCCTGACCACCGTCGTGCCGGTGGCCAAACGCGGCAAGCGCCTCTACCTCGACGCCAACCAGAATGGCCGGGGCCGCAGCGTCGCGAGCGTCTACTCGATTCGCCCACGGCCTGGAGCGCCGGTCTCGACCCCGTTGACGTGGGACGAGGTCACCCCGGGTCTCGACCCACGGGCGTTCACCCGCGAGGTCGTCGCCGCCCGCCTGGCGCAGCACGGAGATCTCTTCTCCGGCGCCCTTGACGACCCGCAACCCCTTGTCGATGCCATCACGCGGCTGAGCGCGTGAGGGCGGCGCCGTGCGTGGCGGCGGTGTTCGCGGGCCTCGTCGTCCTCAGCGGGTGCGGGGGGTCGTCTCAAGCCCCCAAGCCCGCGCCGGAGACCGTTCCGTTCACCGGCTACTTCGCGGGCCGCTCCGCCGATGGGCTGGGAGGATCGGTCGACATGGCGGGTTTCGACGCCACCGCCGTGGTGATCGATCGGGCCCTACTGCGACTCGACCGACCTGCCGCTCTTGCGATCGTGGCGGTCGTCAACGGGACCGCCACTGCCATCGCGCGGCCGCGTTTCGTCGCCCTGACGCTCGCCGGGGGCGCCCGGCCGATGCGCACCGCCCGGGCGGTGCTCGCCGACATTCCGGGGACCGGAGCTCTTGACGCCTACCGGACAGTCGGTCCGGCGCCGAAACGGGTACGCGCCGGCAAGAGCGCGCAGCTTTATCTGGTCCTCGATGGGGCGACCCGGGAGGAGGTGCTGTCGATCGACATGGTGCTCGACGGTACCCACACCACGCTCGCGTCGCAGGAGCGGTAGCCCAAAGTTCGTCGGCTCGCCGGTAGGGGAGCGCGAACCGATGGCGAACCAAGCCGATCAGATGACACCTCCCGCTGACGTCCACGATCTCCGCGAACGCCTTCGCCGCGACTACGAAGCGTTCAGCCCGGCCCAGAAAGCGCTCGCGCGTTACATGGCCGACCATCTCGCCGACCTGCCGCTAATGTCGGCCCACGAGGTCGCGCGCGCCGCCCATTGCAGCCCCGCCACCGTCGTGCGCTTCGCCCAGGCCCTCGGCTACGGCGGCTACCCCGAGATGCAGCTTCTCGTTCGCCGCGCTCAGCGCCCATGGTTGCCGGCGGATCGCAACGAGACCACCATCGGGCTCGTACCACCCACCGACGGTCTCGCTGCTCATCTGGCCGCCGAACGCCACGCGCTCGACGACGCGGCCGATCGGCTCGGCCCACGCGGTCTTGCGCCGTTGGCAAACGCGCTCGGCGCATGCCGACCGCTCGTGCTCGCCGGCGACGGCCACGCACGCCCCGTGCTCAGTGTTTTGCATCAGCGCCTCTCGAGCTCGGGCCGGCCGGTCGTCACCATCGACGCCCTCGAGGCCTGCGATCGCGCATGGCTCGACGGCATGCCACCGTCCGGTGGAGTTCTTGCGATCGCCATCGGACGCGACGCCCGCATTGCCGAGGCCGCCGTCGATGCCGCTCGCCAGGCGGGGCTTCCGGTCGCCGCGCTGGTCGATTCGAGCCTGTCGCCACTGGCACGGCTGGCGCTGTCGCGGGTCGTCCCGGCCGACGTCCGGGGCGGCTCCCCGAGCCTCGTTGCAATGGTCGCCATCGCGCAGGCGCTGTGCAGCGCCCTCGAGGTGCGATCCCACCGCGTCGCCACGGCCGTCGCGTAGTCAAGAAGGGACGATCGGTCCTCCCGAGGAGCCGTCAGGAGGTCGGTTACACTTCGGACTTCAGAGCGACGGGAGAGGGGTAGGCGTGGAAAACGGCTCAGGCGCGAACGAGCGCACCGGCACGATGCGTGTCAAATCGGGGCTGGCCCAGATGTTGAAGGGCGGCGTCATCATGGACGTCACCACGCCAGAACAGGCCCGAATCGCCGAAGACGCCGGCGCATGCGCGGTAATGGCCCTCGAGCGGATTCCCGCCGACATCCGTCGCGACGGGGGCGTCGCCCGAATGAGCGACCCCGAGATGATTCGGGGCATCCAGGAGACCGTCACGATTCCGGTTATGGCCAAGTGCCGGATCGGCCATTTCGTCGAGGCGCAGATCCTCCAGGCCCTCGAGGTCGACTACATCGACGAGTCAGAGGTCTTGACCCCCGCTGACGAGGCCCACCACGTCGACAAGCACACCTTCACCATCCCGTTCGTCTGCGGGGCGACCGATTTGGGCGAGGCGCTGCGGCGGATCGCCGAGGGCGCCGCGATGATCCGCACCAAGGGCGAAGCGGGCACCGGCAATGTCGTCGAGGCCGTGCGCCACATGCGCGCGATCATGGCGGGCATCAACTGGGTGCGCTCCATGCGCGCCGAAGAGCTTTATGCCGCCGCGAAGGAATTGCGCGCGCCATACGAGCTCGTCGCGCACGTCGCACAGACGGGCCGTCTGCCGGTCGTCAACTTCTCCGCCGGTGGTATCGCCACCCCCGCCGACGCCGCACTGATGATGCAGCTCGGCGCCGACGGGGTCTTTGTCGGCAGCGGGATCTACAAGAGTGCCGATCCGCCGGCGCGGGCGCGGGCGATCGTCGAGGCGGTCACGCACTTCGCCGACCCCGAAGTGCTTGCTCGCGCGTCGAGTGGGCTGAAAGAGGCGATGCCCGGCATCGAGATGAGCGCTCTTGCGGCCGGGGAGCTTCTGCACACCCGAGGGATGTGACCGCGTCCCGAAGATCGGCCCTCCCCACCACGGGGAGCCGGCCGCGGGTCGGCGTGCTGGCCGTGCAGGGTGCTTTCGCCGAGCACGAGCGTGCTCTTTCGGCCAGCGGCGCCGCGCCCGTACAACTCCGTAGCGGCGAAGGGCTCGACGGCATCTACGGGCTGGTCATCCCCGGCGGCGAAAGCACGACGCTGCGCATCGTCGCCCGCGATTCGGGCCTCGTCGAGGCCCTGCGCGACGCGGTCGCTGGCGGGATGCCGGTTCTTGGCACGTGCGCCGGCCTCATCGCCTTGGCCGACCAGATCCTGGGTGGTGACCCACCACTCATCGGCGGGCTCGACGTCACCGTGCGCCGCAACGCCTACGGCAGCCAGGTGGCCTCGTTCGAGGCGACGGTGGAATCGGATGTGCCCGGTGAGTCGGCGATCGACGCCATCTTCATCCGCGCGCCTCAGATTGCGCGAGTGGGCGCCGGCGTCGAGGTGTTGGCTCGTTACGCGGGTACTCCCGTTGCAGTCCGCCAGGGTACTCTCGTCGGTACCGCGTTCCATCCGGAACTCACCGACGACCGACGGTTTCACGAATGGCTGGTCAACGCTGCTCGCGCCCGACGCGAGCAGATGGGCACGATTCTGGGGGAGGAACGCCGTGTCGGGGCACAGTAAATGGGCGACGATCAAGCGCAAGAAGGGGGCCGCCGACACCAAGCGCGGCGCCCTGTTTTCCAAGCTGTCGCGAGCGATCATCGTCGCCGCGAAGGAGGGTGGGGGTGACCCCGACGCGAACTCGGCGCTGGCGACCGCCGTCCAAAAAGCGCGCGACAACTCAATGCCGAAGGACAACATCGAGCGGGCGATCCAGCGTGGAGCGGGAAGCGGCGAGGGCGACGCGTACGAGGCCATGACCTACGAGGGCTACGGGCCCGGCGGTATCGCGGTGATCTGCACGATCCTCACCGACAACCGCAACCGCACCGCGGCCGACCTGCGGCACATCTTCACCAAGAACGGCGGCTCGCTGGGCGCACCCGGCGCGGTCGCGTGGCAGTTCGACCGCAAGGGCGTCGTGATGGTCGATGCTGAGGGCGTCGATGAGGACCAGCTCATGGAGATCGTCCTGGAGGCAGGCGGAGACGACATCGCCCTCGACGGCAGCCACTGGCAGATCGTCAGCGAGCCGGCCGCCTTCATGGCGGTTCGCGAGGCGCTCGAGGGTGCCGAGATCAGCTACGAGTCGGCGGAGGTCACGATGGTTCCCAAGACCACCGTCAGCCCCGACGAGAAGGAAGCCCGGCAGGTGCTGCGGATGGTCGACCAGCTCGAGGAGAACGACGACGTCCAAGACGTTTACGCGAACTTCGACATCTCCGACGAGATCCTCGAAGCCGTGGCCGGCTAGCCCCTGCTGGTCCTCGGGATCGACCCGGGGCTCGCCTCGACGGGATACGGCCTCGTCGAGGGCGGCCCGACGCGTGTCAGTGCCGTTGCCTGGGGTGTTATCCGCACGAAGCCCGCGACGGCGCACGCGGAACGACTGCGCGCGATTCACGATGGCGTAGCGGACCTGCTCGCGGAGTACGCGGTGGAGGGCGCCGCGATCGAGGACTGGTTCATCCACGCCTTCAGCAGGTCGGCGATGGGAATGGCCGAAGCGCGGGGAGCGGTACAGGTGGCGATCGCCGGTGCCGGCATCGCGGTGTCGCAGTACTCGCCGAACACGATCAAGCAGTCAGTAACGGGAAACGGCTCGGCCGACAAGGCCCAGGTGCGCGCGATGGTCACGCGACTCACACGCGTCGAGCCCGGCAGCGATCACGCCGCCGATGCCCTTGCCGCGGCGATCTGCCACCTCTGCGGGGCGCCGCTGGCGCAGGCCATCCGGCGGGCCCGCTAGTTTCCGAGGAATGATCCGCTCTGTCCGCGGTCGACTGGTCGGGCTCGGAGCGGAAGGCGCGCTCGTCGAGGTCGGCGGTGTTGGTCTCCAGTTGTCGGTCTCGACCACCACACTGGGCGAACTTCCCGGCGTGGGGTCGGAGGTCTCCCTGCAGGCGTACTTGGTCGTACGCGAAGACGCGCTCGACCTTTACGGTTTCGCCTCTGTCGACGAGCGCGCCCTCTTCGAGGCGTTCATCTCGGTCAACGGCGTGGGGCCGCGTATCGGATTGGCGCTCTGTGGGCTCGATACGCCGGCGGGCCTGCGCAACGCGGTGGCGACCGGCGACAGCCGCCGGCTTCAGGAGGCCACAGGGGTCGGCAAGCGCACCGCCGAGCGGATCGTCTTGGAACTGCGTGATCGTCTCGGCGAAATGGCGGCGGGAGGGTCTCCCGCCCGCCCCGGCGCCCGGTCGATGCCGATCGGGCCGCTCGCGGAGGCCCGCGAGGGCCTGATCGCGCTCGGCTTCGCCCCTGATGAGGCAGCCCACGCGTTGGATGACGCGCCGCCCGACGCCGATACCGCCGGTCTCGTGCGCTATGGCCTCACGCGACTGCGCCGCGCGTGAGCGACCCGCGCCTGACAACGGGCGAGTCGACCCCCGGCGAAGACGATGCCGACCGGTCGCTGCGCCCGAAGTCGCTCGACGCCTTCATCGGGCAGGGGCGTGTCACCCGGCAGCTGGCGATCTTTCTCGAGGCGGCCCGTCAGCGCGGAGATGCCCTCGATCACGTGCTCCTGGCAGGCCCCCCGGGTCTCGGAAAGACCTCGCTCGCGGCGATCGTCGCCCACGAGCTCGGCGTCGAGTTTCACATCACCAGCGGCCCGGTACTCGAACGCAAAGGCGACTTGGCGGCCGTTTTGACGGCGCTGCAGCCGAAGGACGTTCTCTTCATCGACGAGATCCACCGTCTCGGCCGTGCGGTCGAGGAGGTTCTCTACCCGGCGATGGAAGACTTTGAGATCGACGTCATCCTCGGGCAGGGCCCCTCGGCGCGCACACTGCGCCTCGACCTGCCGCCCTTCACCCTTGTGGGGGCGACGACCCGGACGGGCCTCTTGTCGGCGCCACTTCTCGGCCGCTTCGGGGTGGTCCAACGACTTGACTACTACGACCACGACGAGCTGGCGGCGATCGTTTCGCGCTCCGCACGGCTGCTCGATCTCGCGGTCGACGACGCGGGTGCCGCCGCGATTGCCGTGCGCGCCCGCGGCACACCACGGATCGTGAACCGGCTGCTGCGCCGGGTGCGTGATGTCGCCCAGGTGCAGGGGAAAGCCGTGATCGACGGAGCGGCGGCGGGGGAGGCCCTCGACCTTCTGGAGGTCGATGCGCTCGGCCTGGAAGACCTCGACCGCAAGCTCCTGCGCACCCTCGGCGTCGTTTTCGAGGGTCGCCCCGTGGGGCTCGGCACCCTGGCCGACAGCGTCGGTGAATCGCCCGACACGATCGAAGACGTCTACGAGCCCTACCTCCTGCAGGAGGGCCTGCTGATGCGCACCCCCCGCGGCCGGATGATCACCCCACGAGCCTACCGCCACCTCGGCCTCGAACCGCCCGCCGACCCGACGGACCCCGCGCTCTTCTAGAGCCCCGGTGCCCGGGACGCAGAAAACAAAGAGCTGACCGCTCCCGTGGACGTGCAGCGCGGCGTCTGGTGATGTCACCGTCGGTGCCTGGCACGGGTGGTGACGCGTCGGGCGTCGTGAGTGCCGAGGTTCAACCAGAAGGTTGCGGCTCGCGGGTGGGCGGAGAATGCCGATTCTCTCAGAAACCCCTTGGGTGCGGCTTCCTCGACCTACTCGACCTGTTGCCGTGCGCTGTCGTGTCACACCCGGTGCCTGGCACCGGGTGTGACATCGCGCGTCGCGCGGTCGCGAATCACGGCCGACGCGAGCGGCCCGGCGCTCTTCGAGAACCCCGGTGCCCGAGACGCAAAACACGGGGCGACGCCCGTGTGGGCGGGCGTTCAACGTGGTCGTCAGAGAGGGGCCACCGGGGCGCGGCCGGGGGTGCGGTCGAGAACGTCTCGGTAGATGGCTTCGATGCGTTCGGCCACGATTGGCCAGGCGTAGCGCTCTTGGGCCACTTGGCGGCCGCGCAGGGCCCAGTCTGCGCGCAGGGCGTCGTCGTCGAGTACTTCGGCCAGGCCCACCGCAAGCGCCGCGGGGTCGCTGCCGGGCACGAACCGACCGGGGGCGCCGTCGCGGATCACCTGTCGAAAGCCGATGTTGTCGGCGCAGACAACGGGCGTGCCGCTCGCAAAAGCTTCCAACAGCACGACGCCAAACGAGGCCAGGGTGCAGGGGGCCGCAAGGACGGCCGCCTGGCGGTAGAGCTCGGGGCGCTCGTCCTTCACGAGACCGAGCCATTCGGTGCGGTCCCAGATGCCGGCGCGCCTGGCCTGTCGCTCGTAAAGGGGGCGGGCCGGGCCGTCGCCGGCGATCTGTAGGACGAAATCACGACCCTCGCGGGTCAGTAGCTCGGCCGCGTCGATCAGCGTGTGCAGGCCGTTGCGGGTGTCGAAGCGACCGACAAAGAGGATCCGCGGGGGCCCGGGGTGGCGCTCGCTCTCGTCGGCGATCGGATGAAAGTAGTCGCAATCGATCCCGTTCGGGACGATGTCGTAGGTTCCCGGGAAGTACTGCGCCAGAGCCGTGATGCAGGCCTCCGATACCGCGATCTTGCGGTCCAGCCGCGCCAGGGCTCGCGAGACGAACCCGCGGAACATGCGCAGCGCCCAGTGTCCTCCGTCGAAGTAGGTGTGGAAGGTGCCGACGGTCACGGATGCCCGTGATTCACGCAGGGCGAAGACGGGCAGAGTGGGCGACGCCAGGCCTTGGGAGTGGACGACATCCGCCGGGGCGATGGCGCGGCGGATGCGGCCACTGATGCCGAGCCCGACCGTGACCCGCGCGATCGAACCGTTCGAGAAGACCGGCATCGAGAGCCCGATGCGGTTCGTGCGGTAGCCGTTGCTCGCGGCGTTCTCCGCATCGAGGACGCGCGCCTTGGCGCGGGCGGCCCGGGGCGCCCGGCTGGTCACGACTGTGACCTCGTGTCCGCGCGCGGCCAGCTCTCGGCTGAGGAAGTGCACATGCTCGGACACCCCACCCAGAACCGGGTAGGCGTACTCGGTGACCATCGCGATCTTCAGGGGGCCGTCGCTCATCGCATTCCGGCAACGGGCTCGGCGACGGGCGCCGCGTCAGGAGGGGCCTCGCCCGTCGCACCGGGGCGGTAGCTCCAGGGGCGGGGCATATGCCTCGGGGCGACGAGGTTCGTGAGTACGAGGGCTGCCGCAACGACCGCCGCACCCCCGACCGCATCGAGCCAGAAGTGATTAGCCGTGGCCATCACCACCCACACCATCACGATCGGCCACGCAACGGCGAGCCAGCGCACCCGCGACCCGCGAAGCAGGAGGACCAGCGTGATCGCGTAGAAGATCGTGTAGCCGGCGTGCATCGACGGCATCGCCGCGTAGAGGTTGCGAAACGGCTCGAACCACGTGAGCGAGCCGCCGAGCTCGAGGGTCACCTTGGTGGGATCTTCGAGGCCGAGGCCCGCAAAGCGCGGCGGCGCCAACGGATACAGCCAGTAGACGACCACGGCGATCCCGTTGGTCGCCCAGAACCAGTTGCGCACAAAGGGGTACCAGCGGCGACGAAAGAACCAAATCCCCGTGAATACGGCGATGAAACCCGGCGTGTGGGCGATGGTGTAGATCCACGAGGTCAGGAACTCGCCGCCCGGAAAGTCGTGGGTGAGACGTTGGACGTCCGACTCAATGGCGAGCCCGACGGAGCGCTCGACATCGACGACGTCGGCGGCGTGGGCGAGTGGGCGGGCCGGGCTGCCGGGCTCGACCCGATCGCGCAGCAGCTCGTAGAGCAGCATCAGCAGCGCGAAAAGACCCACCTCGGCGGCGCCGTGCCAGCGTGCCCACCACGCCCGCGCGAGGAATGAATCACGGCGGTGCGTCACAGGCGCTCACGGTACCAGGGGCAGCGGCCGATGCACTCCCAAACACGGGCGCAAGGGGGTCGTCGAAGGCCTCTGCTAAGGTCGACGCGCTTTTGAGTGCCCCCGAGTGAATCGAGAGCTGGGCTGGTGGTTCTCCTCGTTTACGTCGCAATCTTCGCGGCCATCATCTGGTTCTTCATCGTCCTTCCTCAACGGCGCCTGCGCGCGCAGCAGAGCAAGCTGCTCACCGCGCTGTCAGTCGGCGATGACATCGTCACGACCGGCGGCATCTACGGCACCGTGACCGAGGTCGAGGAAGCCGACACGGTCCTCATCGAGGTCGCCGAAGACACGGAGATCCGCATCGCCAAGGGCGCGGTCGCCCGAATCATTACCGACACGACGCCCGCGGAGACCGAACCCGCAGACGTGCCCCCGACCCCCGAAACCCCGGCGGAGTAGAGGCTATGGGCACGGGGAGGCGCGCTCTCCTCCTGCTGCTGATGGTGATCGGTCTCACGGCGGCAAGCCTTGTGACCATCGCCCTGCGGCCGGCGGTCTTGGGACTCGACCTACAGGGCGGCATCGAGGTCATCCTCAAGGGACAGGACACGCCTGACGCCCAGGTGACGCCGGAGTCGGTCGACCGCGCGGTCGAGGTGATCCGTCGGCGCGTCGACAAGTTCGGCGTCAGTGAGCCGGAGATCCAGACCCAGGGCAAGGACGAGATCGTCGTCTCCCTGCCGGGTGCCGACGACCCGCAGGTCGTCGAGGATCTGATCAAGCCCGCGCAGCTGCGCTTTTATGACTACACCGACAACCTCGAAGACGGCCCGAACACGAGCCTCTTCGCGACCGTCACACGCGCCACAAAGATCGATCCTCAGGAGCCGAAGGGGAAGAAGCCGACCTTCTATGCATTTCGCACGGGTGCGCCCCACGCCCAAGTCGGCCAGGAGACGGTCACAGAACAGGCTCTCCTAAATCAGTTCCCGGGCAACGTCTTGCCCGACGGCGTTGAGCAGCTCACCGTGCCTGCCGGTCTGGTGGTCGTCTCTCAGCCCGGGGAGGAGCTGGCGACTCGTCCCGGTGAGTTCGGGCCCGCTCAGTACCTGCTCCTGCAGGACCGCCCCGGCCTCGTGGGCAAGGACATAACGAGCGCCCGTGTCGACCGTTCGAATCAGCAGCAGCTCGGAGTTGATCGCGGACCGGCCGTCGTGATGAGCTTCACCGGCGAGGGCAACAAGAAGTTCCAGAAGGTGACGTCTGATCTCGCCGTTCGGGGCCAGAGCCTCAAGGAGAATCAGACGTTCGCGGTCGTGCTCGACGGTGAGATCGTCAGCCGACCGTCTGTCGGCTACGAGGAGTTCTTTCCGAGCGGCATCGACCCGGCGGTCAGCGGTGGCGCGCAGATCTCGGGAAACTTCACCTCGACGTCGGCCCAACTCCTCGCCGACCAGCTGAACTCCGGAGCGATCCCCATCAGCCTCGAGGTGATCAGTCGCCGCGAGGTGGGGGCGACCCTCGGCAAGGAGTCACTGCGCCAGGGCCTCATCGCTGGGCTGGTCGGCCTCGGTCTGGTGCTCGCGTTCCTCATCTTCTATTACCGGGCGCTCGGGGTTGTCGCGGCGATCGCGCTGCTGATCTACTCCGCGCTGCTCTACGCGGTGGTCGTGCTGATACCGATCACGCTCACGCTGCCGGGCATTGCCGGAATGATCCTCACGATCGGCATCAGTGCGGATGCCAACATCGTCATCTTCGAACGCGTGCGCGAGGAATCACGCGCGGGCAAGAGCGCCATGGCCGCGATGTCGGCGGGCTACAAGAAGGGTCTCGCAGCAATCATCGACGCGAACGTCGTGACGCTCGCGGTCGCGGGAGTGATCTTCCTGTTCGCTACCGCCGGCCCGCGGGGCTTTGCGTTCACGCTGCTCATCGGCACGCTCATCTCGCTGTTCACGGCAGTCGTCGCCACGCGGGCGATCTTCGGGGTGCTCATCGGCACGCGCTTCATGCGCGACGACCGCATCATGGGTATCTCGCAGGGGCGCACCCGCATCAGCTTCGACTGGGTCGGTCGCTGGCGCCTGTGGATGGTCATCTCGACCGTGCCCGTCCTGTTCGGGCTCGGTTGGCTGGGTATGAACGGGCTGAACCTCGGAATCGATTTCGAGTCGGGCACCCGCATCAGCACCGGGTTCGAACGGCCCGCGACAGAAGACGGCATTCGCACCGTCGTCAACGACTTGGGCCTCGGTTCCGCAAAGGTCCAGAGGTTCTCCGAGAACCTCAAGGGCAACTCGGTCGAGGGCTTCCAGATTCAGACACGGACGCTTACCGCCGCCGAGCAGACCCGCCTGAACGAGGCTCTCGATACCAAGTACGGCGTGCAGCTCGCCACGCGCCAGATCCAAACCGTGGGAGCCACCTTCGGCAAGCAGATCGTCCGCAACGCGATCTACGCGATCATCCTCAGCCTGCTGATCGTCATCGCGTACCTGACGCTCCGGTTCGAGTACAAGCTCGCGCTGCCGGCCGTGCTTTCGGTGGTGCACGACGTCGCGCTGTCGGTCGGCATCTACTCGGTGACCGGTCGCGAGGTCACCAGCGGAACGATTGCCGCATTCTTGACCATCCTCGGATACTCGCTGTACGACGTGGTGATCGTCTTCGACCGCATCCGTGAGAACGCCCCGTTGATGCGTAACTCGCGCTACCGCGACGTCGTGAACCGGTCGGTCGACGAGACGATCATCCGGTCGCTGATCACGTCCTTGGCGACGCTTCTGCCGGTCCTCGCGCTGTTCCTGTTCGGTGGTGAGACGCTGAAAGACTTCTCCTTCGCCCTGTTGGTGGGTGTCCTTGCCGGTGGTATCTCGTCGGTGATCATCAGCGCGCCGATCGCGGCCTTGTGGAAAGAGCACGAGCCTGAGCAGAAGAAGCGCACGGCAAAGCTCGAAAAGCGGGCCAGCCGGGTTTCGTCAGACTCAGATGTCGTCGATCTCGACGTGCTCGAACGGGCAGAACGCGCTCTCGACGCGGCACCGCCCGAAACCACCGTGGGTTTGCTCGAGTCGGGCGAAGAGCCTCCCCCCGAAACCGACACGCCCGATGTGGATCCCCCGACGACGCCGTCGCCCGAGGACCCACCCGACGTCGCGCCCGGAGGGGGAGTTCGGGAGCCTGCGCCGCCGCGCGAACCCCGCACCCCGAGTGGCCGTCCACGTCGTCACCAGCAGGTTCCGCGCCGCCGCAAGACCTGACCGGCGTCCGCCGGTCTCAAGGCGCGGCGAGCGGATCCGATAGGCAGGGGAGTGGAGGTCGGCGATGCGCCGGCCATCTCGTCCGGCCACCGACGGCCGGCTCCCGTTCACGTGAAGGGTCACGCCGCTGATGGACCCCCGCCCGCTCGCCCCCGGGGACGCGCCTGCCCCGGTTGCCTCCTCACATCGGCTCGACCCCGCCGGAGTCACGGCCGCGTTGGCCGATGTGCAACGCGCCATCGCTGCTCTTGCCGAGCTGCTGCGGCGACGTAGCGAGGACCGCCGTGCGCCCCTGGGCGATGATCCGGTTGCCGGAATCAGCGCGCGGCAATCGGCCCCGACGCCCGTGCCATCAGGGCTCGACAACGATGACCGGGTGCTTCGGGAATGCACCAACGCGAAAGAGGCCCTGAACCAAGGAGGTGAGTTCGCCCTGTCGGGTCTGACCCTCGGCGCCGGCCAGTTCGTTGTGGGCAGCGTGTCGTTTGCGCGCCGCGCCGACACCGCCCCGCCGTGGCGCGACATCACCATTCACATCGACGACCAGCAGAACGTGCCCACGGGTGGCCTGGTCGTGATGCGAGACGGAGGCTTTGCCCCCAGCCGCGAGGGTTTCGCGCTCGCGATGGCCTCGGCCGAGGCCGGCGTCGTTCGCGTTCACGGCCGCTGGAGCGTGGCGTCACCGGCGATTGACGTACCGAGAGGTTGATCTCGGCACTCGATCTGCCGATGGGGCCCAAGAATCGTCGCCGAACGGCGTCGAGAGATGCGCAGCCCACCGTCGGTGGGTGCGCGAGTAACGAAAGGCTCGCGGGATGACCACGACGAACCTGGCGCTCATCGGGGGCGTTGTCGTACTGCTGCTGGTGATGCTGAAGCTGCGACGCGACAAAGCGTCTTCCGCAAGCTCGAAGCCTGCGAAGGCCGCGCGATCGCGGAAACTGCCGAAGGCACCGACGCTGCGCGTCCCCAAACGTGGCGGCGCCTCCGCGGCGTCAACGGCCGAATCGTCGACGGGTGGCCGTCGCAAAGGCAAGCGCACCGCACCGGTCACGAGTGGCCCGGCGGGTGACTGGCCCGAGGTCGCCGAGGTGGCCGCCACCGCTGAGCCGACGACCGAGCCCGACTGGGACGCCATGCGCGCCGAGGCCACCGGCCCTCGTGAGACACCCGCATCGACCGAGATCATTCCGACCGACGCCCCGCCCGCGTGGGAACCCGGTGACATCGTCACCGCACCCGGGTGGCCCCTGCCCGGCGAGGCCGACGTCTCGTGGGAGGCCGCCGCCGCAAGGACCGACGACTCGTCAAAGACCTGGCTGCCGTCCGCCGGAGCATCGGCCGACGCCACCGACGAGGTCTCCGACTGGCTGGGTACCGAAGACGACCCGGCGTTCGAGACGGCCATCAGGCCCGCGACCGAGCCCGGTTGGCAGGAGCCCGAGACCGACGAATCATGGGATGCGCTCGTCACCCCCGATCTCGCCGCCGAGGCACTGGCGGCAACGCAGATCACGGGTGACGCGCCAAGCTGGCTCTCTGACGATGACGCTCCGGCGACGACCCCCCAAGCGGACGCCCCGATCCCCGAGTGGGCCGACTTCTCGGATGAGCTGGCGCCCGTCTCCGACGTACGCGGCTCGGCCGAAGCTCTCACCGTTGCCGCCCTTGAGCCGGAGATTGCCGCCACCGCAGCTCCCGAGACGTGGCTTGGCGCCGACCTGGCCGAGACGGCCCTCGAACTCGACTCCACGGACGACGCGGATATCGCCGACATCTTCGGGGCGCCCGCCGACCCCGAGTTCACTGCGCGACCAGCCGAGGCGGCCAATTGGCAGGCCGAGCCGGAGGTCGCCCCGTGGATTCCCATCGATGATGCACCTCCTGCGCCGGAATCCACGCTGGCCAAGGAGCTGACGCCGGCCGAGGAGCCCGCTGCGTGGATCCCCGTCGATGTGGCCGTCGAGGACGTCCCGACCGGTGCTCCCACTCCGGAACCGGCGGCCCCCGATTTCGCTGTCGCGGCACCGCTCGAAGAGTCTGCTTCGGAGCTCACGGGACGATTCGCCCTGGGTGGGTTCGCGGTCGAGGCCGGCCACACGGCTCTCACGAGCGCGATGTTCCGCGATCCGTTGGTGATCGTGCCGACACGCTGGTCGATCGCCAATGGCTCTGCCTATGCACCCGGGACGATCGTTCTGCACGTCGAGGCGACCCTCAACTGCGAGGCGTCCGATCTCGAGGTGGCCATGGAGTCGGCCTTTGCGCCCACCGCCTACGGCGCGACGCTGCGATTGGCCGCCCGCGGCGTAGGGCCCTTTGCGGCCAGCGGGACCTTTCAACTGATCCCGTAGACGGCGCGCCTACATCCGGGTGGCCTCCTGTTCGGGGGCGCCCGGATCGAAGCGCGCACCGTCGAGAGCGACCGTGAACGGCGACATGTCATCGTCGGGCACGGTAACTCCCTGCGCATGGGCAACATCGGTGTAGAGGTCGCGCACGATCAGGCCGTCGACGAGCGCCCCGTAGTCGGGGGCGCAGTGCACCAAGCCCAGGCGCCGCAGCTGCGCCAGGAACCAGAAACCGTGGCTGCGCCGTGGTGCATTGACGCGGCCGCCATCGTGGAAGGTCAGTGGGCGCTCGACGATACGACTGGCGTCACGACCCGGGCCAACCTCGTAGCGCCCGAGCATTCTGCTTTCGATGTGCACTGCCGGCGCGTTGATGCGGGCGGGAGCGCAGAGGGCCTGAACCGCCGAACGGCGGTTGGCGGTGACGTCGAGCCATGCGCACGCTGTGAGGGTCGCCGCGACCAATTCCTCGACCTCGGCGCGCCGGGTCTCGAGAACGCCCGGTGCCATCACGAGCGCTTTCTCCGGGTGATCGGGGAAGATCTCCTGGCTCGCGATCGCGGTAAACCCGACCCCATGACCGACCGCGACCGCGTTCCACGGCTCGCCGGCCGAGAACCCATCCATCGTGCCGCCCGCCAGGTTGGCCACCATCTGGGGGGGTGGAATGGGGATCACATCCATGTCGCGACTCTCGACGCCGGCCGCTTTCAGCCAGTACCGCAGCCAGATGTCGTGCGTGCCTCCCGGGTAGGTCATCGCCAGCACCAGACGCCGCTGGCGACTCTGGGCGGCAATCGCCTCGAGAGAGCCCGCCACGTCGCCGTAACGGTCGTCGGCGAGCGCGGCACCGAGGGTGACGCCCTGGCCGTTGGTGTTCAGGATCATCACGATGGGCAGCCGTTGGTCAGACCGCCCCGTCACGCCCGCAGCGACCGAGAACGGGAGGCTCGACAGGCAATGGGCCGCGTCGATGTCGCCCGCGAGCAGTGCGTCGCGAAGCGCCGGCCAGGAGGCTTGTTTGACGAGCTCGACCGCGAGCCCACGCTCCGCATAGAAGCCCAGGACGTGGGCCATGATCACCGGTGCCGCATCGGTGAGGGCGACGAAACCGATCTTCATGTCAGCGATCGGCGGAACTCCGCAGGCGACCACTCGCCGTGAGCGCGGCGGCAAGATCACGGAACATCGCTCCCATCCGGGGCACATCGGGCTCGACGTGAACCGGCATGCCGAAGCCGAGCAACGCGTCGCGCGTCACCGGACCCACCGCCACGATGAGCGTCCCCGCGGCGGCGATGGTGTCGAGGTCGACACCATCGCGTTCGGCGAGGCCGACGAATCCATGGACGGCGTGGGCGCTCGTGAAGGTCAGCGCATCGAGCCGACCTGCGGCCGCCTCCCTGGCGAGGCGCAGCGCCCCATCGGCGTCGGGCGGGGTGTCGATCGCGTAGGGATGGGCCGCCACGACCTGTGCCCCCGCCGCGCGGAGGGCGTCGATCATCGCATCGGGAGCCGCGCCGGCGCACTGCACGAGGATCCGCCGGTTGGCGACGCCCTCGGCCAGCAGGGCGTCGCGGATGACGCGACCCTCGGCCGGGGAGGCCGTCCACTCGATGAGTACGTCGAACTCGCGCAGCACCCGCCGCGGCTTGGTGCCCCGGACGATCACACGGGCGGTGCGCAGATGCGTCGTCACGGCCGCCAACATGTCGCTTCGCGCCGCCGCCCCGAGAAGGTGCCGCGCGCCAACACCGGTGAGGAACACCGCGATGTCGAGCCGGGCAGCGAGGAGGTCCTCCAGGGTTCCTCGCATGACGTGGTCGGGGGCGGGAACATCGACGTCGACGCTCGGGCCATGAACCGGGACGCCCCCGAGGGCGCGCACGAGGGCCGCCTGCTCGTCGGCCCGCCGGGCGGCGGTGATTCCCACGCGGGCCTCGTTCATCGAACCTGCACGCGCAGGGCACCGGTGCTGACGCGCGTGGATGTGCCGCTGCGCTTCGATGGATATTCGAGAGCCGCCGACGGGCTCCCGAGGAGGGTCCGCGCCCGCAGCGCGAGGGTCAGGGCCAGACGCACGTCGGCGTCGTCGAGATCGCGCCCGGTCAGCTCACGCGCACGCTGAACACGGTAGAGCAGCGTGTTGACGTGGACGTTCAGCCGCCGCGCCGCTGCACGCGGGCTCCAACTGGTCGCCGCCAACGCCTCGATCGTGTCGATCAGGGGCGCCGCGGCCTTCGCCTGAGACTCCTGCCGCTGGAGCGGTCCGAGCCACTCGTCGACGAACTCCTGAAGGCCTTCGGGCGGGCTTACCGCCAGCAGCAGCCGTTCGGCGCCGAGACGTCGGTACGGATGCACTTCTCCGGCGCGCTGCAGGCGGCGGCCGACCCGCACCGCGAGGCGGGCCTGCTCCATCAGCGCGTGGAAATCGACGGGTCCGCCGAGATCGCCGCTGACGCCGCATGAATACGACGCCCCACCCGTGAGGTTTCCCGCGGCGGTCAACACGGCAAGGGCACAGCGTTCAACCTCTACCGCCGTGGCCGGTTCGGGGACGAGGATGACCAGCGTCCCGCTTCGCTCGACCACCATCGAGCCGGGATTGCGCGACTCCGCGGCGGCCGAGACCGCCCGCAGCAGTCGCATCGCCCGCGTGCGCTCCGACAGCGCCTTGGCGGCGGCGGGCTCGTCGGGTTCGATGACAAGCACCCACATCCGGCGGCGCAGCCGATAGCCCAGACGGGCGGCGCGACCGGCGAGACGCGCGGCGTCGGCCTCGGTCATGTGCGTCGAAAGGAGTTCCTCCACGAGATCACCCCGCAGACGTCGCTCGGCCTCAGCGTCGGCGCGCTCGCGCGAGAGCTCGAGGGCGAGAACCGTGAGCCCATGTTCGAAAGCGCGCTGACGGACGTTCCCGGTCGCGCCCGCCGCGGGTTCGACGGCGAGCCAGGCCAGTATGTCCGGGCCCGCCCGGACGGGCAGAACAGCGAGCCCGTCCGCGCGCGGTTTCGGATCGCCCACCTCGGCCATGCGCGTCGGAAGGCCGTTGTCTTCGAGCGGCGCCAGACGTTCGCCCTCGTCGTCGAACAGGGCGATCGCCGCGCCCGACTGATGGGCGATCTCCGCGCAGATGGCCTCCAACCCCTCACCCTGCAGCGCCAGCTCGGTGAAGCGACGGTGGATCTCCTGCGAGCTGCGCAGGTCAGCCACCTGCTCTTCGAGCCGCTCCTGCAGGCCCGAGCGTTCCAGCGCCCCGGCGACCTGTGCGGCGATGGCGGCCATGAAACCGACCTCGTCAGCCGCGAAGGCGTGCGGTTGGTCGGTCTGGACGTTGAGCACACCGATGAGGCGGTCCGCGGAGATGATCGGTACCGAGCACATGGAGACGAAACGTGCCTGGTCGACCCCCGGAAGCCAGCGAAAGCGCCCCTCCGTGCGGACGTCATCGACGACGATCGGCGCGCGCTCCGCCGCGGCGGTTCCCGTCACGCCCTCTCCGACACGCAGACGAACCCGCCCAACACCGGCCTGGGAAAGGCCGTTGGTGGCCGTCAAGACAAGAGACGCCCCCTCGGGGTCGAGCAGGTAGACCGAGCAGACGTCCACTCCCATCGCGCCCGTCGTCTCCGCGATCACAAGGCGCACGAGCGACGGTACGTCGAGGGTCTGGGCAGCCGTGAGGGCCAGGCGCTGGAGGAACTCGAGCTCGCGGACGACATCCATCTGATTGGACGATAGGCCGCACGACGCAGGGGCTCTTTGGCCCGGTGCACAGTCTTGGTGTCGCGTTTACGTGGTGAACGGCATTTTCTGAAGCGCAGGGTTAAAGGTCGCCCCTCTCCTGCTCGATACCGGTTGTGAGCGCGAGGACTCCTAAGTTCTGGCGGGGCCCGGCTGGCGCAGACGATTTCGTCGTACGCCCTCGGCGATCAGAATCGGTCTGATGATCCATCTGAACGGGGGGCGATTTCGGATTCTCGGTCCGTACCGGAGACCCACGCCCCGAACCTAGCCTCCTCACGGCAACCCCCCGAGGAGGTCAGATGAGCACCACCGCGGCAGCACCCGCAGTCCCGAAGGTCGGGTCCTTCACCCGCGCAAAACCGTACTGGATCGACGACTGGCGCCCGGACGACCCGGATTTCTGGGAGAACGGCGGCGGTAAGCAGATTGCTCGCCGCAACCTGATTTTCTCGATCTTCTCCGAGCACATCGGCTTCTCGATATGGTCGCTCTGGTCGGTGTTTGTTCTCTTTCTGGGCCCTCAATACGGCTTCGATCCGAGCCAGAAGTTCCTTCTCACCGCCGTGCCGGCGGCGGTAGGCGGCCTGGTGCGCCTGCCGTACAGCTTCGCCGTCGCCAGATTCGGTGGACGTAACTGGACGATCTTCAGCGCCCTACTGCTGCTGGTGCCGTGCATCCTCACCGGCATCGTTCTTGAGCCTGGGGTGTCGTTCACGACCCTTCTGATCGTGGCGATGACCGCCGGCGTCGGTGGCGGCAACTTCGCGTCGTCGATGGTCAACATCTCCACCTACTACCCGCCTCCGCTGAAGGGTTGGGCGCTCGGTCTGAACGCCGGTGGCGGCAATATCGGCGTCGCCGTGGCCCAGCTTGTCGGCCTTCTCGTGCTCGCAACCGCCGGGGCGAGCAATCCACGCCTGATGCTCCTGATCTACATCCCGCTGGTCGGCGTGGCCGCCCTGTGCGCGGCGCTGTTCATGAACAACCTGACTCAGGTCAAGAACGACAAACGCGCCCTGCGCGATGTCACCAAAGACGGCCACACGTGGGTCATCTCGTTTCTCTACATCGGCACGTTCGGATCGTTCATCGGGTTCAGCTTCGCCTTTGGTCAGGTCTTGCTCGTCCAGTTCCCCGAGACCTTCACCAAGCCACTCGAGGCCGCATACGTGACCTTCCTCGGCCCCCTGATCGGGTCGCTGATCCGCCCCGTGGGCGGCAAGCTGGCCGACAAGATCGGCGGGGCGTCCGTGACCTTCTGGAACTTCGTTGGAATGGCGGCCGCCGCCTCGGTCGTCCTCGTGGCTTCGCTCCAAGAGTCGCTGCCGCTGTTCATCGGTGGCTTCATGGCCCTCTTCGTCTTCGCCGGAATCGGCAACGGATCGACCTACAAGATGATCCCGGCGATCTTTACCTCGAAGGCCAAACTCGCCACCGACTCCGGCGCCGAGGAAGACCACGCCAAGGGTGAGGCCCGCCGTCTTTCGGGCGCCTTGATCGGAATCGCGGGTGCAATCGGAGCTCTCGGCGGGGTGCTCGTCAACGTCGCCTTCCGCGAGTCGTTCTTGACCAACGGCAACGGCAACGCGGCCTACGTCTCGTTCATCGCGTTCTACACCGCCTGCTTTGCGGTCACCTGGTTCGTTTACCTGCGCCCCCACACGGCGCGCCAGTCCGGGGTCTAGC
>JANLSO010000204.1:0-1668 GCA_031362405.1 Thermoleophilia bacterium | reverse complement strand
GAAGCCGTGTGCGAAACCGACGGGGATGAACAGCTGGTCGTGTTCGATGTCATCCAGCGAAAACGACTCCCACTCGCCGAAGGTCGGCGATTCACGACGGACGTCGACGACCACGTCGAGAATGCGAACACGCGCGCACCGCACGAGCTTCGCCTGCCCCACCCCGACCGAGAAGTGCATCCCTCGCAGCACGCCATGCGCCGAGCGTGAATGGTTGTGCTGGACGAAGTCGACATCGATGCCGGCGGCCCGCAGTTGCTCGCGCCGCAGGGTCTCGACGAAGAATCCGCGTGCGTCGCCGTGGACGGTGGGCGCCATGTGCACGAGGCCGGCCAGGCGTGTCGGGCGAATCTCCATCCGGCGCGAAGGGTACCCTCGCCGAGCATGCCCGACACGGAAACCCTTGCTCTGGTGGTCGTCGCCCACGGAGCCCCCTCCGTGTTGACCGCGTTGCTCGATGGGTTGTCACCGCAGCTGCGCGGCGGCGACGAGGTGATCGTCGTCGACAACGCCTGCCTCGAGGGAACGGCCGCGGTCGCCGACGGGCACCCCTGCGTTTCGCGCGTCTTGCGACTGCCGGTCAACCGCGGCTATGCGGGCGGCGCCAACGACGGAACGCGGGTGGCACGGGCGCAGGTCGTGGTGATCTGCAACCAGGATCTCCTTCCGGAACCCGGTCTGCTCGATGCGCTGCGATCGCCTCCGCCCGGATGGGGTGCATGGGGGCCGGTTCTGCTCCTGCCCGACGGTCGCATCGATGCCGTCGGCTGCACGGCCCATGTGACCGGCATCGGTTGGGCGCGCCACCATCTCGCCGCTGATGGCGAACTCGACGATGGGCCGCAGCTCGTCCCCTATCTGTCGGGCGCGTGTCTTGCGATCAGACGGGAGACCTTCGACGGCCTCGGTGGTTTTTGTGCGTCGATGTTCATGTACGGCGAGGACATGGACCTGGGCCATCGCCTGCGCCTTGCCGGAGTGCCCTTTGGCGTCATCCCCGCCGCGCGTGTGCGGCATGACCACGTGGTCGACAAGGGCGCGATGAAGTGGCGGCTGATGGAGCGCAATCGCCACCTGACCGTGCTGCGCACGTACCCCTTTGCCCTCTGGGTGCTTCTCGGGCCGGCACTTCTGATCGCCGAGCTTGCGATTTTCGTCGCCGCCGTTCGGGGCGGCTGGTGGAAGCAGAAGCTGCTGGGTCACGTCCAGGCGATCGCGGCGATCCCACGCACGCTGATCGAGCGGCGCCAGGTGCAGCGCACGCGCCGAGTATCGGCTGCGGCCTTTGCCCGGGCGTTGACCGCCGACATCGATTCCCCGCTCGTACCCACGGGTCTCGTGCCGCGCGGCCTCGCCCGGGCGCTGGGTGGCTACCTCGCGGCCGTGATCGTCGTGCTCACTGCCGCGGACTGGTTGCGGGGCCGTTTCCGGAGGGAATGAACGCCGCGTCACGGCTGAGCAGGATCCGGTCGACGACAAGGCCATCCTCACGCATCCACAGATTCACGGTGCGCAACCCCGCCGACAGGATCGACACACTCGCGTTCGCACCGTCGAGGGTCCCCCGCGTCCACACGTAACTGCCGTACGTCGCGGTCTGAATCCGATCCGCGGTCGCCACCGGCGCGCCATCCAGACCGACATGAGCGGTGTTGTCGTTCACCGTCG
>JANLSO010000182.1:0-16749 GCA_031362405.1 Thermoleophilia bacterium | reverse complement strand
GATCATCAACGCTCGTGTCTCGGCCGCCGTCGTGGGGAACGCGGCCGGTCTGACCGTCGGCGCCATCATTTCGGTCGAGGATCAGTCTCTTTTCTCCTCTCCGGGGTTCAATTACTCGTTCGGTGTGAACCAGTACTGCGGCAAGGTGCCTCGGCGCTGAGTCGTCCGCGACGCGGACGGTAAGCGCAAGGTGATCCGTCGCACCCGCGCCATGGCGTCGCCCACGGCGTCGCAACGCATCCTGCGCGTGGTGGACACTAGGCTTGCGGACCGATGCCCGAGCCCCCCACCCGCGAGATCCGGTCTGTCGTCGCCACGCGCTACGTCACCCCCCTGCGTGAGGGCGGGTCGCTACCCGCGCTGATCGAGGCCGACGACGACGGCCTCTACGTGCTGAAGTTCCGGGGCGCCGGGCAGGGGCCGAAGGTGCTCGTCGCCGAGTTGATCGCGGGTGAAATCGCGCGCACGCTGGGCCTTCGGATGCCGGAGATCGTGATCGTCGAGGTCGACCCCCAGCTCGGACGTGCCGAACCCGACGAGGAGATCCAAGATCTCCTGCGCGCCAGCATCGGGGCGAACCTCGGGCTCGACTACCTGCCGGGCTCCCTTGGCTTCGACCCCACCGGCGACCGGCCGCCGCCGCCCGACGAGGCCGCTGACATCGTCTGGCTCGACTCGCTGGTGACCAACGTCGACCGCACCGCGCGGAACCCGAACCTGCTGACCTGGCACGGACAGACGTGGCTGATCGATCACGGGGCGGCGCTCTACCTCCAACACGGGACCGTCGAGCTCGCCGACCTCGCGGAACGTCCGTTCCGGATGATCGGGGAGCACGTCCTGCTGCCCCACGCCGCGTCGATCATCGACGCCGGTGCGCGGTTGGCCCCGCGTCTCGATGAGGCCGAGATGGCACGCATCGTCGCGATGGTCCCCGATGGCTGGCTCGTTAACGGCGAGGAGACCGTCACCGTCGACGAGAGTCGCGCGCGGTACGCCGAGTACCTCACTCGACGCCTGCGCTACTCCGCCGAGTTTTCGGCAGAAGCCGAGAGCGCCCGTGCCGCGTAGCCCGTTCCAGTACGCCGTCCTGCGGGTCGTTCCCCAGATCGAACGTGGTGAATGCCTGAACGCGGGGGTCGTCCTTTTCGCGCGTACCTGCGACTTCTTGCTGATCCGGGTCGATCTCAGTCGCTCGCGCCTGGCGGCCCTCGCACCCACCGCCGACTACGAGGACCTCTCGGGCCGCCTTGAAGGTCTGGCGCGGATCGCGGCCGGAGACGAAACGGCCGGGCCGATCGCCCACCTCGACCAGCACCAACGCTTTCACTGGCTCGTGGCGCCGTCCAGCACGATCATCCAACCGGGCGAGGTCCACACGGGCATCTGCGACGACCCGGCGCAAATGGTCGAGAATCTCTTTCGTCGACTCGTCGCGGCGCCCGAGCCCGAGCGGACCTGAGTCCAAAGGCCCGAAAGCCTCACAGCTTTCGGCAGCCGCGCTCACAGCTCCCTCACACCAGATCGCGAGCATGCCAGCGTATTTCGCCCTCGATCTCGGAGCCTTCGATGCGCGCACGCCTGCTGCACCCCGCCACGTTCATCGCGACGCTGGCGCTGCTTGTCGCCCTGGGTGCGCCCGCGTATGCCGTGCGCGCGATCAACGGCAAAACGCTTCGCTACAACAGCGTTTCAGGAGCCAAGATCACCGACGGAACCCTGCGGATGCGGGACCTCGCACCGCGTCTGCAGGCGAGGATCGCGCAGCGCAGCGCGACCGGGTCTCGGGGTGCCACGGGTCCGCGCGGCGCCACCGGCCCCAAGGGAGCGACCGGCGCAAAAGGCGCAGTGGGAGGGGTCGGGCCGAAGGGCCCGGCCGGCACAGCCCCGACATGCGCCACGGGCACGGCCCTGCATGAGTTCGGTTGCCTCGAGACCACCGCCCGCACCGCGGCGACCTGGGCCGCGGCGGCAAGCGCCTGCCAGCAGTTCTCGCGTCGCCTGCCGGCGCTTGGCGAGCTGCAGACGTACCGCTTTCGCTCAACGCTGAACCCCCCAACCGCCGGGGCAGAATGGACCGGTGAGGTCGCGGGGACCACCACCGGCGTCAGCGGCGTTTCGCTCGACATGGGTTCAGGCGCGGTCGATACTCCGGCCGCGACCGTTGCCCTGCCATTCCGCTGCGTGCTGCCGGCCACGACCCCGTAGGCAGGTCGTCACCACCGACGAAAGAGGCGCTGCCGCAGGCCAACGCACAGATCGGTGCCCGGCACCGATCTGTGCACGGACCGCCCTGCAGACGTTCAGCGGGTCGTCAGGGAGGAGAGCGCGTCGGCCCCGTGTCACCATTGGTGGCCGGCACTGAAGGCGGCATCGTGAACCTTTTCTGACGATGAAGAGAGTCGGATCTCGGGACGGTGCCAGGTGGCCATGCCAGCGAGACAGGGGCGTTATTCAGGCCGCGTCGCGAGCACGGCAATGGCGACAGCCCCGACAGCCTTCCCTCGCGCTGCGGCGAAGCCCTGCGTGCCGCTCGGCCTGCCGATAGAGGTCTTCCTGCACCCAACGCGTGTGCGCCGCAGGAACCTCGCCCCTCGTCCGTAGTGCGACGAGGACTGGCACCGCCACGAGCGCAACGAGTGCGACAACGAGAGCGTTCATCCTCACCCTCCCCCTGGTGATCCGTCGGGCGTTGCTGCCCGTTCGGGTTGTGCATGGGGTTATGGGCACGGTGGTGCTCGACGCCGACACGCCGCGCGGGTCCTGTGATGAAAATCACCTTTGGCCGACCGAGCGCGTGCACGTGTCGGGGAATCGTGGTCGCCTGCCCATAAAGGTGTGAGGCCGGTCATCCAACCGGTCGGTCGTGTGCCCTACGACAAGGAGCAGCACCATGGAGCGTTCACTTCGCTCGTCTGGCGATCCCGACCCTCCGGCTGACCCGCCGCGGGCCGTCGTCCCAGGACTCCCGATCTACCTTTCACTCGCGCACGTGGTGTATCCGACCGATCACGCCGCCCGACGGTTGGCCGACCGAAACGAGGCCATGACACGTGCCCTCGTCACGCAGTTGTGCAGCGATGCCCGCAATAACTACCGTGACGGAAACACACTGCAGCTGGCCATTTGGGTCTACGGACCCGGCACGAAGGGGTACCTGAGCCAGTTCCCGTGGCTGCGGGCCGACCCCGACGCCCACCAGAGCGCCTTCAACGCGACGTTCTGGAGGTTCGCTCGGCGTATCGCCGAGTTCGACGAGCGTCACGGGGCGCGCCTCACGACCTGGTTGCTCAGCCACGCCCACAGCGCGGCGCGCGCCGAGCGTGATCTTTCGCGCAAGGAAGGCCGCCAGAGGCAAGCCCACCTCGGTGAACTCACACGGCCGGTTGGCGCGCCCCCGGCGGCCACCAGAACCGCCCGCGACGCGGAGACCCTCGCCGAGGTCATCAATGAACAACCCGCATCCGATCGCGTGATGATCGTCGGCCCGGCCGTCGATCGTGGGCACGAGGAGCTCGCGGAGCTCATCGGCTCGACATCTGGGGCGGCCCAACGCCGCTCGCAGCGTGCCATCCGCAGGGTTCGCGCCGAGTACGACCGGCGGACCGGACCGCCCGCGGCCTAACGCCGACACCCGGCCCGCCCTCTGGTGCGGGAACCTGTTTCACGATTCAGGAGCACAGCGTGCGTACTCGCCTTCGCCACTCTTCAGCCCACATCGACGCCGAGCATGAGCCGCCGTTGGCCGGCGGATACACCGGGCCCCCGGGCATGGCCGGTGCGGAGGGTGGCTGTGCCGATACCCGCGTGCGATGCATCATCGCCTCCATGTACGACCAGCTCCCGTCCGACCCCGCGGCGCCCTGGGTTGCTGACGCCGCGTTTCTCCCGGCCGGCATTGACGACGAATCGAGCAACGGCGTGTCGCCCGCCCCGACCCCCCCGGTCACCGTCTCGGCCTACCGCCGCGTCGCCAGCCGCGTGGCCCGACACCGACGGGCACTCTCCCAGTAGGGCCTCAGTCGGGTTCGGCCTCGCGCTGACGCAGGAAACGCCCGAGCTCTTCTGCAAGCGCGTCGCCGGTCGGAAGTGGAGCGCCCCCGAACGGGGGCTCCTGCTCTTGGGCGGCCGCCTCGAGACGTTCGACCATCCGTCGCGCGTCGGGATCTCGGTCGACGGCGGCGGTGACGTGACGCTCGTGATCGACAACCGCGTCTTCAAGTGATCCCGCGTCGATCGCCACGCCGGTGACGCGCTCGAGGCCGCGCACGAGCGCAAGTGCCCCGGCCGGATTCGGGGCGCCCGCCACGTAGTGCGGCACCGGGGCCCACAACGAAACGGTCGACATGCCACGGGCCGCGGCTGCCGCGTGTAGCACGCCGACGATGCCCGTCGGGCCGCGGTAGCTGGGTGCCCGCGCATCCATTCCCTCCACGAGGCCGCCCGGTGACGCGATGCCGGTGAGGAGCACCGGCCGTGTGTGCGGGACGTCGGCGAGCAGTGCGCCCATCCCCACCACCAGCTCGACGCCGAACTCCTCGGCCGTGTCGAGAATCAGGGTGCAGAACGCCGACCAGTGAAACGACGGCTCAGGGCCGGCCAGAAGGAGCACGTCGCGCGCAGCACCCGGCACGCGGGCCGCGTAGAGGGCGATCTCCGGCCAGATCAGCTCCGTCTCGCCCGGCTTTGAGAGGTCGATGATCGGCCTCACGGCCTGGAAATCGAAGAGGTCATCAGGGTCGATGTCGGCCACTCGGCTCGCGTTCAGAGACTCTCCCGCCACCGAGAGGGCGGTTGAGGCTGCCTCGGCGGCGTCGTTCCAGCCGCCGAACGCAAACACGAGCGCCGGAGAGCGCAGGCCCTCGGGCCGTTCATCCCATCGCAGAGTCGCCATCCGGCGCACGCTACAGCAGCTTGTGCCGCATCGGCCGCGGGCGTGGGCCGAGCGGCCCGGCCGTGTGGGAGTCTGCGCCGTATGACCACTCCCCCGCTTCGGGTCGCGCTGATCGGCTTCGGCCTAGCGGGCGCGGTGATGCACGCGCCCCTTATCGCCGCGACGCCGCTTGCGCGCCTGACAACCATCGTCACCGCCGACCCCGACCGGGCGGCGCGGGCACGGCGCGAGCATCCGACCGCGCGCATCGCCGCCGATGCAGCCGACGTCTGGGACCGTCGCGCGGATCACGATCTGGTGGTCGTCGCGACCCCGAATCGTTCGCATGCCCCGCTCGCATTTGCCGCGATCCGCGCCGGGCTCGATGTCGTTGTCGACAAGCCGTTGGCCGCGACCTCGGCGCAGGCACGTGAGCTCATCGAGGCGGCATCCACGGCCGGACGGGTGCTCACCGTCTTTCAGAACCGGCGGTGGGATGGCGACTTTCTTACTTTGCGCAGACTGCTGGCCGAGGGTGCGCTCGGGAGCATCATCCGCTGGGAGTCGCGATTCACGCGCTGGCGCCCGTCGGTCGATCCGACCCGTTGGCGCGAATCGGCAGAGCCTGCCGACGGCGGCGGCGTCCTCCTTGATCTCGGCAGCCATCTCATCGACCAATGCCGCCTCGTTCTGGGCCACCCCACGCATGTCTACGCGGAGATCGCCAGCCGTCGCGGCTCGGGTGCAGATGACGACGCCTTCTTGGCGCTGCGCTTTGCCGGCGACGTTCATGCGCACCTATGGATGAGTGCGTTGGCCGCCGAGGCGGGGCCACGCATGCGCGTACTCGGCACCCGGGCCGCGTACGTCAAGGAGCACCTCGACATCCAAGAGGACGCCCTCCGCGACGGAGCCCGCCCACGCCCGTGTGGGCCGTGGGGAGCCGAGCCGCCCTCACGGTGGGGGCAACTGGTGCGCGGAGACGAGCGGCGAACCGTCGAGACGGCGCACGGAGAGTGGCCGGCGTTCTACCACCGCCTGGCCCAGGCGATCATCGAGGCGAAACCGCCCCCGGTTGATCCTCATGACGCACTGGCGGTCCTCGAGATCATCGAGGCCGCGCGTCGCAGTGGCGACCTGCGCAGCGTTGAAGCGTGTCCAAAGGACGAGCTTTCGGCGTTTCCACTGCTGTGACTCGCCGGGAAAGGTTCGCCAAAACTTGACGAGGTGGGCTCCGTCGCCCAGGGTTAGCGGGTGTTTCGACTGCGGCTCTTCGCCCGCGCCGCCCCCATTGTGGGCGCGGTCTCGCTGATCCCCGTCGCGGCGGCGGGGTGCGACGAGCCGAGCGACGCCGCCGTGTCGACGACCGCGACCGCCGCCGAGACGTTCGATATTGAGAGGATCGTGGGCCGCTAATCGGGGACATGGGCAAGCCCCGAGACCAACGGTTCGGGGCCGATGACGCTGACGGTCGCCGCCGAGCCCCACCGACGCACCGTTACCTTGTGCGCCCAGGTCGGCGGCCGCTACCTCGGCCTTCCCGCCACCGATCCGCTCTTTCTGCGCGGCAGCTACGACGATCGGCGCGCGGTGCTCAAAGGGACGAATGACGTCGTCGGGAGTTACCGCGTCGTCATCGACGCCGCCGGCACGGCAACGGGCGAAGGGAGAGGCGCATTTGGCGGTCTCGTGCCATCGGTGAAGTTCCCCGGGTCGTTCGCCGAGGGAGCCGTGAAGCTCGATGTTCGCCTGACGCTGGCCGGCGGCTCCGAGGGCGTGATCCTGGTGCGCGCGACGCGCGCCTGAGGCTCCCGGTGGCATCGGTGCGCGGGAGGGTCCGGTAGGTTTCGCCGCCAAAGGCTCCATCCCGACAAGGACGAACCGTGCGTCGCATTCTTGCCCTTCTTCTGGCCGCGCTCGCGGCGATGGTCATCGCCGGCTGCGGCGACGACAAGACGTCGTCGTCCACCCCGGCCGCATCGACGACCAAGGCCGTGGTCTCGGGTTTCACGACCCGCGAGGCAGGGGTCCTCACGGTCGGTACGCAGCTTCCCAACCCTCCGTTCATCGTCGGCGCGAACAAGATCTCGGAGATCTCCGACCAGGGTTACGAGGTCGAGATGGTCAACGAGATCGCCAGACGCCTCGGCGGCCTCGAGGTCAAGTGGGTCAACTTCGGGTTCAACGGCCTGGTAGCCGGAGCGCCCTGTCCGTGCGACTTCGCCGTAAACGGAGTAACGATCTATCCCGACCGCAGGGAGAAGGTCGACTTCTCGATCGGCTACTTCAAGAGTAACCAGGGCATCCTCGCCACGAAGGGCGTCACGGTGAGCGACTTCTCCTCTGCCAGGGGACTTCAGTACGGCGTGGCGATCGACACCTCGGGGCAGTTCTTCCTCGACAACACCCTGAAGCCGACCAAGAAGACACGAATCTACCCCTCAACGGTCGCGATGTTCCTGGCTCTGAAGGCCGGGCAGGTCGACGCCGTCTTGTCGGATGTCCCGATCGTGCAGGACGGGGCCAAGAAGAACAGCGACGCCACGGTGATCGGTCAGTTCGAGACCGGCGAGGACTACGGCGCCGTCCTGAAGAAGGGCTCGCCGAACACGCCGCTGCTGTCGAAGGTCATCAGTGGAATGCAAAAGGACGGGTTCATTCCGGGCCTTCTGACGACGTACTTCCCCACCCAGGTGGACATCCCGGTCATCAAGTAGCGCGCGCCACCGGCCGGGAAAACGTCCCCGGCCGGTCCGCCTCGCGGAGAGGAACGGCACGCCCGTGGAGACCTTTTTCTCCGGTTTCCATTTCCGTGAGAGCTTTCCCCTCGTCTGGGATGGTTTTCAGACCAATCTGAAGATGATGTTCGTCGCCGAGATCCTGGTCTTGATCTGGGGCCTCGTGATCGTCGTGATGCGGGTCGCGCCAGGTCGCCTAGGCCTGCCGCTGAGGATCATCGCGATCGCCTACGTCGATCTGTTTCGCGGTGTTCCGCTGATCGTTCTGGTCATTCTCGTCGGCTTCGGGCTTCCGATCGCGGGTGTTTTCCCGGGTCTCGATCTGTTCTGGTGGGGCGTCATCGCGCTGACGCTGGCCTATGGTGCATACGTCGCCGAGGTCTACCGCTCGGGAATCAGATCCGTACATCCCAGCCAGGTTGCCGCCGCGCGTTCGCTCGGGTTATCGCACACAAAAACGATGCGGTTCGTCGTTCTCCCGCAGGCCGTCCGAAACGTCGTTCCCGCACTGATGAACGATTTCGTATCGCTGCAGAAAGACACGGCGCTCGTGTCGGTGATCGGTCTTGCGGAGGGACTTCAGAACGCAAACGTCTACGCGGGCAATAACCTCAACTCCACCTCCGTCATCGGGGTGGCGCTGTGCTTCATCGTGATCACCATCCCGATGACGCGCCTCGTCGACTGGCTTCTGGTGCGTGACGATCGACGCCGGCAGGCGGGCTTCGCGTGAGCGCCCTTCTCGGGATCGAGGGGGTCGTCAAGCGCTTCGGAGCACACGAGGTGCTCTCCGGGATCGACCTGGATGTCGCCGAGGGCGAGGTCATCTGCCTGATCGGCGCCTCGGGATCCGGCAAGTCGACGCTCTTGCGCTGCATCAATCTGACCGAACCGGTCACCGCAGGCCGCATCGTGCTCGACGGGCGTGACCTGACCCAAAGGGGCGTTGCGGTCGACGCGGTGCGCCGCGAAATCGGAATCGTGTTCCAGAGCTTCAACCTCTTCCCGCACATGACGGTGCTGCGCAACGTCACCCTCGCCCTGCGCGAGGTGGTTGGCCAGCCACGTGCCGTCGCCGACGAACGGGCGCGCGAGTTGCTGTCGCGAATCGGCCTCGAGGACAAGTGCGACGAGTATCCCGATCGCCTCTCGGGTGGGCAGCAGCAGCGCGTGGCGATGGTTCGGGCACTCGCTCTCGAACCGAAGCTGATGCTGCTCGACGAGGTCACGAGCGCCCTTGATCCCGTGCTCGTGGCCGAGGTGCTCGCCATGGTGCGCGAGCTCGCCGCCGGGGGGATGACCATGGTGATCGCCACCCACGAGATGTCGTTCGCCCGGGAGATCGCCGACCGGGTCTGCTTTCTCGAAGACGGCCGTGTCGTGGAAGAGGGCCCGCCGGAGAAGATGTTCTCGGTGCCGCTGGATCCCCGTACGCAGCTCTTTCTCGAGCGGATCATCGAGGCCCGCCGTCTCTGATGAGCCGCCCAGCACGATGACCACCGCCGACTGGGCGGGTGAGACTGCGGCGCGGTGGCTGAAGGTTGCGGATCACCTCGAGGCGCAGATCGCCCCGGTGAGCGACGTCCTGTTCGAGGTCGCCGGCCTGCGTGTCGGTGAGCGCGTGCTCGACGTCGGGTGTGGCCGCGGAACGACGACACGTCGCGCGGCCCGCGAGATTGGGCGGGGTGGATCGGTGCTCGGGGTCGACGTGTCGGCCCCGCTGATCGACACCGCGCGTGCGCAGCCCGGGGAGGGGGCGCCGATCACGTGGACCGTTGGCGACGCCCAGGGCTACGCCTTCGACCCCGGCGCCCAGGATGTCGTGATCTCCCGATTTGGCGTGATGTTCTTCGACGATCCCATCGCGGCATTCGCCAACCTACGTCGGGCCACCGCGGTGGGCGGACGCCTCGCCGTTGCGGTCTGGCAGGCGCGGGATCGCAACGAAGTCCTGCAGCGCCCGCTCGACGTGGCCCAACGGGTCGCCACCCAGAAGGGCGTCGAGCTGGCGATTCCCGGCCCCGCCGACGGGCCGTTCTCTCTTGGCGACGCCGCGACCGCACGGGCGGTCGTCGGTGCCGCGGGGTGGAGCGACGTCGACTTTCATCCGCGCGATCTGACGCTCTACGCGAGTGGCCCCGGAACTCCTGAGGAGATCGTGGACATCGCGATGACTCTCGGCCCGTTGCACTACGCCCTCCTGGAGTGCCCCGAAGCGCTTCGTGAGGTGGTGCGACACGCGATCGTCGACGACCTCATCCCGCTGCATGACGGCACCGGCGTTCCCCTCGGCGCCTCAATCGCGATTGTCACCGCCCGGGCGGGTTGACCGGCCTACCCGAACCCGCAATCCCCTGAACTGACGGACCTGCATCAAAAGATGGCCGGGCTCGTGGATCCCCAACTCCACCAGGCGAATGAGCGACCTCGGCCGCCCGGCCGTGCGCGCGCGAACGACGAGGCGCGTGCCACCATCGGCTGAAGGCCGGAGATCCAACGACCAGGTGGAGTCGATGACCACCCCGGCTCCCCAACGGGCGCGCAACACCAGGTGGCGCTGCGGCGACAGGGCGACAACCTCGAAGGCCCGGGTCCCCGAGCGGCTTGCGGGCAACAAATCCCCGACCGCGATGCTCTGGTGTCCGGGAAGGATCTCCTCAGCGCTCGGGCGACCGTAGTTGTCGACGAGATCCCAGCTGTACCAACCGGCGCGTCCCGTCCCCATTTGGACGAGCCAGGGCCAGATCGCCTCTGGCGGCGCCGAGTAGGAGGTCGCCATGGTCGAGACGCTTACCGGGGACGCGATGACTCCGTCACCGGGCGCGGGGCCCGCGATCTCATCCGGGGTCGCGCCCCACTGGAGCGTCGCCCGGCGGCCGAACACGCCGTACACACTCACTCCGATCGCGACCAGCCCGAGGACGCGCTTCACGGCGCGAAGTCCGAAAAACTCAGGTCGCCGTCGCGAACGGCCTTCAAAAGCCGGTTAATGGGGATGCGGTCGACGGCCTGGCGCAACAGGAACGACTCTACGCCGTTGATGGCATCGGCCTTCTCGGCCTCGTCGATGGCCCGTTTGAGACCGTCGCGCAGAGCGTCTTCGACCTCGTCGTCGGTGAGACCCTGGTCGCGCGCGAACTGCGTGAGGTCGTCTTCGGTCGCGACCGCCCGTGTGATCTCCTCACGCGAGACACCCAGTTTGCAAGCGGCCCCATCGAGCGCCGAAAGGGCAGCCCGCTCAGCGATCTGCGCGGCGCCGTCGGGGGCCCGCCACGGCCGCACCTGGCAGGGGTCGGCGACATCGAAGGGCTCGTAGCGCCCGCCGCCGAGAGCGACGTACGACAGCACGAGCCCTCCCGACGCGACGGTGGCGACGACGATGGCACCCAGTCCCACGAGCCTGCTCTTCATCCGTCGGCTCGTCTCCGGGACGCCGAGATCGGCGCGAGCGCCAGCAGAGCAAGGAGCGCCGCCGCGAGGAACGACCGGGCCACCGAGGAAGTCCCGGCGCGACGGAGCTGCTCGACGAGATCGTCTTCGAGCTGGCCATAGGCAGCGGCGTCGGCATCCGACGGCGTGACCGCCCGAAAGGCGGGACGGACATCGGGCACGCGGCCCTCGGTTTGGGAGAGAACATCCGCCGCCTTCGAGGCGAGGGCGAGCTTGGTGGTCGGGTCGATCCGTGCGTCAAGCACGAGCGCGGTAGCGGCGTTCTCGGCCCGCGTCTGCTGGCGATCGAGGTCGGCGACGAAGACGGGCGTCAGAAGGAGAATGCCGAGCACAACCCCAGCATGACGGGCGGCGATGGTCCATCCACCATGAATCGTCTGGGACGTCCGCCCCGCCAACGCCGTTTCGGTGAGCGCGGAGACGCCGAGGCCGAGGCCAATGCCGATGAGAACCTGGGGGGCAAGCGTCCAGATCACGCCCGCGCGGGGGAGCAGCCCGAGGGCAGCCAGCCCACCGCCGAGGCAGACGACGCCCGCGGCGGCGCGGATGAGTGGGGTCAGCGAGGTCTGTGCGAAACGGCTGACGAGGATCGCCGCGACGGGCATCATCGACACGCCGACCGCCGCCTCGATCGGGCTGAGGCCCCAGCCGTTGATCATGAGGAGCACCAGCAGGAAGAGCGCCGCCGTGAGGGCCGCCGACACCAAGGCAAGCCCCGCGTTGGCGAGCAGATGGGGGCGCCCCTGCGGCTCGGCCGTGACCATTTCACGGGGCGCCGGGGCGAATCGGGCAAGCGCCGCCAGACCGATGGGAATCTGGGCCACGAAGATTGCCTGCCAGGAGATCAGTTGGGTGAGCGCGCCCCCGACCGCCGGGCCGAGCGCGGTGCCCACTGCGCCGGCGATCACCCACCGGCGCGCCGCCGTCGACGCGGAAGTACTCACGGCCGGCATCAGCTCGAGCGCCGCGCAGATCACCGCGGCGCCGCCGACGGCCTGAAGGCAGCGGGCACCGATCAGCAGAGCGAGGGATGGAGCGACCGCACATCCCAGCGACGCCACCGCGAAGACAATGACGCCAACCCGAAAGATGCGGTCGGCTCCGAAACGTCCGCGGGCGAGATACGCCGCCGGCACCGCCGCCAGCGCAAGCACCAGGTTGTAGGCGGTAAGTACCCAGGCGACCGTCGCGACGGAGACGTTGTAGCGATCAAGGATCTCCGGCAACGCGAGGATCACCATCGACGAGTCGGCCAGAACGACCGCGACGCTCACCATGAGGATCCGCGAGCGGGCGGAGTCGGTGGTCCGATGCTCGGCGACGATCACCCGGCAAGGATCGCAACCCCGTCGTCCAGGCAATTTAAGGCCCGGGCAAGGTCTGGCCATACCCCGGCCATGGAAACCCGAACCCCGGTGCCACTCGAATGACATGACATACCGAAAGCGCTTGCCGTAGCGGTTCTACGGCGGCGGTCCCGCGAAAACCCCTTGGTCACGCGAGCAAGAATGTCATGTCATGTGCCTGGCACGAGTGGTTGCCGTTGAGCGATCCAGACCCGGGGCAGAGCCGGTCCCAATAGGCCCGTGGTAGCCCGTGTGTCCGAAAAGTACGCCCCGGTGCCACTCAAGTGACATGACACGGCAGAAGCCGCTATCCAAGGGCTTCTCCGGCAGCGGCCGCGTGAGAACCGCATGGCCATGCGGTCGAGAATGTCATGTCATGTGCCTGGCACGGTTAGCTTGTCGCGGTTGGCTTTGTTGCGTTCGTCGGGCGAGAGGAGCGTCGTCATGAAGGGCCTTGCTGGGGTTGCGGTGGCCGCGGGGCTGGTGATCGTGAGCGGGTGCGGCGGCGAGGGCGGGGATGGTTCGAGCGTGTCAACTGCGTCGGTCGGCTTCGCGACGCTCGCGACGTCGCACACGACCTCGTCGCGGGCGAGACCTCCGGCTCGACCGAGAGCCTCGGAGCTACCGGGAGTTCCTGCGAAAGACGCGCGGGCGATCGCGGGCTACCGGTCGTGGCAGCGGCTGGCGCAGCCTCCGCGCGAGGATCTGCGGAATCTTGGGAGCGCACATGGAGGCCAGATTCGTTCAATCTGGGTGAACCGTTCGCGCGCGGCGCTGTCCCGCGGTGGCAAACAGCGCTTCCCCTACCCCGTCGGATCGATCGTCGTGAAGCAGCTCGGTCGCAACGACAACGAGACCATCATCGCGATCATGCGCAAGATCGATGAATCGAGGGATCTCGGGTGGTCGTGGGTCGAGTACAAACGCCCCGCGACGGAGTCCGACTTCGAACGGGTTTCGGCCCCGACGAGCGTGTGCACGGGCTGCCACGCCAGCGCGGCAACCTCGCAGAAGACCGACGGGGTCTTCTGGTCGTTGCGGGAGTAGCCAGGAGTGCGGCTGGCGACATAGGGTGGCGGCCGAAGAGCCTCGGCTAAGGAGAACTATGTCCCGATGTGTCCGCACGGCGATCATCGGATCGCTTGTGCTTGCCTCCCCTGCGACCGCCGTCGCGGTCGCGCCCGTGGCGATCGCCTCGAATACCAACGATGCCTGGGCGTTCACCGATCGCAAGGGCGTCACGCATGTGGCCTGGTCGGTGAGCAGCGGCAGCCAATCGCAGACGCTCTACACGCGGGCGCTCCCGGGGGCGACCCGCTTCGAGGCGCCCCGCCAGCTCGACGTCCCCAAGACCGGTGAAGACTTCCCCGGCCCGTTCATCGTCCAGGAACCGGCCCCGAGCAACCGCGTCGTGATCGTCGTCCAGAGGTGCTGCGTCACACCGACGACGTTGGCTCTGGTCTCCTCCGATTCGGGCGCTTCGTGGAGCACTGCCCAGGGCGTCGCCGACCCGGATGCGACCTACAACCCCTCTGACGGCCGCGTTCCCCTGGTCGCCGCGCGAAACGGAGGGTTCGTCGTCTTCCACGGGAACCCCTCGGCAACGTTCTTCTCGGTGCCGACGAGCTTCGCCCCGATCACCCCGAACAGTGGACTGGTCGCGCTCTCACCCGCGCCGCTCGACGGCCAGGTGACGATTGACGCCGCCGGAACGCCGGTCTTCGGCTATGCCGATTTCACCGGTAAGAGCTACGTCAGGGTCGGTGAAACGGGCGCCGAGCAGCTGGTCGACGCATCAAACCGGTCGGTACCTGGCTTGGTCATGTCGGGCGGGCCGCGCGGGGTGGGAGTTCTCGCCAAGACGGGAGGGGCCACGAGTACGTCGGAGGCCCTCACGTTCCGTCTGCTCAGCGGCACGAGCCTCGGCGCACCGATCCGGCTGAGCGCCCCGAACACCGATCAGGGTGTCCCGTTCCTAATCGCCGATCAGTCGGGCCGTTTTCACGCAGTGTGGAGAACCCCGGGCGAGAACGTCATCTATCGGCAGTCCGAGACCGGTGCCGCCTGGACCTCCCCGACGACCCTCGTGAAGAACAGCGATGTCGCCGGCCTTGTGGTGGCCGCCGGCGCAAACGGTTCGGGGTGGGCTATTTGGCACGACGCCATCAGTAACTCGCGTCTGCTTGCCACGCCGCTGACCACGGTCTCCACCAATCCGGCGGTACCCGATACCACCGACATCGAGAACCCGGTCGTGACACGGCGCGGCGCGCGGATCTTCGTGACGCCACGCAACCCGTCGCGGGAAGCGCTGCGTAAGCGCAAGTGCGTGAACGTGCGCGTCCAGAGCACGAAACCGGCCCGGATCAACGTCGCGATCTTCAGCGGCCGAAAGAGCACCCGCCTTTTCGGTCAGAAGGTGATCCGCTTCACGAAACCGGGCAAGAAGACGGTCTGCGTCAAGGTTCCCCTCAACGCAAAGACCTTCAACGTCCGTCAGCCGTTCCGCTTCGCGTTCGCGGTGAAAGACGGCGCAACGGCCCGCCGTGGAGAGGGTCCGGGGAAACTGACGCTGACCGGGTTTACGTTCTTCCGGTGAACGCGTCAGGGGCCCGGCGGCGCATCGCCGAGCCCCTGGGTGGCTCTACTTGCCAAAACCCTTCAGCATGCCCTGAAGCTGGCTGAGATCGGGCATCTTGCCGTCGGGTGACAGCTTGTCGATGAGACCCGGCAGCATTCCTGCGAGACCCGTCTTGGCTTCCTCGTGCGAGACGCCGGCTTCTTCAGCGATCTTGGCAACCTGCTCGTCGCCAAGGGCCTGGTGGACCTCGTCGGGGCTGATCTCCTGGTTGTCACCGGTACCGACCCACGAGTCGGCCTTTTCCTTCAGGCCGCCGCTCTGAAAGCCGCTCATCAGCTTGCTCATGCCACCGCCGGCAACCATCCCCATAACGGCGCCGAGGAGCTTCTGCTCCATTCCGCCCTTACCGCCGCCCATCAAACCGCCAAGCACGCCGTCGAGAAGTCCCACGTGTCCCCCTGTCGTAGATGACGGGCGCGAGTCTACGACGACCTGTCGCGTCGATGCGAGATCCATCCGGCACCGAATGTTGACATGCGTGCCCCTGCCGCTAGGCGTGGGCGGCGGCGTGCAGCGGGTCGCCGGGTTCCACCGGGTACCAGCAGGCCACGCGATGCGGAGAGCCGGGAATATTCTCGAGCGGCGGCATCTCCGTGCGGCAGTTGTCCGGGACGATGTCGTCGTTTCCCGACACCTGGCGCGCCTTCGGGCAGCGGGGGTGAAACGGGCAGCCGGTCGGCGGGTTGGCCGGCGAGGGCGGGTCGCCCTGCAGTACGACGCGGCCGCGACCGCGGGCACGGATGCCCTTCGGCACGGCCGACAGCAGAGCCGCCGTGTACGGGTGGCGCGGCTTCTCGTAGAGGTCGTGTGAGGTGGCAACCTCGACCAGGTGGCCCAGGTACATCACGGCAATTCGATCCGAGACGTGGCGTACGACGCCGAGGTCGTGGGAGATGAACAGGTAGGTCAGCGACCGCTCGGTCTGGAGGTCTTCGAGCAGGTTCAGCACCTGGGCCTGGATCGACACGTCAAGGGCCGAGACGGGCTCGTCGCAGATGATCAGTCGGGGCTCCAACGCCAGGGCACGCGCGACGCCGATGCGTTGGCGCTGGCCGCCCGAGAACTCATGCGGGAAACGGTTGTAGTGCTCGGGGTTGAGGCCCACGCGTTCCATGAGCGCGCGCACCGTCTCCCGGCGATTGCCGTCGATGCCGTGGATGCGAAACGGAGCCCCGATGATCTGGCCGACGCTCTTTCGCGGGTTCAGCGAGGCGTAGGGATCTTGGAAGACCATCTGCACTTGGCGCCGCAGCGGCCGCATTGCCGAGGGCGAGAGGTTCGTGATGTCGGTGCCCTCGAAGGTGATCTTTCCGGAAGTCGGGGTGAGCAACCGAGCGATCAGCCGCGCGGTCGTCGACTTACCGCAGCCCGACTCCCCCACCAGGCCGAGCGTCTCCCCCGGTGCAATCTCCAGGCTGACGTCCTGAACGGCGTGGATCGCACCGATCTGCCGCTGGAAGATGATCCCGCGGGTGATCGGGAACTCTTTGACGAGATTCTCGAGGCGCACGAGAGGTTCCGCCACCACCGCCGCGCCGGATGGCGCCGTTTTGTTTTTTTCGTCCCGGGCACCGGGGTTGTCGGTCATGCCGAAACCTGCGCCGCGGCGATGAGTTCTTGGCCGCGGCGCTTCTTTTCTTCAGCGGTCAGATGGCAGGCGTTCAGGTGCCCGCCGCCATCGTCGGCGAGCTCTGGGCGCGT
>JANLSO010000171.1:0-30906 GCA_031362405.1 Thermoleophilia bacterium | reverse complement strand
CACCCCCCCCGGTGGGGGCCGGGGTGTCCCGCGTTGGGGGGGGGGGGGGGTGGGCCTTCAAACCCCGGGCGCCCCCCCCCGTTGTGTCCCCCCCCCGCCGAGGGGGCGAGTAGCTCCGTGTCGTCCCGATTGCGCTGATGCGACCTTTGCCGTCGACCAGGTCTCCCACGTCACTGCGCTTCGCACGAGAACCGTTCCCGATGTGTCGGTGACCTTCCCAAGCGCTCCGGTCGTCACGAAGGGCGGGCGATACGGCGACCGACGATTGCGGAAACCAGGGCGTCCCGGGGAATCTGCCGCAGGAGTTTCGGCGAGAAGCGCCGCCGCAGTTGCGCCCCGACACGTTGCCGTCGTTCAACCGCGCGACCAGCCAGGTGGAGTTGTCGCGGACCGCACCCGCGGGCACGGGCCCGGTCGCCCGTCGCTTTGGTGGCGTTCGCAGGGTCGATCCGCGCCAGATCGCCGCCGCACGGGACGTAGAATCGTCCACGTCGTAGGCGACATTCCCGGTGCCGTTACAGCTCGCCGTCACCGAGGCGCTCGCTCGGAACCGTCGCGCAGCCGGTCCTGAACGACGCCCAGGCGCCCGAGTGCTGGAGCACCGTCGTGCCGCCGGCGCCGGGCTGGCGGAACATCCCGGCGCCGTACTCCCCGTGAGGATCGGCAACGGCTCCCGCGAAACGATCGGCCAAAAGCTCTGGGCCGCCGATGCGCGGCTCCCAGTACTCCTGGGCGAATCGGGCCAGCTCGGTCGGCGTCGTCTGGACCGCACCGTCGCCGGCCTGTTCCCACAGGGAGTCGTCGAGCTGGGGTGGGCCCTCGCCGATCAGATACGAGTGGGCCCGCAGCGGAACGTGCCCGAGCGGGTCGATCGCCGCCTTCATGCCGAGCGTGTCGAAGTGCCGGTCTTTTGGAAAGGTGGCCAGCGGGACTTTCGCAACCCGCTCCGCTGCGAAGTGGGTCCGAGAGCCTCAGCTTCCCGTCGCGAGCGAGCAGCAGGATGGCGGTTGCGGTGAACTGCTTCGAGGTGGAGCCGATGTCGAAGACGGTATCCGGGGTGATCGGGCGACGTGTCGTCAGATCCGCGAGACCGAAGCCCTGCTGGCAAACGACCTGGTTGTCTTTGCCGACGACGGCCGAGCATCCCGGCCCGGCAGGACTGATGCCGGCGCCGAGGGCGCTGATGGCGGCCGCACGACGATCAGGTTCGACCGCCGCAGTGGGTGAAACGGCCACCGCGGTCGCGGGATGGTGAGGGCACCTGTGAGAAACGGTTTTTCTTGACATAGCCCGACGTTGGGACCGCTCGCCACCCGAAACATCGGCCACTCGGAGGATCTGATCCGATCCATGGCGCCGACTAAACCCATTCTGAGGAATCGCGCCGCTGGGGACGGCGGCCGGTGGACTGCGGGGCTCTCGTTGGGTCATCGAGGACGTCGAGGAACTCGCGAATCGTCCTGGCCGTCGTTCGGCAGCCAGCACAAGCAGGTCGTTGTCTTCGGTGACGACGGCCGCAACGACATCGTCGGCGAGGCCCATCAGATCGTCGTCGTCGGGATCACAGCTGACGGTGGGCACGGTTTGTGGATCGGCTGCCGACCACCCGAATCGATCTGCCTCCGTCAGCAGCTCTTCGACACGTCAAACTCACCCGCAAACCACCGTTCCAGGACTTCTGCGGCCGGGCCCGCCCGCCCCCGTTCCTCCGACTCCGCGAGCCCGATCGGACGAGCGATTCCGTGAGTTGCTCAGGCGCCCCTCCTCTCCGGGCGGCTTCTTGTGAGAGCCGCTCGAACTCAGGATCGTCGAGGGTGATGGTCAGCGATCGCACACGAAGATCCTCACGGGCAACCGTTCGGGTTGAATGCGGCGAGATCTATCTCCGGCTCGGAACGACCACCACGCGGCGGATGATCGGGTGCCGAGGTTTCCGGCCGCATCGGCATCGCGACTTTCCGTTGCAGGCGACGACCGTCGTCCGCGGGAAGGCGGACTTCAGGGCCGCGCAGACGCCGTTGGCGTTGGGGGGGCCGTTGCCGCGGGTGCGGGATTGATGGTGACGGTGAGCACACCCTCACCCGGGTCGTCGTCGGCATCAGTGACGCGGTACGACGCTCTGGCCCCCGGTCACCGCGGCGGTGTCGGCGACCGGCTGGAGGTGACCGGGTCGATGATGGGCCACCTTCGGGCGGTCGGAAGCGGTGCGGCGCTGCTCACCGTGAAGGTGATGGCGTCCGCCGAGACGGGCGCCAGGGCGATGGTGGCTACCCGTGAGCAGCACGCGGGGGCGGGTACGGCGATGGCGACAGATCATGGGTCTCCTTCGATCCACGGTCGCTTTAGCTCGAGCCGAACCGGTCTTTCAGGATCTCCGCGATCTGTTCGGCCGAGTGGCCGTCGCCGTAGAGGTCAGGAAGGTTCGCGGGCATCCGCATCGTGGCAAGGGCCGCGCGGACCCGCGTGGCATCCATTCCGACCAGCCGGTTGACGCCGTGCTCGACGGTCTCGACCCATTCGGTGGTGTCGCGCACCGTTACGCAGGGGACGCCCTGGAAGAAGGCCTCCTTCTGGACCCCGCCCGAGTCGGTCACGACGATCCGCGCCTGGGTCAGTAGGCGGGTGAAGTCGAGGTATCCGATCGGGTCGACGAGCTTCACGCCACCGGCCGTCTGCGCGCGGTGCCAGAGCCCCGCCGCATCGAGTTTGGCCCGCGTGCGCGGGTGGACGGGGAAGACTCCGGGCTCGGTGATTGCCTCCAGCACCTCGACCAGCGCCGTAAGGGCCGGGACGCTGTCGGTGGCCGCCGCGCGGTGGACGGTCATCAGAACGAACTGGCCCGGCTCGAGGCCATAGCTCTCGGCGCCCGGCCGGGCCGCGGCGGCGTCGGCGAACATCCGGGCGGCGTCGAACATCACGTCGCCGACCCGGTGAACGCCGTCGGTGACTGCCTCGCGGGCCAGGTTCGCGACGGCCGCGCCGGTCGGACAGAAAAGGAGATCCGACAGGTGGTCGGTGACGACGCGGTTCTGCTCTTCGGGCATCGTCCGATCGAACGAGCGCAGGCCCGCCTCGACGTGTGCGAGCGGCAGACCCAGCTTGGCGGTCACGAGGGCCCCGGCGAGAGTGGTGGTCGTGTCGCCATAGACGAGGACCACGTCGGGCCGTTGGCTCTCGAAGAGGCGCTCGAGCGCTGTCGCGACAAACGCGATCTGCTGGATTGGCGTGCCGGGCCCAACGCCGAGGGCGTGGTCGGGCTCGCCGATGCCGAGCTCGTCGAAGAAGAGGTCCGCCAGGGCCGGGTCGTAGTGCTGGCCGCTGTGGATCAGTGTTTCGTCACCGACCACGCGCAGCGCCCGCGACAGGGGCGCCGCCTTCACGAACTGAGGGCGGTTGCCCACGACTGACGCAATTCTCACGGCAGGTAGATTATCGGCGCCCACGATTGTGCGAGGGTTCGGCGTCCTTTTCCGCTCTTTCACACAGGAGATCCGCCCCGCATGACATCTTTGAGCCTTGCTCGTATCCCGGTGTTCGCCGGGCTGGTTGTGCTGCTCGGCTTGGCCGGCAAGCTCGACATCGTCGGTTTCTCGGTGCCGATTACCGTCCAGAGCCTCGGCGTGATGCTCGCCGGGCTGATGCTGCCGCCGGTCGAGGCGTTCCTTGCGCTCGCCCTTTTCGACGCCATGGTGGCCATCGGGCTACCGGTGCTTGCGGGTGGTCGTGGTGGCCTTGGCATCTTCAGCGGCCCGAGCGCCGGATACGTCATCGGCTTTCCGTTCGCGGCGTTCGCGGTGAGCGCGATCTTCGCCGTCGTGGGCCCGGCCGCGGCGCGCGCCTTCCACTCGAAGTCGGTCGGGGAGGACCTCGACAAGCTGCGTCGCGCGAACTTCGGTCAGTACGGCGCCGCCTTTTTTGCGAGCGTGCTCGGTGGCGTCGTCGTGCTCTACGCCTTTGGCGTGACGATCGGCGCGCAGGTCACCGACACCCCGTTCGCGACGGCCCTCGACGCCGCGTGGATCTTCATCCCCGGCGACATCGCAAAGGCCGTCGTCGCGTCGGTCGTCGCCGTGACCGCGCTGCGGGCGCTGCCGATCCCCGAGCGGGCTCGGCGCGCAACCGGCGCGCTCGGCGGGTAGCGACCGCACCCGCGATGCGGGTCTTTGAACGGCTGATCGACCCTTCGGGCAGCGTGGCCGCAATCGCGGCCGCGCTGCCCGTTGCGCGGGTGGCGGCCGCCCGCCTGGCGCTCGTCGGCCCGCCGTCGGTTGATGTGGTCCTCGTCGCGATGGCCGCAACGCTGCGCGGCTATACGGTCGGGATGCTCGACCCCTCCTGGACCGACTCGGAGACCGAGGCCGCTCTGACAGCCCTCGAATCGGAGGTCGTGCTGAGGGGCCCCTCGCTGAGCGCGGTTCTCGCCGCCGCCGATGCGACATCCCCGGCGCAACGGGATCAGGTCGTCGCCGCCGCCGAGCGGATTTCCGGCTCCGATGCGTTCTACATCGGTTTCACGTCGGGAAGCTGCGGTCGTCCGAAGGGCTTCGTGCGTTCCCACCGCTCGTGGTGGGAGAGCTTCGTCGGCTTCGATGCACTGTTCGCGATCGGGGCGGACGATCGGGTTCTCGTGCCCGGGCCCCTGGCGTCGTCGCACTTCTTTTTCGGTGCCATGCACGCACTACACGCACGCGCGAGCCTCGATGTGCTCCCGGCCTTTGATGCCGACGTGGTGATCGACCGGATCATCGCCGGCGCCACGCGCGTTTACGTCGTGCCGACCATGCTCGACCGGATCGTCGAACGCGCCGCGGCCCGGGATGTCGACCATCTCGCCGTCGCGTCGGTGTTCTGTGCTGGGGCCCGTCTCGAACCCGCACTGCGGCGGCGGGTCGAGACCCTTGTGCCCGATGGGGCTCTGGTTGAGTACTACGGCGCGTCGGAGCTGTCATTCGTGTCGATTCACCACTCGGGCACGGGGATTCCCGGGGGCTCGGTCGGGCGGGCCTTCCCCGGGGCACGGATCGAGGTGCTCGACGATGCCGGGGACCGGGTTCCGGCGGGCACCGAGGGCACCATCTACGTGACGAGCGACCTGGTGTTCTGCGGATACCTCGAGGCCGGCGCCGATTCGACCCTGCGCCGGGTCGGCGACGCTCTCACCGTCGGTGACCGGGGCCACCTCGACGTCGAGGGAAACCTGTTCGTATCCGGTCGTGGATCGAGCCTGATCATCACCGGCGGCAGCAACGTCCACGCAGAGGAGGTGGAGGTGGTGCTCGCCGCCGCCCCGGGCGTCGCCGCTGCGGTGGCGTTCGGGATCGATGATGGTCGGTGGGGTCAGATCGTCGCCGTTGCCGCCGAGCCCGCGACGGGCCGCATTCTCGACCGGCGTACGCTGCGCGCCCACATGCGCACTCACCTTGCCCCCCATAAGCGCCCACGCCGCTACTTCACGCTGGCCGGAGCGATGCCGCTGACGGCCGCGGGGAAAGTTGCTCGTGACGTGGTGACCCGCGCCGCCGAGGCCGGGCAGCTCACCGAGCTCTGATGGCCGTCGTCGTGGCGGCGCGACGCACGCCGATCGCCCGTCTTGATGGGGATCTGGCGGGCCTATCGGCCGAAGATCTCGTCGTGCCCCTGGTCGCCGCCCTGCGTGCCGAGACGGGATTCCGTCTGAATGACGTCGAGGATCTCATCCTGGGCAATGCGTCGGGCCCGCCCGGGAACCTCGCGCGCCGCGCTGCGCTGCTTTCGGGGCTTGGCCACCCGACCCCGGGGCTGACTGTCGACCGCCAGTGTGCGGCGGGGCTGGAGGCGATCCTCATCGCCTGTCGGATGGTCGACGCGGGCGCAGCCGAGCTGGTCCTTGCCGGCGGCACCGAGAGCGCGAGTACCTCACCCCGCCGCGCGGAGAGCGGCCGCGACGTGACCCGTTCCGGCAGGGCGCTGTTTCCTCGTGCACCATTCGCACCCGTGGGCTCCGACGATCCGGGCATGGCCGAGGCCGCCGAGACCGTCGCCGAAACCTTTGGGATCACCCGGGAGCGACAGGACGCCTACGCCGCGCGCAGCCAGGCCCGGTACGCCACCGCCGAGGCCGCGGGGCGGTTCGTCGGTGAGCGCGTGCCATGCGCGCAGGCCACCGCTGATACCTGTCCGCGGCCACGGATGACCCCCGAACGGCTCGCCCGCGTGGCGCCGCTGGTTCGCGAGGGGGGAACCGTCACCGCCGGCAACTCGTGCCCGATCTCGGACGGCGCGGCGCTTGTCGCGGTGTGCTCCGACCGCATGGCGGCGGCGCACCGCCTGCCGGGGCTGCGGCTGATCGACGCGTGCACCGTGGGCACCGACCCGGCGCTCTGCGGGATCGGCCCGGTTCCGGCCGTTGAGCGTCTCCTCGCACGCAACCCCGACCGATCCCTCCAGGACGCCGCGTCGATCGAGCTGACCGAGGCGTTTGCCGCCCAGGTGCTCGCGTGCGCTGACGCGCTTGGCGTTCCCGACGACCGGCTGAACCGAAACGGGGGAGCGATCGCGCTCGGCCATCCCTGGGGCGCCTCGGGGGCGATCCTCGTCGTGCGCACGTTCGCCGACCTGGCGTCTCACGCCGGGAAGTGGGGAATCACCACCGCGGCGGTGGCCGGAGGAATGGGCACGGCCGCGATATGGGAGGCGACGTGATCGAGATCGATGGCGTTTCGGTCACCAAAGGTGACCGCGCGATCCTGCGGGGTATTTCTCTGACCCTCGGCGAGCAACGTACGGCGATCATCGGCGCGAATGGCTCGGGTAAGTCGACGCTCGCCCGCCTTCTGAACGGCATCGATCTGCCGACCGAGGGCCGGGTCGTCGTCGACGGCCTCGACACGCGCACCGACGACCGAGAGGTCCGCCGGCGAGTGGGCTTCGTCTTTCAGGATCCCGACGCGCAGCTGGTCTATCCGACGCCCCTGGAAGACGTCGCCCTCGGCCTTCGCGCCCGCGGTCTCGACCGCAACGCGGCCAGTGCCCACGCCCGCACCCAGCTCGAGCAGATGGGCCTCGCGGGGAAAGCCCTGCAGGCGATCCACACGCTCAGCGGAGGCGAGAAGCAGCTCGCGTCTTTGTGTGGCGTTCTCGTCCTCGACCCGGTCTGGTTGGTGCTCGACGAGCCGACGACGTCGCTGGATCTGCGCAACCGCCGGCAGGTTGTGGACGCGATCAGCGCCCTCAGCCAGGCGGTGATCGCCGTTACCCACGACCTCGCGCTGGCGGCCGAGATGGAGCGGGCGATCCTGCTCGACGACGGCGTGGTCGCGGCCGATGGCGCGCCGGCAGGCGTCATCGAGGAGTACCTGCGCCGCGCCGAAGTCGCACCGCACCCATGAGCCTCGTCGGTATCTACTCGCCGGGCAACTCGGTGATTCACCGTGTGGGCCCCGGCCCCAAGCTCTCGGCGCTGGCGGTGATCGCGGTCGTCACAAGCATCTTCACGCACTGGACGGTGCCTGTTGCCGTCGCGAGCCTGGGTCTCGCCGCCGCTGCCGTGGCGCGGATCCCACCGCGACTTCTCTGGGCTCAAATACGCGGGATCCTCGTTCTCGTCGTGCTGTTCGCCGTCTTCAATGCGGTGCTGGGCCGGGTCGCCGAAGGTGCGCTGGCGGGCGGGCGGATCATGGCGATCGTGATCGTCGCCACCGTCGTGACACTCACCACGCAGGTCAGCGCCATTGTCGATGCGGTCGAGCGCTGGCTGACCCGCGGAGGGGTGAGCGCCGAACGCTCGCTGCGGGTGGGGCTGGTGATCGGAATGGCCTCACGTGCCGCCGACCACCTCGGCCAGTTACTCAACGACGCCCGCGACGCGCGGCGAGCCCGCGGTCTCGACCGCCACATACGTGCGCTTCTGGTCCCCGTTGTCGTGCGCGCCTGGCGCACGAGCTCCCTCACCGGTGAGGCCCTCGCGGCCCGCGGAGTGGGCAGCGTCAGAAAGACCAAACGCCGTGAACGATGACGCGCGCGCGATGCTTGCTCACCGTGCGCCGTTCCTGTTCGTCGACGAGGTCGTCGACCGAGACCCCGGAGTCTCGGCCCGGGCGCGCTGGACGACCCCGCTCGGCGCCTGGCCGGCAGCACTTCTGATCGAAGCGATCGCCCAGACCGGTGGGCTCGCCATCGGCCGGCCGGGGCTCCTGGCCGTCATCCGATCGGCATCTGTCGCACCGAATCCCCCGCGTGGCCGGATCGTCGATATCACCGCACGGATCACCCGCACCCGCACCGGATACGTCGAACTCGAGGGAGACGCCCGCCGGGGCACCGACCAGATCGCCACCGCCCGCCTGACCCTCTCACTCACCCCGGAACGCTGACCCCAGATCGAAGAAAATGTCATACCCGGTGCCAGGCACCGGGTATGACATGCACTTGCACGTCGAGGGCGCCACACGCGTCAAGAGGCCCACACTCACGAGGTTCCAGAGCGACCGCGCCGTTTCGTATCGCCTGCAAAGAGCCGCCATCCGGTTGGACGTGGTCGTCGCGGCGGCCGGTTGTTAGCCGGGAACGCTGATCCGCTCGATCGCCGTGGCGCGGCCGGTGTCGTCGCAGGTGATCAGCGCGCCTTGGACCAGTACCTCGTTGTCGGCCGGCTCGAACCGTGACGAGGCGCCGGTCAGGAACCGGTTGACGATGATCGAGGTCTTCACGCCGATCACCGAATCGTGGGGGCCGGTCATACCCAGGTCGCTGATGTAGGCGGTTCCGCCCGCAAAAACCCGCTCGTCGGCCGTCTGGACGTGCGTGTGCGTTCCGCAGACCGCCGAGACCCGCCCGTCGAGGTAGCGCGCCAGGGCAACCTTCTCGCTGGTCGCCTCGGCGTGAAGATCGACGAAGACAAAGGGCGTCGCGCGGAGGGCCTCGGCGACCAAGTCGTCGATGATCTCGAAGGGCCCCTGGGCGGCCTCCACAAAGATGGAGCCCATGATGTTGATGACCGCCACCGGGCCGACGACCGTGTCGACGATCGCAAGGCCCCGGCCCGGTGCGCGCGCGGCGAGGTTCGCGGGCCGCAGCACGCGCGGGTCGTCGCGCAGCACCGCGTGGAAATCATTCCGCTTCAGGCTGTGGTTACCGCCGGTCAGCACGTCGGCGCCGCCCTCGAGCAGCTCGCCCGCCTGGCGCGCGGACGTGCCGGTGCCATCGGCGGCGTTCTCGGCGTTCACGACGATGAGGTCGGGCGCGTGCTCGGCGATCAACTCGGGCAGGCGCCGGGCAATCGCACGCATGCCGACCCCTGCGAAGACGTCGGCGATCATCAGCGCCTTCACTGGATGGGTGTCCGGATGACCTCGATCTGCACGTGGTTTCCACTGTCCGACGTGAACTGGGCGAGTTCCTGCTTAACCCCGACGAAATCGCGGACCTGTCCGAGCACCGTCACCCCTGCCGTCACCGAGGTTCCGACCGACGGAAGCGGATGGTCGGGGCGGTCCTCGATGTGAGTGATCATCACCGCGTACCCGTTCGCCTGGATCGGTTTGATCGTGAGCTGGGAGCCCTGCAGCCGACCCTGCACCACGTAGGCGCCGACGCCCGCCACGGTGCCGTCGACGGGCGAGTAAACGGGCGTCTGCGCCGCCGCGCCGACGTCGATCGCGCCACGTTCCGGGCCCGGCCGACCGTTGCGCGGCGCTTGGTGCTGGTCGAGCGACCCGTCTGGCTCCATCTCGACGGCCTGCGGGTTGTCCACCGGATGGAAGGCGATCGCGGTCAACCGGTTGCGGTCGACGGGCAGCCTCAACGAGACCAATCCGACCTTCGCGATGGGGATGTCGGGAGGCCGTGTTCCCGGCGTGATGCGCGGGGTGGCGGCGGCCGGGGTCGCGGGGCTGGCCGCATCGCTCGACAGGCCACCGGTGCCCAACCAGAGCACCAGCACCGCGAGCCCGGCAATCGCCGCGGGTAGCCCGGCAGAGATCAGCACGCGGCGATTGCGCTGGCGTTCGTGGTGTCGTTGCCACGCCCGACGTGAGCGAAGCTGTTCCCGGGTAAGCGGCGGCGGCATGAGCCGTCAGGTTAGCCCAGACCTTCCGCGACCCGAGACCCTGGTAGTGAGAAAGCCTGCCGCTACGATGGCCCGGCGATGACCGTCACTCGGCCGAGCACTCCCACCTGGGCGCTGCTCCTACTCGGGGCCGCCGCGATCGTGGTCGTCTGGATCCTCGCCCAGACGCTCGGACACGTCCTGATCATCTTCATGGTCTCGATGATCCTGGCGCTGCTGTTGAACCCGCTGGTGCGGATACTGCGCCGGCTGCACATCTCGCGCGGTCTTGCGGTGCTGATGGTCTTTGTCACCTTCATCGGCACGCTCACCGGCGCGGTGGCGCTGGTCATCGAGCCGGTGCGTGCACAGGTGCAGGAGATCCAGCAGAACCTTCCCGTCTACACCGACCAGGCCAATCGCCAGGTCGATCGCCTGCAGACACTCTTTGACGATCGTGGCATCGACGTCAACGTCAAAAAGAGCCTCGGCCAGGCCATCGACGGTCTCCAGCAACGAGCCGGCGAGGCCGCCGACAACGTTCTCTCGTACAGCCTCGACGTGATCGGTGCGCTCGTGACGCTGATCATCATCATCGTCTGCACCGTCTACATGCTGCTCGATGCCCCACGGATCCTGCGTACCGCCCGCACCCTCGGCGGCGACCGGGCCGCGGCGTTCCTGCGCCGCACCGAGCGCACCCTGACTGAATACATCAAGGCCCAGGTGCTCGTCTCTCTGATCATCGGAACCAGCGCGGGCGTGGTGCTCTGGCTGCTCGGCGTGACCGGCATCTTCCCCCTCGGTGCGACCTTCGCGGTCGCGTTCGTGGCGTGGGTCTTCCTCATGGAGTTCGTGCCCTATGTGGGGCCGATTCTCGGGGCCATACCGCCTCTCGTCTTGGCGTTGGTGACCTCGCCCCTGGCGGCCGTCTGGGTGATCATCGCCTTCGTTGCGATCCACCAGATCGAGGGTCACATCGTCGTGCCGAAGATCATGGGTAGCGCGGTCGGGGTGCCGCCGTTGGTCGTGATCTTCGGTCTCCTCGTCGGCGAGCAACTCGCCGGGCTGGTGGGTGTTCTGATCGCTCTGCCGATCGTCGTGGTCGTCAAAGAGGCCGTGACCTTTGCCGGTGAGCTGCTCGGCGTCGGGCGCGTCGGCGAGGTGGTCGAACCCCCGGAGGTTCCGGTCACCGAAGATCCGACGCAGGCCGCGGTCGCGGTGCCGACGACTCGCGAATACCCCGCCGCACCCGTGCTGCCGATCTCGGGGCCCGACCGCGGGTGACGGGCCACGCGTCACCGTTGCTCGAGGCAACCGGGTTGGTTCGCCGGTACCGGGGGCTTGTCGCCCTCGACGGGGTCGGCCTCACCCTCGTCGCGGGCGAGGCCGTGGCGCTACTCGGCGCCAACGGAGCCGGCAAGACGACGCTCCTGGAGGTTCTCGCCGGAATTCGCCGCGCCCACGAGGGCACCCTTGTCTGGTCGTATCCCGATGGATCCACCGGGCCCGCGGTGGGGTGGGTGCCCCAGCGCCCCTCGCTTTACGCCCGCCTGACCACGCGCGAAAACCTGCGCCTGTTTGCCGCCCTCGAGCGGCGGCCGCAGCCCCGCATCGTTGCCGACGAACTTCTGGAGAAAGCCGATCTGGTCGGCGTCGCCGATCGACCCGCCGCCCAGCTGTCGACGGGCACCCGCCAACGTCTGAATCTGGCGATCGCCCTCGCCGGGGAGCCTCGTGCGCTGCTGCTCGATGAGCCCTCGGCGACGCTCAGCCCCGATCAGCGCCATCGCCTTTGGACCTGGCTCGCCGAGCTGCGCCGCGAAGGGATGGCCCTCGTCTTCGCCACCCAGTCGGTCGACGAGGCAGCCCGTCAGGCCGATCGCACGCTGGTGCTCGCACGCGGCCGGCGGGTGTTCTCCGGAACCATCGCCGAGCTGATCGCGCGTCACCCGAGCGATCCGGCCTCCGCCGGCGACCCCGGTGAACGGGCCTTCCTCGCGTTGATCGACGACCCGGCGGTGGCCGCGCCGTGACGGCCTTCCTTCTTCTGCTGCGCAAGGACCTCCGTCTCCTTGTGCGCTCACCGATTGTCGTGGCGGTGCTGATCGGCTACCCGCTGCTCGTGGCGTTCCTGGTCTCCTCCGCGCTGCAGAGCGAAGAACGCCGCCCTGCGATCGCCGTCGTTAACCTCGACACGGCGGGTAGGACCGTCCAGGTCGGCGATCGACGCCTGTCGGTCGATGACTACCTCAACCGACTCGACGACGACGTCGACCTCAAACGCCTCGGGGCCGATTCCGCGACACGCGAACTCGATGCCGGCCGCGTCAGCGCGGTGCTGACGATCCCCGCGGGCTTCATCGGCGACCTTCAGTCGGGGGTCCGCCAACCTGCCCTTCGCCTGGTCACGAGTCGCCGATCACCGATCGAGGGTCAGGCGGTGACGCGACGCCTCGAGGCCGCCGTCTACCGGTTCAACCAGGGGCTGGCGGCGACATACGTCCAGCAGGTCGTGCGGCTCGTCGACCTCGTGGTCAATGGCGGTCAGCTTGGGTTCTTCGGACGCTCCGGCGATGCCCTCGGGCTCGTGCGCACACGTGTTCTCGTGGTGGATCTGCAAAGACGCCTGGCGGCGAGCGGCGCGACGGCAGACACCGCCCGCCTCGAGCAGATCGTGAACTTCATCGACGAGACCCAGTCGAATCTCGACCTTGCCCGACCGGCGGCCGCGTCGATCGCCAACCCCATCGCCCTGCAGACCGCCACGGGTGCCAGCGGCCGCGAACCGCTGTCGGCCTTCGGTGTGGCCGGAGCACTGCTGGTCAGCCTGGCGCTGGTCGGCGTGCTGATCGCCGCGGCCGGTGTGGCGGCCGAGCGTGAGGAGAACACCCTCGTGCGTCTGCGTCGGGGCCTCGTGAGCGTCCCGGCGATCATCGCCGAGAAGATCGTTTTCGCCGCGCTGACGTGCGTGGTCGTCGGGGCCGCGCTGCTCGTGGCGGTCGCGGGTCTGACCGATCTCGCGGTCGGTCGGTGGGGCCTCTGGCTACCGGTGCTGGTGCTCAGCGGTTTGGCGTTCGGCGCCTTTGGGGCGCTTGTCGGCGCGGCAGCGCGAGAGACGCGCACGGCGCTGTTGGCCGCCTTGATGTTGGCCCTGCCACTGGTCTTCGTCGGGCTGATTCCGGGTGACACGGTGGCCCTCGTTGCGCGGGTGGTCCCCTTCGGCCCGGCGTTCTCGGCCTTTCGCACCCTGCTCGCCGAGCCGAACCTGCCGGGAGGCCTCGTCGCCGACCTTTCCCTGCTCGGTGGGCTCGCCGCGGCGCTGGCCGTGGCTGCATCGCTCCTGCTCAGTCGCCAAAAGGCTCTTTAGAACTTCCCGAAACCGCCGGTCGGTAGAGGACTTCGCCCCGAATCGGTGAAGGAGCCAGCGTTGGTGGCACCGGGAGGCTCGCGTCGCGAGCCGTGCCTGACCGGCCCGGGCCGCGACTCGACAAGGGGGAATCTCCATGAAGCGAGCTCTCTGGGCCAAGCGGCCGTCCTCGGCCATGCTGGTCGCGCTCATTGCGCTTTTCGTTGCACTCGGAAGCGGCGCCTACGCCGCAACGACTCTGCCGAAGAACTCGGTAACCAGCGCGCAGATCGCCAAGGGCGCCGTGAAGTCGCAGGACCTCGCGGCCGATGCCGTGGTCTCGAGCAAGATCAAAGACGGCCAGGTCCGCAGCCGCGACATCACCGACAAGGGCGTCACTCGTGCCGACCTGGCGGTTAGCGAGCGTCTGATCTGGACCGCCGTGAGCAGCACGGGAACGATTCTGCGCACCAGCGGTGAGGTCACAAAGGTCGACCACATCGCGGGTTCGGGTCGCTACACCCTGACCCTCGCGGCCGACGTATCGAAGTGCGCGTGGGTGACGTCGACCTCGAGTGACGCAACGACCGCTCAGGGCTATGCCGAAGGCCAGAGGAATGGCACATTGACCAACCAGCTGACGGTGATCACCAGCCGCCCGCAGGGCGGTGTCAGCGTGGCGGTCGATCTCGACTTCCACATCATCGTTGCCTGCTCGGCTCCGGCCGCCGCTCCGGTCGCCGCGCCCGCTCAATAGCCCGATCTGTGGCCCCGGGGGATCTCCCGGGGCCACAGTGCGTTAAGTGCCGCCGGTCGTTGTGGTCGAGGATGGTGACGCCGGAGCCATCTCGGGGTTTGCGCCCGCTCCGCGGCCGCTCCCGTCCTTTGGGCACGGTTCGCCCGGCGTCCGTACGCTGCCGTCCGGCGTGGTCTGAACCTGCGGCGTCGTCGTCGCGGCCGTGTCGGACGAAGTTGCGGCCGTCGCGATCCCGATCATCGCCACGAGCGCAGCGAGCGTCGCGATTGCCGCGACCATCTTCATTCGGAACGTGTCGCGGGCGCGTCGTGCGTCATCGTCTGAGCTATTCATGGCTTCTCCGTGTCAGAACGTCTTCCTTACGCCAGGCAAGCGCGCAAACCTGAGAGCGGCCTGTGACCGGCCGCCACACAACGGAACCTCGGCGCCGGAGCCCGTGATGGCGAGGCCCACCGCGACGGATCGGTTCGGGTCAGCCTGCGCCGTTGCTTCTTCGCGCGCATCCTCCTCGGCGGCGTCGCGGCCATTGGGTGAACGGCCTGGCGACCGCCTCGATGCCCGATCACTGCGGCTGCCAGGTCGCGACGGTCATCGTGCGGGGCGACCCGCCGGGTGTCGGCACTTTCCGTCGCCGCCGACCCCGGTTTGCGCCGAAGGGCCGCCGAACTGTCGGGGGTCGGGCGACACATCGGCGATCTACCTGAAGCTGCCGACCCCGACTGAGCGCTGGCCCTCCACCGACGGCCGATGCTCGGTGAGTAGCGCCCGCGGACCGGTGGATGAAACACTCTGGTACCGGACGCTTTCGAGGACTCGCCAGGATCGTTCACCCGGCGATCGGGGGGCTGAGGAACGTGGTCTGCCGCTCCGGAGCCCCGGCGAATCAAAGACCGGCGTTCCGGTCTACCCCAGAGCGTTCGGCGTGCCGTGGTCGACGTCCGAAATGACTCCACGTCGCTCGCCGGCCCTGCCGGCGTCGGCGGCGGAAAGTGGCTCGATCACGCGACCCAACCGTTCGATGTCCGCCACCAGGTCCGTGACCGGCGTCCCTACGCGCGCGAAAACGGCAATGAGCTCGCTCAGATTCACTGTCCCGATGGCGGCACCCGACGAGGATCGCTTCGACGACTCGTGATGGACCCGGCTCACGCGTGAGCAAGGCCAGAAGAGTAGACGCGTCGAGCACCGCGGCCAGTTAAAATCACTGGTCCCTGACGATGACACGTTCTGAACCCCTACGCCACGCCGTGCGGACTGCGCCGATTACGCGCGTCCTTCGAACAGTCGCCGTCGTGCGCGGCGAAGTGTGCTTACGGTCCCGTCGCAGACCACGGCACTGAGCCAAAACGGGTCGAGGGGGGAGGGGTCGAGGATCGCCCTGGACGAGAGCCCGGCCCGCGCGATCTCACGAGCGATGGCTCCGGCGCGATCAACGTTGCCGGCACGCAGTTCCGACACCGCGCGTGCGACCTCGCCGTCAGTGCGCACATAGAGCACATCCTGCGGTTCGGGCTGCGCGACCCTCACGCTGAGCCCGAGCGCCGCCTCCAGACCGAGCCGTGGCATGTCGAGGCCTGCTCCGATGGCCGCGCCGACCGAGGCCGGCAGGCGCAGGTTCACGTCGTGTAGGTAGAACCGCCCGCCGCGCTCGATCAGGTTCATGCAGGCCGGGCCCCGGTAGTCGACGGTGTCGAGGATCGCGCGGCTGGCGTGCACCAGGGCCTCGGGCGGTGCCACCGTCCGTGAGACCGAGCTGGTCCCTACCCGCGGCGGCCACGTGCAGGCGACGCGAGCGGCGACCAGCGCAAGGCCCGCTTCACCACGCACGCAGTGGGTCACCCATGCCCGACCCTCGATGAACTCTTGGACGACCGCCCCCAGCCCGGCTCGGGCGAAACGCTCGAGGACCCGCGTTCGGGCCGCGGCGTCGTCGACACGTTCGGCGGGGGGGACATCGCCGAGGTTCTCTGACGACAGCGACGGTTTGACGATCGACGGGAGCGCCGGCCAGGGGCCTGCGGGCACACCCTCGGTGTCGACGGCGACCTGCACCGGGTGATCGACCCCGACACGGGCGCACACGGCGGCCAATTCCGCTTTGTCACACAGAGACTGGTATTGGTCGGCGTTCGGCCCGACCACGACGACTCCAGGCAGGCGATCGCCAATCTGAGCCAGGGCCCGCGTGACGTCTTCAGAAACGGGCAGTACCGCCACCGCCCCCTCACGAGCGCAGATGTCCGCCATCGCCGAGGCGAAACCGTCGAGGTCGACGCCGGGGGGTGGGTAGCGCAGCGGGCGCGGGCATTCGCGCAATCGCCCCGCCATACGCCGGCCGGCGTCGTGGGCGCCGACGACCCGGTGGCCGCCGCGCTCGAGTGAGCGAAGGGCCCACGGGCCCGCTCGGTAGCCGGTCCAGCAGACGACCACCGTCGCACCGCTCAACGGCACGGCGTCGGGCGCAACCGGATCCGCATGAACTGACGCCCCGAGGGGCGCCATGGTGGGCTCGACCACGAGTTCCACCTCTCCGTCACCGTCCTCTCGACGCACCGGCGTACATTCCCCCACGCCGACGGGGTGCGCACTCCCCGATCGAACGGTTGGGTGCTCGACTTCCGGTAGTTCTCGTGTCGTCTGCGCACCCTCAGGGGCGGAGCCGGGCGCGGACCTCCAGAGCGTGGGCGAGTCGACGGTCGTACTCGGCTCGGCTAAGTTCTTCGGCACCGAAACGGCGGGTGTGGTCGGTCGCCATCTGGATATCCCAAAGGGTGAATCCCCCTGCGGCGAGCAGCCCGGCCGTCGCGACCAAGGCGGCGTTGCCGGCGTCAGGGGTCAGGTGAAACATGCTCTCCGAGGTGAACAGGCCCCCGAGGGCGGCGCCAAAGAGTCCACCGACCAACCGCCCGGCGAACCAGGCCTCGACGCTGTGGGCGTACCCGGCGCGGTGAAGGTCGACGTACGAGTCGGCGAGGCGCGGGCTCAGCCAGACATCGCGCCCATACGCGCACGCGGCGGTGACCTCGTTGAAGGCCGTGTCGACACGGATCTCGTAGTCGATGCGACGCAGACCCCGGGCAACTGAGCGGGGTACCCGAAAGCCATCGATCGGTAGCACCGCCCGCTGCTCAGCGACGTAGAACGGCACCGGTTCCGAAGCAGACCCCTCGCCATCCATCGGGAAAAGCCCCTGCGAGTACGCGGCCAGAAGCAGCGAGGTGGATGGCCCCGGGACGACTCGCGACACTTCAGCCCTGCCACATCGGTTGCCGCCGAAAAGACGGTATATCCGGTGTCTGGCACCGGGTATACCGTCTGCTCCGGTGGGCTCCTAGGGGGTCCACGACTCCGCCACCGGGGTGAGGGTCATCTCGTGGGTCCAGGCGCTGGGCTTTTGGGAGTGCAGATAGGCGACGGCGTCGGCCACATCGCTCGGGGTGAGTGCGTCGGTGGCTGCGGCACCCGGCATGGGGTTGCGGTCAGTGACGATCATGCCGTCGGCCACGAGCACGCAGACGTGGACACCGACGGGGCGGAGCTCTTGAGCGAGCGACAGAGCGAGTGCCCGGGCACCCTGCTGGGCGACGGCCCAGGGCCCGCGATTCGGCATCGACCGGCGCGCCGAGCCACCGGCGATCTGCACGATCGTGCCGGCTCCTCGGTGCACGAGGGCCTGCCCGGCCAGACGCATCACGTGCCATGCGGGTGGGAGGAAACCGGCGAGCCAGTCGTCGAGGCGCTCGGCGGGAGCGTCGATCACCGGGCCACCCCCGAACGGCTGGCCGGAGGGAGGCGCCGTGATCGCATTGACGACGAGATCAATCCCACCAAGATCACGGTTGGCCTTGGCAAGAGCCTCCGCGACGCCGATCGGGTCTGCCGCGTCCCCGCGCAGTACGGTCGCCGTCGGGTGCGACTCACGCACCAGGTCGGCGGTCTCCTCGCTGCGGACCATGGCCAGCGCCTTCCAGCCCACGGCAAGCCGCTCGCCGATGATCGCGCGACCCACGTTCCGGGCGCCGAAGACAACAAGGACAGGTTGATCGGCCATAGCGTCAGCTTGCCACAGACCTGACGCAGGTCACGCGTGTTTGTCGGCAAACCGGGGGTACACTCGGGCGACTGTGGAAAATCGCTCGACCATGCCTGCATTTCCGACATCTCGACCGCGGCGTCTGCGCGCCGGATCAGGCATCCGCCGGATAGTGCGGGAGACGCGATTGTCGGCCGACCAGCTGATTCTGCCGCTGTTCGCCGTCGCGGGCCATGGCGTCGAGCAGCCGATCGCTTCGCTTCCCGGAACGGCCCGCCAGTCTCCCGACCTCCTCGCCGCCCGCGCACGACGCGCCTATGAGGCGGGAATCCCGGCGGTTCTCCTGTTCGGCGTGACCGACCAGAAAGATGCCGAGGCGACCTCCAGCTACGACCCGGACGGCGTCGTCCAGGCCGCCGTTGCCGCGATCAAGCAGGCGGCTCCCGAGCTCGTCGTGATCACCGACGTCTGCCTCTGCGCCTACACCGATCACGGTCACTGTGGCCTGATCGTCGACGGCGATGTGCACAACGACTCGAGCATCGAGGTGACCGCCCGGGTGGCGGTCAGCCACGCCGAGGCGGGTGCCGACATCGTCGCCCCGAGCGACATGATGGACGGCCGCGTCGCCGCCATTCGCTCCGCGCTCGACGCCGACGGTTTCGAGAACACGGCGATCCTCTCGTATGCCGCCAAGTACGCCTCCGCCTTCTATGGCCCGTTCCGCGAGGCCGCCGGCTCGGCGCCCGGTTTCGGCGACCGACGCGGGTACCAGATGGACCCCGCGAACGCTCGTGAAGCCGTGCGCGAGGTGGTTGCCGATATCGCCGAGGGCGCCGACATGGTGATGGTGAAGCCCGCCGTCCACTACCTCGACGTCATCCACCGGGTCCGCGAGACGACGGGCCTGCCGGTTGCCGCGTACCACGTCAGCGGTGAATACTCGATGATCAAAGCCGCCGCGGAACGCGGCTGGCTTGACGAGCGTACCGCGGCGTTGGAGACGCTCACGGCGATCGTGCGCGCAGGTGCCGATACCGTCATCACCTACTACGCCGAAGACGCCGCCCGCTGGCTTCAGGAGACCCCGTGACCACCACCGCCCGCGACGAGCGCATCAATCACAAGCCCGACGAGCGCGATAAGGCCCTCCTGAACGCCCTCCAGGCGGGTCTGCCCATGTCGCGAACTCCCTTCGCCGAGATCGGCGCGATGATCGACATGGATGAGGCCGAGGTGCTGCGCCGCATCGACGTGCTGCGCCAGGCCGGCATCGTGCGTCAGATCTCGGCGATCTTCGACACGCGTGCCCTGGGCTACGAGAGTACGCTGATCGCCGCCAGCTATCCGGAAGACCGCCTGTTCGACGCGGCGGCCATCGTCGGCGGGCACCCGGGCGTCAGCCACAACTACCGGCGCACCCACCACTTCAACCTCTGGTTCACGTTGGCCGTCGAGCCCGGCGCGCGGATGAGCCTCGAAGACACCATGAACCACCTCACCGAGGCGACCGGTGCCACCTCGATGCGCCTGCTGCCGACGATCAAGCTCTACAAGATCAACGTGCAGCTCGACATGACCGGCGAGCGCGAGAACACCGCCCGCGACGCGGCCCCCAAACCCGCGCCGCAGCGCGGCGACGGCGTGCTCCCGACCGACGACGACCGCCGCGGCATCGAGATCCTGCAGCGCGATCTGCCCGCCGTCTCGCGCCCGTTCGACGTGTGGGCCGATGAAGCCGGGATGAGCCCCGAAGAGCTTCTTCAGCGGGCGCAGACGTTCATCGATCGCACCTACATGCGCCGTTTCGCCGCCGTGCTGAACCACCGTCGGGCCGGGTTCGGTGCCAACGGCATGGCCGTCTGGAAGGTCCCCGAGGATCAACTCGAGGCGATCGGGCCCCAGATGGCCGCCTTCAGCGCGGTGTCGCACTGCTACAAGCGCCCGGTCTACGACGACTGGCCGTACTCGATCTTCACGATGGTCCACGCCCGCTCGAAAGAGGCGTGTGAGGAGACGATCGAGGCGATCGCGAAGGAAACGGGCATCGCCGAGCCCGACCGTCGCGCGGTGCTCTACTCGACCTACGAGTTCAAGAAGATCCGGCTCGTGTATTTCACCCCCGACTACCGCGAGTGGGAAGACCTGGCGCTGGCCGGGGCCGAGCTACCGCGGTGGAGCCCGGCCTGAGCGCGCCTGCGGGGTCGCGCAGCGCCGAGCTGTTCGCCCGTGCCCAGCGGGTGCTTGTCGGCGGGGTCAACTCGCCGGTGCGGGCGATGCGCTCGATCGGCCGCGACCCGCTGTTCATCGACCGCGCGGTTGGGCCGCATGTGTGGGACGCCGACGGCAATCGGTACGTCGACTACCTCGCGACCTGGGGCCCGGCGATCCTCGGGCACGCCCACCCTGAGGTGGCTCGCGCGCTGATCGAAGCCCTCCCGCGCGGGACCTCCTACGGGGCCCCGACCGAGCGTGAGATCACCTTTGCCGAGAGCGTCATCGCCGCGTACCCGTCGGTCGAGCAGCTGCGGATGACGAGCTCCGGCAGTGAGGCCGTGACCGGGGCGATTCGCCTGGCACGCGCGGCGACCGGCCGTGATGTGATCGTCAAGGCGATCGGCGGCTACCACGGTGCCGTCGACCCCCTGCTGTCGCAGGCCGGCAGCGGCCCGACAACCCTCGGCGTGCCGTCGAGCCCCGGCATCCCCGCCGCGGTCACGGCGCTGACCCGGTCGGTGCCCTACAACGATGTCGCTGCCGCGGAAATCGCGCTCGAGGGCGCCGCGGCGATCATCATCGAACCGGTCGCCGGGAACATGGGCGTCGTGCCGCCGGCCGACGGGTACCTCGCCGGCCTGCGCGCCGCCTGCGACCGCGCCGGGGCGCTACTCATTCTCGATGAGGTCATCACCGGGTTTCGCATCGCCCGCGGCGGAGCCCAAGAGCGCTACGGCGTGCGGGCCGACCTCACCTGCTTCGGGAAGATCATCGGCGGCGGTCTGCCGGTAGGGGCGTTCGGCGGTCGCCGTGACGTCATGCGCGAGCTCGCGCCTGAGGGCCCCTGCTACCAAGCAGGCACGCTCTCCGGTAATCCCCTGGCCACCAGCGCCGGCATGGCCCTTCTGTGCGAGCTCGCCGCCGACGGGGTCTACGAGCTGCTCGAAGAGCAGGGCGCTGCGCTCGCGGCCGCGATCGTCGATTCGGGCGCCCCGGTACGCATCAACCGGGTCGGCTCGATGCTGACGCCGTTCTTCGCGCCGGGGCCAGTAACCGACTACGACGGCGCGACGGCCAGCGACACGGCGGCCTACGGTGCGTTTGCCCGGGCGCTTCTGGATCGTGGTGTCTACCCGCCGCCCTCCCAGTTCGAGGCGTGGTTCGTCAGCACCAGCCATACCGCTGACGACCTCGCCCACACCCGCTCGGCGCTTGCCGCCGCGGTCGAGGCCGTCGCGTGAGCGTCAGAGCCGAACTCGCCGCCGAGCCGACGCTCGCCCGTGGGCTCGTCGCCGTTTCTCCGCCCCCGCTGCTCGCGCCCCGCGTGTCCCCGCCCCTTGCCCCGGAGCACGCCGATGGCCTCGACCTGATCCTCGAAGGCTTCCTCGCCCATCATGGCCGACCGCGCCATCTCGCCACGACCGCCAACATTGACCGCGTCTTGGCCGGCGACTACTGCTACGCGGCGGGCCTCGTGCGGGTCGCCCGTGCCGGAGATCTGTTTGTGATCGAGGCCCTGGCGAACCTTGTCGCCCGGTCTGCCGAACTCGTCGCCGACAATCGCCGTGACGCGCTACCGGTGCTTTGGGGGGCCACCGTGGCCGCCATCGCCGCCCCGCGCACCCCGGGGGTCGCCGTCGCCCTGGGCTCGGGCAACGAGGTGGCCCTCGCCGAGCTCGCCGCGAGCCTCGGCGATCTCACCGATCTGCAGGAGGCGCTCGCCGCATGATCCGTGACCTACGCGACTTCATCGATCAGCTGCGCAAAGCCGGTGAGCTGGTGGAGATCACCGCCCCGGTCGACCCGCACTTGGAGATCACCGAGATCACCGACCGGGTCTCCAAAGCGCGTGGGCCGGCGCTGCTGTTTCGCAACGTGATCGGCAGCGATCTGCCGGTGCTGATCAACCAGTTCGGCTCCGAACGCCGCATGTGCATGGGCCTGGAGACCCCCAGCTTCGACGCGATCGCCGGCCGCATCCAGGATCTGCTCGAACTCCAACCGCCCCAGGGTCTCATGGACAAGGTCAAGGCTCTCGGCAAGCTGCGTGAGCTGGCCTCGTTTTCGTCGAAGCTGGTGAAAAGCGGCCCCTGCCAGGAGGTCTGGCTCGATCCGCCCGACCTCGACACGTTGCCGATTCTCACCTGCTGGCCGGACGACGGCGGGCCCTACGTCACGTTGCCGCTGGTATTCAGCAAAGACCCGGTCACCGGGGTGCGCAACTGCGGGATGTACCGCATCCAGAAGATGGATTCGCGCACGGCGATGATGCACTGGCAGATCCACAAAGACGGCGCCGCCCACCTGCGCGACTCCGAAGGCCGCGTGCCCATCGCGGTGGCGATCGGCACCGACCCGGCGGTCACCTACAGCGCCACCGCCCCGCTTCCCAAACACATCGACGAGATGATCTTTGCCGGTTTCCTGCGCGGCAAAAGCGTCGAGATGGTGTCGTGCCGCACCGTCGACATCGAGGTGCCGGCGAACTCCGAGGTCGTGATCGAAGGCTATGTCGACGCCAACGATCTGCGCCCAGAGGGGCCCTTCGGCGACCATACGGGCTTCTACACCCCCGTCGACATGTACCCGACCTTCCACGTGACCGCGATCTCGACGCGCCGCGACGCGATCTACGCGACGACGATCGTCGGCAAACCCCCGATGGAAGACTTCTGGCTCGGCAAGGCCACGGAGCGCATCTTCCTGCCGCTGATCAAGACGACGGTCCCCGATATCGAAGACATGAACCTCCCCCTGGAAGGCGTCTTTCACAACTGCGCCATCGTGTCGGTCAAGAAGCGCTACCCCGGGCACGCCAAAAAGCTGATGAACGCCGTCTGGGGATTGGGCCTGCTGTCGCTGACCCGCTGCGTGATCGTGGTCGATCACGACGTCGACGTACACGACCTTTCCGACGTCGCCTTCCGCGCGTTCTCCAACGTCGACCCTCAGCGCGACATGCTCCTCACCGAGGGTCCGGTCGATGCCCTGGACCACGCCGCGCCCTATTTCGCCTACGGCTCGAAGGTCGGTTTCGACGCGACCCGCAAGCTGCCCGGCGAGGGTTTGGTGCGCGACTGGCCGCCGGAGATCGCCATGAGCGAGGAGATTCGCGATCGTGTGACGCGCCGTTGGTCAGAGTTTGGAATCCACTAATTCCCGCTCATGCAGCCTTTTTCCCCCGACGAGGGCCGGGTCGCCCGCCCCTGGGGGACACGTGTCCCGGCGGCAGTGCCTCGGTAAACACCACGTGTCTGTTTGACTAAGGCTGCACCGCACTCTCGCGGTACGTCCTTTTGCGGTAGGGGGGTTCGTGGCAGACAGCCAAGGTAATGGGTCCGACGTTCCCGGTAACGGGAGCGGGGGTCAGTACAGCGGTCCCCGGGCCGCCGATCCGGCTCCGCGCGACACGCACAACGAGGATCCCGAATACATCACTCGGACGAAGTTCCTCACGGGCATCGCGGTCGCCGGTGGTGGTGTCTTGACCGCGGCCATCCTCGTGCCGGTCGTCGGGTTCGCCGTCGCGCCGACCGTCGGTGGAGAAGACTTCCGCTGGGTCGACATCGGCCCGCTGTCTGACTTCCCCGATGGCCAGACGTCATCGATCGCCGTCTCTGGCCCTGACCCCGAGGCCGACCGACGCGTCTTCCTGCGCCGCAAAGATGGAACGCTCACGGCGATCTGGAACCGCTGTGCGCACCTCGGTTGCCCGGTCAACTACTCACCGGGTGGCGACAACTACTCCTGCCCGTGCCACGGCGGCGCGTACGACTCGCTGGGCCGCGTCACCGCCGGCCCGCCGCCGCGCCCGCTCGACCGTTTCGACGTGAAGGTCGTCGACGGCAAGGGCAAGGACGTCGTGATCAAAGACGCGAAGCCCGCCGATCGCGTGTTGATCGGCAAGCCGTACTCCATTGACGCCGACCAGAAGCCCTTCAAGCTCCATGGTCCGGGCGAGCCGGTCGACGGCGTGCTCGCGAACCTCTACCCCCTTTAGGAAGCGCAGATGACCACAAAGGACATCGGCCCCAAGAACCCCGTCGCTCAGGTCGGCCAAGCCGTCGGCGGGTACGTCGACGAGCGCACCGGCGCCAAGACGGGCCTCAACTGGTTCTTGTTCCGCAACATCCCCGCCGAGACAAGCTGGTTCCAGACTCTCGGTTTCGCCGTCATGGCGATCTTCGGCATGCAGGCCGTGACCGGCATTTTCCTCGCGATGTACTACAAGCCCGACACCACCACGGCGTACTCGAGCATCCAGCACATCACCAACGATGTGACGTGGGGCTGGCTGGTGCGCGGCATGCACAAGTGGGGCGCCAGCGCGATGATCGTGCTGGTGTTCCTGCACATGGGCCGCGTGTTCATCATGGGCTCCTACAAATACCCGCGTGAGCTCACTTGGGTGACGGGCGCGATCCTGCTGTTCATGACCATGTTCATGGGCCTGACCGGCTACCTGCTGGTGTGGGACCAAAAGGCCTACTGGGCCACGGTGGTCGCGATGAACATCACCGCCAGTGCCCCGATCGTGGGCCCGTACATCGCCGACGTCCTGCGGGCGGGAACGGAGTTCAACGGCGACACCCTGTCGCGCTTCTACTCCATCCATATGCTCGTGATACCCGGCGGTATAGCCACCTTCATGGGGATACACCTCTACCTAATCGCGAAGCTCGGGATCACCGAGCCGCCGTGGGCCAAGCGCCTTACCCGGCTCGCCCGTGATGAGGAGTCGGCCAAGCGCGCCGCGGCCCGTGAGCGGCTGCCCTACGGTCGTCGCGAGGTGACCTCGGCTCCGGCCGTCCCCGAGAAGGTCACCGCCGGAGGCCCCTCGTGAACCGGGCCCAAAGAGAGGCGTACAAGAAGGAATACGCCGGAGCCAAAGCCACGGGCAAGCCGTTCATGCCCTACGCGATCTACAAAGATCACATCGTCGCAATGCTCGCGATCGGCTTCGTCATCTTCCTCGCCATTTGGCAGCGCATCGAGGTGGGCGAGCCGATCAACCCGGCATCGACCGACTTCGTGCCGCGGCCCGAGTGGTACTTCTTCTTCCTGTTCGAGCTGCTGAAGATCTTCAAGAACGACAACGCCCTCACCCCGGTGATCATGGCCACGTTCATTGTCCCGAACATCCTGATCGTGCTTTTGATCATCACCCCATTCCTCGATCAGGGCCCGGAGCGGCGCATCAACCGCCGCCCGATTGCTCTGGCTACCGCGGTCTTCGTGTTTGCCGGTATCGGGTGGCTCACCTACAAGGGCGCGACGTCTGAGACGGCGAGCGCGGCTGCCATTCCCATCACGGGACTCGACGCCAAGGGTGAGGCCGGGCTGAAGATTTTCCAAGGCAATGGCTGCGCGTCGTGTCATGCGCTTGGCGGGAAGGGCGGCAACATCGGGCCAGCGCTGGACAAGGAGGGAGCGGTCGCGGGGCATGACGCCGCGTGGCAGATCGCCCATCTGAAAGACCCGCAGTCCAAGACCCCCGGCTCTGCGATGCCGAAGTTCGACAAGTTCACCCCGGAGCAGTACGACGCCCTCGCGACGTTCCTGACGGGCCTCGGTACCAAGTACACGGTCAAGTAGGCGCACCCAGCGCCCTCGATCTCACCCGCCCCAGGCGGGGTCCCGCGGTGCGCCGCCGGACCCCGTTCTGAGTCGGCGGGGCGGCGTCTAACCTCGGTGGTGTGATGCGCATCTTCCTCGGGGTAACCGGTGCCAGCGGAGCCCCCTACGCAGCAGGTGCGCTCCGCGCGTTGACGGCCGCCGGCTGTGAAGTCGGGCTCTGCGTCAGCGGTTCAGGCGCGCATGTCATCAACCACGAGCTGTTTCACGGCGGCCGCGAGGCCCCCGCGAACACCGACATCGTCGTCCGTGAGTTCGTCGCGCGTTACGCGACCGACCCCGCTCAGGTGACGATCCTCGGCCTCAACGACCTCACAGCACCGTTTGCCAGCGGCTCGTCGCTGGCGCCCGCGGCGCTCGTGATGCCTTGCTCGGGGGCGAGCCTCGCCTGCATCGCGCACGGCACGGCCCGCAACCTCATCCACCGCTGCTGCGACGTGATGCTCAAGGAACGCCGCCGGCTGGTGCTCGTGCCGCGTGAGACGCCCCTCAACCTCATTCACCTAGAGAACATGGCCGCCGTCACTCGGGCCGGAGCGATCGTGATGCCCGCGATGCCGGGCTTCTACAACCACCCGGCCTCCGTCGACGACCTCGTCGACTTCATGGTCGGCAAGGCCCTCGATCACCTCGAGGTCACGCACGACCTGCTTGCGCGATGGGGCGAGGCCACATGACGACCCCCGTGGCGTCTGACCCGCTCTCGGGGCGGCTTCCCGCCGAAGAGGTGCAGTCGATGTTCGATCGCATCGCCCCGCGGTACGACCGTCTCAACCGGTTGATGACGGCCGGGCTCGACGGTCGCTGGCGCGAGGCCGCCGCCGCGGCGGCAGACGTCGCGGCCGGTGACACGGTGCTCGACTGCTGCACAGGAACCGGGGATCTCGCCTTTGCGCTTGCCCGCCGCGTGACCGGCTCTGGCCGTGTTGTTGCCCTGGACTTCGCCGAGAACATGCTCGAACTGGGCCGCGAGAAGGCACGCCGGGAGCGGCTCGACGTGGAGTTCGTGCAGGGCGACGCGCTGGCGCTGCCGTTCGTCGACGACACCTTCGCGGCCGCCACCGCAGCGTTCGGGGTGAGGAACCTCAGCGACCTCGACGCAGGGTTGGCCGAGATGCGTCGGGTCGTGAAGCCCGAGGGCCGGGTGGTTGTCTTGGAGATCACCACGCCCACCCGACTCCGCCAGTTCTCCGCGACGTGGTTCGACCGGATGGTTCCCGTGCTCGGCAAGGTGTTCGGCAAAGATGGCGCGGCCTACGGCTACCTGCCGGCGTCGGTGCGTCGTTTCCCTGAACCGAAGAAGCTCGCCTCCCAGATGGCGGGCGTCGGTCTGGTCGATGTTCGCTGGCAACTGTTCGCCGGGGGAATGGTGGCACTGCACTACGCACGGGCACCGCGTTGACCTCCACCGCCCACGGCCCGGCCGCGGTGACGGCCTTCGCCGCCGAGGTGCTACCGGCCTGCGAAGAGCGTCTGCACCGTGCGGCATCGCAGGGGACACCGCTCGTCGCCGAGCCTGCCGCCGACACCCTGGCGGCGGGGGGCAAGCGCCTGCGGCCCCTGCTCGTGTTCTGCTGTGCCCCGCGGGAGTTCCACACGAGCGATGCGCTCATCCGCGCCGCCGCGGCGGCGGAGCTGGTGCACATGGCGACGCTCGTCCACGACGATTTGCTCGACGGTGCAACCCTGCGCCGCGGGCGCCCCACGGTGGCAAGCACCCGCGGAGCCTCCGCGGCGATCCAGGTCGGTGACTTCCTGTTCGCCCGCGCATTCTCCGAGCTCGCGGGCGCCGGAATGCCCGCGGCGGTCGAGGTGCTCGCCGGTGCGGCCCTTGATCTCTCCCTGGGTGAACTGGCGCAGCAGCGCGCCGCCTTCGACTTCGACCTCACCGAAGAGGCCTATCTCGATCGCTGTGGGCGCAAAACGGCGTCACTGTTTGCGGCGTCCTGTCGACTCGGGGCGATGCTCGGTGGCGCCGACGCGGCGACCGAGACGGCACTCGCCGAGTTCGGGCACGCCGTCGGTCTGGCGTTTCAGATCTTCGACGACATCCTCGACGTCACCGGGTCGCCCTCACGCACGGGTAAGCGCCGGGGGGCTGATCTGCGCGACGGCACCGTCACGCTGCCGGTGATCCTTGCGCTGCGGCACGAGCCCGCCCTTGCCGGTCGGCTGGCGTCGGCGCACACACCCGAGGCGATCGAGTCGTGCTGTGAGCACCTGGCCGGCCACCCCGGGACGGCCGAGGCCCGCGAACGGGCGCTGGCGTACGTGGCTCGCGCCCGTTGCCAGCTCGACGGCCCGCTCGACGGTGCAGATGTCGCCGCGCTCGCCGCGATCGCCGACGGCGTTGTGGACCGGTACGCATGACGACCCGCGAGACCCTCATCGGTTTCCTCGACCCGCCCGACCCCCTCGCCGCCGCCGCAGCCGCCGGTGTTCCGTCTGGCGTCGTCACCTGGTCGCGCTCTCCGGCGCCCGCCGAATGGCTCACCGATGGTGAGGATGAGGGCCCGATCGACGTACACCGCGCCGCGCACGCCGAGGGCCGCTCCAGTGAGGCCGTCGTTCGCTACGGAGCGGGTGTCGCCGCGTCGGAGGTGGTCGACCGGCTCCTCGCCCTCGGCGCGCTCGCCGAACAAACGGGTCGGCTGGCGGCGGTGCGTCTCACGCCCGCAGAGGGAACCGATGGTCGCCCCGGCTCGTGGGGTGTCGAGGATCTCGCCGTGACTGCGGTCGCCCGCCTCGCGCTTGGCGACGGGCCGTTGATTCGAGTCGACTGGCGCCTTGTCGGGGCCGCCGCCGCACAGGTCGCCGCATCGTTCGGTGCGACCGACTGGCAGATCCCGCCCGACGACACCGCCGACCCTGACCATCTGGCTGCGGCGATCGGACGCCGCGCGCAGGAGCGCACGGTATGACGCTGCGCGTCGGACGCATCAAGGCGCTGAACATGTACCCGCTCTACCATCACCTCGAGGCGGCGGGCGGCGACAACATCGAGTTCACCGACGGCGTTCCGACGGCGCTCAACCGCGCGCTGGTGGAAGGTGGCCTGGACGTTTCGGCGATGTCGTCGATCGAGTTCGCGCGCAACTCGGACGTCCTGCGCATCGTTCCCGTCGCGTCGATCAGCGCCGAGGGCGCCGTCGATTCGATTCAGGTGTTCTCACGTGTCCCCTTTGCCCGAATCCGCTCGGTCGCCGTGACGCCCGACAGCGCGACGTCGGTTGCCCTGCTGCGGGTGCTGATCGGGCCGGATGTCGACTTCACGATTCTCGATGAACGGCCGGTGGATGCCCTCGAGACCGTCGACGCGGTGCTTCTGATCGGTGACGAGGCCCTGCAGGGTGTGCGCGTCGCGTTCGCCCCCTACCACGCGGATCTCGGTGAGATGTGGCGTGAGGCGTCCGGCCTGCCGATGGTCTTCGCCGTCTGGGCGGCCCGTCGCGACCTGTCGGCGGGCCAAGAGGAGGTCCTTGCCGAGCTCTCTGTGCTCCTTACCGAGGCCCAGCGGCGTTTCGGCGCCGACCCGGCGAGCGTGATCGCCGCGGCCGCGCAGCGCTTCCCCTTCCCGCGCGACTTCATCGCGGCGTATCTGCAGCGCCTGAGCTACGGTTTTGGCGCAGCGGAGCGCTCCGGGCTGGCGCGATTCCTGGAGCTGGCGCACGCTGCCGGCGAAGTGCATCAACTTCCGATTCTCGCGGCATAGCCGCACCACGAAAGTCACGCCATGACCACACTCGCCCCCCCCGACGTCACTGACATCCTCGACCGCGCCCGTTCCGGCGAGCGGATCACCGACGCTGATGCCCGCACGCTGCTCGGCTCAGGAGATCTCATCGCCGTCGGCCAGGCGGCCAAGGCCGTGCGCGATGCGCGGGTCCGGCCCGACGAGGTCACGTTCGTCATCGACCGGAACGTCAACTACACCAACTTCTGCATCACCGACTGCGACTTTTGCGCCTTCTATCGGCTGCCCCGTGACCCCGAGGGCTATGTCCTTCCGAAGAAGGTCATCTTCCGAAAGATCGAGGAGACCCTCGCTCTCGGCGGCACCGCGCTGCTGCTGCAGGGCGGCCACCACCCCGGCCTTCGCATCGACTTCTACGAGGATCTTTTCGCGAGTATCAAGGCGCGCTACCCGATTAACCTGCACGCCCTGTCGCCGTCGGAGATCCTGCACATCGCGCAGTTCTCGAAGCTGTCGCTCGACGACACGATCGCTCGGCTGATGGCCGCGGGCCTCGATTCGCTGCCGGGGGGCGGCGCAGAGGTTCTCGTCGACCGGGTGCGTCAGATCATCGCCCCTAAGAAGACCACCAGCGACGAGTGGCTCGGCGTGATGCGCGCGGCCCACCGAGCGGGCCTGTCGACCAGCGCGACCATGATGTACGGCACCGTCGACACCCTCGACGAGCGCATCGAGCACATGCGCCGGCTGCGCGAACTGCAAGACGAGCAGCCCGGTTTCCGCGCGTTTGTCTGCTGGAGCTACCAGTCAGGGGGCGGCAGCCGTCGCGGCGACGACCATCAACACACCACGGCTGCCGACTACCTGATGACTCTTGCGGTGAGCCGCCTGTACCTCGACAACTTCGACCACTTCCAGTCGTCGTGGGTTACCCAGGGCCTCCGCATTGGCCAGCTCGCGCTGGAGTTCGGCTGCGACGACATGGGCTCGATCATGATCGAGGAGAACGTCGTCCGTGCCGCCGGCACGGCCTTCCGTCTCGACACCGAACGCATGATCAAAGCCATCGAAGCCACCGGCCGCCGCGCCGTCCAACGAGACACCGCCTACCGCGTCGTGCGCCGCTTCTGACAAATCTGGTGCCACACAAGTGACATGACATCGCCGGATCGCTCGTCAGAAGCGGTTTCCTCCATTG